>CAIMVM010000083.1 GCA_903844895.1 uncultured Pseudomonadota bacterium
AGTATGACTTTATCATTTGAAAATTGCAGCATTTTTTTAGCTTAAACCATTTCGCCTAGGCCCCAGATATAAAATAGAGCCGTTAAAATCTAATTTCTACCTGTAAACTGAGTGCCCATGAGAAACTAAGAGAGAAAGCCCAAAGTCGAAGTGAATTGAAAATGTAGTATCGTTGGAACAGATTTCGTTTGTGGATTTTCCTTTCGATTAAGATGTATATTATTTTCGCTTTTTTGCCTTCGCCTATGTGTACCGCGGGCCTGGAAAATCTCCAGGCATCTATGCAGCAGCCATTTCCGAAAGATTTTCAAAGATCTACCAGAAGTCGAAAGAAGTGCTTCAAAGAGACTTTAAAGGCCTAAAGTTCTGAAACCCCCAGATATTGCGCTCAAAGCATCAGTGATTTCATGGATTTACAATTGATTGACAGGGGACCCAAGAGCGACTAAAACCCCAGCATCCAGGTTACTGGCTGGGGGAGGTTTGGTGCTGTCATTAAAAAAATCCATATTTGAAACTACGCCCGAAGAGCTATCCGCTTGGAGTACCGCCAAAGGTTTAGCTAAATTCAGAGCCGCCCAACTGAACCAATGGATCTTTACCAATAAAGTCTATTCGACTGAGGAAATGTCAAATATCCCCAAAGAGGTAAAACAAGACTTAAATTCGGACTTTGATTGGCAGTTTCCTGAGATTACATCAAGACTGGAAGCCAACGATGGAGCCACAAAGCTTCTTTTAAAAAGTGAAAAAGGCCATTTGATAGAATCGGTCATTCTCCGCTACGAGAATCGCATTTCCCTGTGTGTTTCCAGCCAGGTCGGCTGCAAGATGGCTTGCTCATTTTGTCAGACAGGGAAACTTGGCTTTTTTAGAAATCTTTCCGCTGCGGAAATTATGGCTCAGTTCGCCTTAGCCCAATCGATTGTGAAACCTGAAGGCCGATTTGTAACCCATGTGGTTTTTATGGGCATGGGGGAGCCTCTCGATAATTACGACAATGTCATAAAATCGGTTAATCTCATGATTGATGGCTATGGTCTCAATCCAAAAAACGTCACGATTTCCACATCAGGGATTGTTCCAAAACTCTTGACCCTTGCAGATGACACTAAGGCATCCCTGGCTGTCTCTTTGCATGCTGCGAGAGAAGATCTCCGCACGGAACTTATGCCGATCAACCGCAAATACCCACTTTCAGAGCTCAAAGAAGCCCTTCTCCACTATCAAGCTAAGACTGGTAGAAGAATGACTTTTGAATATATTTTAATTAAAGATAAAAACACTTCCCTAAAAGAAGCCAAAGAACTGATTAAGTTTTTGCACGGATTTAGAGCAAAAGTGAACCTCATTCCCTTCAATCACCACCCTGGACTTGAGTACGATAAGCCCTTTGAAGAAACCATTCGAACCTTTCAAAAATATATATCAGATCGATCCTACCCAGCCCCAGTTAGGTACTCTAAAGGTTTAGAAGTTTCTGGCGCTTGCGGTCAACTAGCAGCTAAGAACATGGACAGCTTAGAAGCCTCCCCAACACGAGGAGCGGCGTACGAGCGCCCTACGCCAAGTCTATAGTCCATGGACTTAAGAATAGGCAAGTGGATCAGGACTCTAAAGAAAGAAGAGGTTTCTATGTTCATTTGGCTCGATGCAGACGGTTGTCCTAATGACGTTAAAGATTGTGTTTTCAAGGCCTCTCTGCGCACCGAGACCCGAGTCATTTTAGTTGCCGATCGTTGGTTCAAATTGCCACCCCATCCTTTTCTCGAGCTTAAAGTTGTGAACCAGGGGTTTAATGCTGCAGACGATTATATTGTTGATCATGCATCACCTTCAGATCTTGTAGTTACTGACGACATCCCCTTAGCGCACCGTCTTGTCCTTGGGGGAGTTCCGACATTAAGTCGTAGGGGGCAGGTTTTTGACGAAGGCAATATAGGAGACCGTCTTGCCACCAGAGATTTAATGGAGGGGCTGAGAAGCTCCGGACTCATCACCGGTGGCCCTAGCAGTTATAGCCCCAACGATAAAAGAAAATTTGCCGAATCTTTCGATCGCCTGCTTTCTAAATGCTTAGCTAAAAAATAGGTTGCGTTTATTGAGGCAGCGGAGTTCTAAGCCTGGAATCCTAGAATTGGGCTAGGTAAACCCCAGAATTCTTGATAATCTTCATCTCGCGTATTCTTACTAAGCAATCACCTGCAGGATGTAATCATGTTGATATGGACGAGATCTAGGGAGGACTGGGCTGAAGACCAGCACCTATTTAAAGGATATAAGAAAAAGTATCTCCATATGCCCTGCCTACGGACAAATTCCATCCCATTTGAGCTAGACCTACCCGAAAAAGTATTTTCTCTGGCTTTCACCAGCTCCAAAGGCTCCGAATACTTTTTGAAGTCTAAAGAAGGCCTCCTCGCTCTTCAAAAAGCAAAATCTATCTACGCACTCGGCAAAGCCAGCGCAGACCCTTTGCTAGCTGCACACTATAGTGTAGAAGTTGCGCATTCTAAAAATGGTCGCGATTTTAAAGATTGGCTTTTAGATCGTTCTTGTGTCGATGATTTCTTTGTACTGCCAGGCGCGCGTGAACGCGCCTATGAACTTGCCGAAGGACTGCAGAATGCGGGACGCTCAGCAAAAAAAATAGATATCTATAGCACTCTAGCTACAGCTACAACTTCCCTTGGAGACTCGGTTGGAGAAGATGACATTTTAGAGCTGTCTTTGGGTTCCGTCGTCTGCTTTGCCTCTCCTTCAGCAATCGAAGGATTTTCCAAAGCCGTTGCCAATCGCTCTCTCATCATAGCCATTTGTATTGGTGAGACAACGGCTGCAAGAGCGCTTGGATTTAAGAGGGTTTACTCAGTATCTGAACCCACGGTAGAGAATTTGTTTGCGGAGGCTTCAAAACATGTACTGGATTAATGTATTGGATTAATGTGATGTGCCTAGTCCTTGAGTCTAATGAAGGACGTTCCGCATCTTTCTTCTTGTTTAGTTTTTTTCGAATTTCGCTGCCCCATTACAAACCAAAAAGGGGGATTCAAAATTTTGTGAGGAATCACCTTGAAAGCCCAATTTGCCCGTAGAGTTAGGTTCTTTATACTCGACTTCTAGAGATGTCTGATTCCTTAGAAAAGCTTCTAGTCTTGCAAATTCCACTTCGCTGGGCTCGTCTGAATTTAAATCTTTTTCGCTGTCCTTTGTGGAGGCTAATTTAGCTTTCAGAGAAATAGATTTTCTAGAAATCTGCGAAGATTCTAGAAGTCCTACATGGATATATTTCGACACTGGACTCACGACTTCCTTCTTTTTCCCTTCGACCATTTCAAAGCCAAAAGACATGTTCTTCTTGTAGACGAGAAACAAATCTTTGCCACTCGCGGCGAGCGTAAGCTCCCAACCGCCCTCGGTATCGCAGGACATTAGGGCCTTGATATTTTGCGGAGCAACTGCCTCTAGACTTGACTCCTCGCGCTCTGCGATGCAGCTGGTAAAAAAAATCACACTCAATATTACGGATAATTTGGATACGCTCATGGCTCTCCTTTTGGGATTCGATCCCCAACTGCGGGGGGCAAATCTGCATTTTATGGAAGTTTTCCCGTGTTATGACTTATCGCCACTGCCCCCCGGGTTTCTAGAAGGCTTGGAATGATTTCTATGATTTCTATGATCTCTTTGATCTCTTTGACCGGACTTCTGGTCTCCACCTGGCCTAATGCTCTTTCCATTGCTGTCAAATTTGAGGGATCCACCTTCGCGCGGCCGCTCCCCTTTCTCAGATATTGGGGGTCTTTTATCTTCCGGTTTGGAATGACTATTTTGTTGGAAAGATGCTTTACGATTTTCTGGCTTTCTCCCTGATTTGTCTTCCCCACCCTCTCGACTGCGGCCACCTTCGCGGTTTTTTGAATCCTTATGGGATTCACTTCTAGAATTTGAGGCTTGAGCATTCTTAGGAGATTCCTCCATTAGCGAAGACAAAGCGTCTAGGTCCAGGTTTCCACCCCAATCATCTTGGGCTTCATGCTTACCTTCTGCCTTACTCACAATTTCAATTTCGCTCACAGCTACGGAAACTTGTTGGCCATCATCGGTTTCCACCAAGACCTGCTGATTTAAAATATCACCTTTTAGAACATCGCCTAGGCCACCAAGACCTAAAAGTCTTACCCGAGTACCGCGTGGCGGTAGGATTTTTCTAAGATCTGTATACACTTGATCTTCGTAGGTAAGGCAGCATAAGAGCCGTCCGCATCCGCCGGACACCTTATTGGGATTGAGAGCCAAGTTTTGATTTTTAGCCATACGAATGGAAACAGGCACAAACTCCCTTAAAAAGCTCGAACAACAATACTCTCGACCGCAAATCCCAATCCCACCAATCAATTTGGTTTCATCGCGACTTCCCACCTGTTTTAACTCAACTCGCGCTTTTAAGCCTGTAGCTAGGGCTTTTACTAGGTCTCTAAAATCGACCCGGCCCGGAGAGGAAAAATAAATGGTAATCTTATTCCCACCGAACTGAATGTCAGCGGTGAGGATTTTCATGTCTAGTTCATATTGATTGATCTGCGATCTCGTATAAGTGATGACTTCCTCTAAAGACACCTTGGCAGGTTTTTCAATCTCGTATTTAGAAGGCTTTCGCAAAATAGGCTTAAGGTCATGATTGCCTATTTCATAGCGAATGATCGCTACTCTAGCCATGCTTGGACCTCTTTCGGTGTCGACAACTACTTGGTCCCCAACTTGAATCGCTACATCACCGCAAGTAAAGTCGTAAATCTTTCCCGCTCTTCTAAATTGCACACCTGCAATATTATATCCCACTGTCATTTATATTTTCCTTTAGACTGATTCCGTTACCAAAACACTTTCAAGCGCAGACAGCGCGTTCAAACTAATTTTCTTTTGTACGGCAAAATATCTGAGCTTTTTAAGAGAATCTCTCCTATCCATGATTCCTTGAAGAGGAAGTGAATGCCCTAAATGCTCCCGATAATAGTGATTTAAGGCATACTCCATTTCCGTGACCACATCCTTTGCATTATACCCGCATTCCTTGACTAAACGCTCTATTTGGCCCACTAGAACCTGAGGATTTTTTTCATGCAATAGTGCTGTAAACCGCTTGTCATTCTCCCGCTCTAACAGTTCCAAGATAACGCCCGGCGAATTCCCGGCCCTTAAACACAATTCGTCAAAATCGAGCCCTTTTAGATCTATTTTCTTTTCTTCAATCCAACTACGAAGGTCGCCTTTCGAAGGGGCCGCAATCAAAAACTTTAATGCCCGTGACTTTAAAGTAGGAAGTAAGGCATCGAGGCGGGAGGTAGACATGAAAACAAAGGCATCTTCTGGCGGCTCTTCTAGAACTTTCAGTAAGCGGTTCACCCCTTGTTCATTCATGCGGTCAATATCTTCAATGATGACGATGCGAGCTTGATTTGATGTATAGCTCATATGCTCAGAAATATCCTTAGCATGATCCACTTTAAGTTGTTTCTCGACGTTATCCACTAGAAAAACATCAGAATGGAGTCCAGAAATGACCATATGACAAGTGGGACATTCTCCACATGCTGATGTTTCGTCACAGAACATTAAAGCTGCTAAACGTTTTAAAAACGTCGCTTTCCCAATACCATGTTTTCCATACACAATGAGAACTTGGGATAGCCGAGACTCTAAAACCAGCGGCTTTAGCCGCTCAAATATTTGCTCTTGCCCTTTAGGCCAAAAGTAGCGGCTAATCATGAAAGCGCTCTTCAATAAGGGATATAGCTTGATTTACAATCTCTTCTCGAGGACCCGAGGCATCAAGAACTTGAATGCGGTGGGGAAACATTCTACTAACCTGTAAATAACCTTGCCTCAGCCGCTCATGAACCTCCAAGGAGGCTAAATCGTAACGGCTTTCTACGAGACCACGCCCCGCCACTCTCGCTTGACTGACCGTGACGTCACAGTCCAACAAAAAAGTTAAGTCGGGCGTGAGGCCATATGTAGATTTTTGAATAACTGATTCCAAAAAGTCCGTCTCAACGCCTTTTAAGATCCCTTGATACACGCGACTTGAATCTGCAAATCGATCACAAATAATCCAGCGGCCTTTTTCCAATTCAGGACGAATCTTATGGAAAACATGCTGAGCGCGCGCTGCAGAAACCAACAAAAACTCACCCTCAGGAGTAAATTCCTCTATGTCATCACCTTTAGAAAAAACGCTGCGTATCTCATCAGCAATCCGGGTACCACCAGGCTCACGAGTCAAAGTAAATGCCATCCCTTTGTCTCGAAGTCGATGAGACAGGAGCTCTATAAACGAAGATTTCCCTACGCCCTCGCCACCTTCTACTGTTAAAAACCGCGCCATTTTCATATCATAACCAGATGAAATAGTTGTACTTGCTAGGGCATTTTCAATTTTTATCAAGAGGTTGTCAATCAAAGCTATAATTTAATCCCTCTAACCTGCTAGTTCAGCAAGATAGCCCCTAAAACCTCAAAATACTCACTAAATTTGGTGTCATATTTTGCAAAATACGTCCGAAACCAATTTATAGACTGGAGAGTGGTTATTTAATGAGCAGAAATTCCAAGTATAAATTAGCAAAAAAAATCGCTCGCGGCGGGATGGCTGAAATTTTCTTAGCTTCTAAGCGCAATAGAGATGGCTATTTGCGGATTTGTTGCATCAAAAGAATTCTCCCTCATTTTGCGACTGAAAAAGAATTTATTGACATGTTTCGCGATGAAGCCAGACTTTGCCAAACTCTTTCTCATCCCAATATCGTTCAAGTGGAAGACTTTCAAGAGGTAGATGGCTCTTGGGCCATCATCATGGAGTTTATTGCAGGTTCAGATTTGCGCGCCTTGTTGGCTGCCTGCGAGAAATCAAGAAAAGCTTTATCGATTCCCATGATCTGCTGGATTGGGGCGGAGGCAGCTAAAGGCCTCCACTATGCCCATACCCGCATCGATGAAAAGACAGGCAAGGGGCTCGGCATTGTTCACCGCGACATCTCTCCTCAAAATCTCATGGTTTCCTTCGCCGGAGAGATCAAAGTTACAGATTTCGGCATTGCCGAAGCAGACTCCAAGCTTAATGAGACTAAACCGGGCATAGTTAAAGGAAAATATGCCTATATGTCTCCTGAACAGATCAGTGCCAAGCCCGTCGACAGTAGAACAGATGTCTTTGCCTTAGGAGTTGTCCTATGGGAAGCCATAGCCATGCGGAGACTGTTCCACAGTGACAATGATGCTACGACAATTGATATGGTTAAGAACTGCAAAATCCCCAGCAGCTTTAAGTACAATGGGACTGACGAGATTCATCCTGACCTTAAAGCCATCATTGGCAAAGCGCTCAAAAAAGACTTAAAGGAACGCTGGAAGACGATTGAGGATTTTGAATTCGCCCTCAGACAATTTTTAGGTGCTCAGCACCCAACTTTTGAGCCCTCGGAACTTTCCAAATTTATTAAGACCACAATGGCATCTAAGTTTGAAGAGGTTCAAGAAATCGTTAAAGAAACTCTGAATTCTGTTGAAAAAGCTAGTGGCGGTAGCGAGCCCTCGGAAAAGGGAGCCAGCCAAGAAAAGAACAAATCCGGATCATCCTCGACTGCCAAAGATCCATCACCTGCGGAAAACCAAGAGACACCTATCACAGCAATTGGATTAAACTACAATTCTAAACTACTAACTCATACCACTCCCAAGTCTTCCCATATTACTAAGCAAAACGATTTAAAATCAGCCATGCCCAAGCAAGAGTTTCGCTCATCCCATGGCGGCTCAGGCGTCAGAATTGGCAAAAAAGCCTCGCGTATCAGCGGATTTGCGACGCTTGCTAGAATCCTTGTGGCCTCAGCTGGCATCTTTTTGATTATGCTAGGTTATATGAATTATATGAGTGCTAAAATCACAACCGGAAAAATCTCTTTTAGCCTTACCCCCGAGCGAATGTTGGTCAGCCAAGGCAAGACCCCCTTAGGGGATGGTGACTATATGTTAGGTCCTACGAACTTAGAGCTCCCCTCTGGAAGCTATGAATACACCTTTTCTCGAGAAGGGTTTGAAACCAAGAGGCTCCTAGTTAAAGTTGCGCCAGGCTCGGCGAAAACTGTCAACGTTGTACTCAAAAAGAACAGCAAGTCTGCCCCTGTGGTTCTTCAGGCTGAGGGAAACCAATCGCTAAACTTTAAATTCGGGCGAAATCTAGCTTCTGGAGTGATCCTGCCCGGCGTGAAAGTCCAGATTCAGGATCTTATCGAAAATAAGCCCTACACGTTTACGCTGACTCTTAAAGGTGAAAGCACGAGCTCCACATGCACCTTTATTCCCACGAGTAATAATTGGACAAATCCTTTTTTGGTGACTATTCTACAGCCCAGCTTGAAGTGCCGCGTAGAAGCCCCCAAATAACCGAGGACATGTGCAATCTTCTTTAGAACATCCCAAAAGAATCTGGCAAGTCCTTGGGGCTCTTTTGCTCTTACTGGGTGCTTTTTTAGACAACCTCAGAGGTCCCTTACTCCCTCTTATTTCCAAAGATTTGGGTTTAAATCTTGCGGATCTCGGCAGCTTTCTCGCCGTGGGCAATCTTGCTGCAATTCTCGGAACCTTCTTGTTGATCCCCCTCATGCAACGCTTATCGGAGCGAAGAACGGCTATGGGCGCTGTCCTCCTTTTAGCCTTAGGTTGGTTTGCCATTCGCATGAGCCAATTAGGTTTTGGTTCAACAGCGATGTCCCTTTATTTTGGACTTTCAACGTCTCTTTGTGGGGCACTTTCAAATGTTTTCGTGGTAAGAGGCACTCCCCTCAAAGATCAACCCCGAGTCCTATCTGGCCAACAAATGATGTATGGCATTGGCTCTATGCTGGCTCCTCTAGCTGTGGCTCTCGTCACAAGCCAGCACTGGCCATGGAGCCTTCTGATTATAGGAATGGCTCCCCTGGCTCTTGGGCTCTTCTTTTGGATTAAGTTTGGAATCGAAGAACATGGCCCAGCACCTGAGAAAGGGGGCCAAAGACTTAAATTCGACAGAATGAAATTGCAAGTTTTTTTAACTTTTATGGGTTACGTATCAAGCGAGGTTGCTTGCAGCATGTGGATGGCCACCTATTTATCGGCTAAATTTGGTCTTTCCGTAGAACAGTCCTCACCTATTACATCGGGATTTTTTGGCGTCATGATGATGACGCGACTTCTTTGCTTTTTCTTTGCCCGTCCCTCTTACCGAAACACCTTGATGTGGGCTTCGCTCGTGATTCCGGGGGTTGTGGTCACAATTGTACAGCTCGGTGGCAGTTTTTGGCTTCTCCCTTTGGCCGGTTGCTTTGGGCCTTTTTTCCCAATGTATTTTTCCATGGTAAGTCGCCACTATCCGGAGGAGTGGCGGAGCATGTCCATATGGCTGATTGTGTCTCTCCAAATAGCTCTTATGGCAATGAATCTTGGCGTAGGTCAGTTGGCAGAGATTTTAGGCTCCGCACAGGCCTATTGGTTCATTCCCATCACGCTCTTCTTCACACTGTTGCTATTCTATAGACTTCTTAAAAACCTAGAACCAGGTGTGAGGCGAAACGCTTAAAAAAAGGCCTTAGAAGCCCTAAAACCAAAGCCTCCCGCCCAGGAAATAAGTGGAGATAGGCTCATCTGAGCTCTTACATCTGATACCCTGCAGCGATTCAGGCTTCTTGTATCAATCCGAGCGAATATTCGGTTGATTTACTTTACAATGGTCTGAATCGACGCCCGGCGCAGGGCTTATAACAAGAATGTATTGCTCCAAAATGATTGTATTTTCCTTAAATAATGATAGATTGAAGTTGAACTTCAATCTGTCATGGCGACCTACAAATATGATAAAAAGACAAATAATGCAGGAGCTTATAGAAGTAGCCTCGCAATATCGAGTCGTAACCCTGACCGGGCCAAGGCAAGCTGGCAAAACAACTCTTGCTCGACTGAGTTTTCCTGAGCATGCGTATGTAAGTCTTGAGGATCCCGACCTGCGAAATTTGGCAATAACTGATCCTAGAGCATTTCTTGATGCTTACCCAAGCCCTGTCATTTTTGATGAAATTCAAAGAGTCCCAAGTCTACTTTCTTATATTCAAACCATTGTCGATAGCAACCCAATTAAAGGTCAATATATTCTTACGGGAAGCCATCAAATGGAATTGAATCAGGCAATTTCACAGTCACTCGCAGGCAGAACTGCTTTGCTTTCACTATATCCGTTATCAATCGCTGAGCTGATAGATGCCAAGATAGAAGATAGTGCTGATGGGTTTATGCATAAGGGATTTCTACCTGCCATTCATGCTGAAAATCTCGATCCAACACGTTTCTATCGTAACTATTTCCAGACCTATATAGAACGTGATGTGAGGCAGATGATTCAAATCAAAGATATGCTTCTATTTGAAAAGTTTATGAAACTGTGTGCTGGACGTGTAGGCCAGCTGTTTGTAGCTAATAAATTGGCGAATGAAGTCGGTGTTTCATCCCATACCATTAGTGAATGGCTTTCCATCTTAGAGGCCTCATTTGTCGTCTATCGCCTTCAACCCTTTCATAAGAATATCGGTAAGAGATTAGTTAAAGCTCATAAGCTTTATTTTGTCGACGTTGGATTGGCAACTTACCTATTAGGAATTGAAACTCAAGACCAACTTAAACGTGACCCGTTGCGCGGAAATTTATTTGAGAATATGGTTGTAATGGAGCTTATAAAGGCCCGTTGCAACAAGGGACTTGATCCGCATCTATACTTTTATAGAGATAGTAATGAAAACGAGGTCGACATTATCTACCAAAGCGCCCGGGTTTATCAACCGATTGAAATTAAATCAGCTACGACGTTTCAATCTGAGTTTACGAAGGGAATAGAAGCATTTAAGAGATCAGTACCTGATGAATCGGCTAAAGGAGTCGTCATCTATGGAGGAGATTTGACTCTTGACCTTGAAAAAGCCAAAGTACTAAATTTTCGTCAGAGTGCTCAGGCATTGGCTGAAATCGAGGCCTGAAAATGCGTGTTGTATGGTACATCTTAATTTTTATAAGAGCCTCGCCAGCTAGTTCTGGCGCCGGGCAACAAATCAAGGCCCTGCGCTAAATTCAGATATTCTACAAGAATTTCGGCGAATTTTCCCCTGGTCCCAACAAACAGCTCGATCAATCCGATAGGTTTTCTCATGGATTTTGGCAGGATTAGATTCCATGGAAAGATCAGAGTACCGGCATTATGACTCTCGGCTTAAAAATCTTGTTGCGGCCTCGGACGACATTCGTAAGTTTTTGAAGTTTGGGATTTCCTTATCAACTCTGCGGCAGTGAAAAAAGAATGGAGTAAGGGGATTTTTTACGCTTCCTGAGCTTGAATTGAGTACATCCGAGCTTATCGCTGAAAATATGACTTTAAAAGTAAAACTTGCTGCGTTTGCTGCTGAACATGGGCTTGTACTGAATACGATAAGAATTTTTGGTTTTCAAATCCAGTATAAAAGACTTCCAGATATTCTTATCGATTCAGAGGCCATCGCGAGGACGATTGCCCAGATCGACATTGAACAAAGTAACTCAATGGTAGAAATGCTTTTCCATAGAATGAAGCACCGTTAACTGTTTACCATTTTCCTGTCTAATTTTGAATCGTTAGTAAAAGCTACTAATTTCTATCTTAATGAAAGTAACACCTGTATCCCCATTCCGCTTTGAAGGGGGCTACTCCTGAAGAAATCATCACAGGTAGCTGGACCGAAGAGAAAAAGACCGAACTAAAAGAGAAAATAACAGCAGCTAGACAATTAAGGAATGAAACCAACAGAGCGGTCCGCTCCTCTCCCTGTCTTGCCCAAACTCCCCGAGCTACCGAGTTGGAATACCTTTCTTAAAACGTCTTAAAATGTCCTTGCGATCTACGGGAATTACTCAATCAACAGTTGCCCGCCGAACGAAAATTCGCATACCAATTACACAAAGGTCATGAACTGACGCAGCTCGCTGAGCCAGAGTAGCTTTTATCTTGGTCCATCTGGGTATAACCTCCTCAGTTTTATAAGAGTAAAGGTTAGGTTTAAAGCTGCAACTTCAATTTCATCACATTGCCTGGCATGGCAACTAAGGATTAGCCACCATAGTAGCTGAAGAAGTTTAGCAGGGTGATGGAATTAAAACGGCTAATTTAAATATCAAACTTCTGTGGCACAACGACTCTGGCTTTGCGAGTCATTGGTCTGCGAAATATATGTGAGCTGTAGAATTGTCGCGGGAATGCGGCTTAAGTGACGCAACACCTTAAGCAATGATGTTTCATTTCCATCAGGCAGGGATCCTTGAAAGTGCTGAAGCAGCAACCAAGACGTCCAAGGCCCCTACCTAGATAGAACTCTCTGCACAAACATCAAGCTGGGACTAAGATCACTGGTTTCGCAGAATGTAAAATCTCAGTCCACGACATTGCTCCAAAGCCAAATGGATTCATCTTAAAGACGTGATGAGGACCAAAGATAATAAAGTCCGGATTTCTTTGTTGGGTCAAAGTCAAGAGTTCATCGCCCACTCTACCAAAGCTTACACATCCCTCGTAAGGGCTGTCTCCTTTGGAAATTTCATCCATAAACCCGAAACGAACTGATAACTGAGCCTGAATCCGCTGAGAAATGACTTCCGGACTGGGCTTCTTTCCAAGTGCTTTAAGGAAGTCTTCAGAATCTAAATTAATGTCCTCACGTACAACATGTGCGTGCAGCACCTTAGCACCTGCAAAAGACCTCTGCAGCCTATGGGTAAAAACCACTGCCGCTTTGGATGCTTCAGTCAAGTCATCTGCCAAAAGAAAGCTAAGACGAGGAGAGGAACTATCGACCACCACTTTAGGGGGAAGCACAATTACCGGACAAAAAGCTTGACGCGCCATAGACAGCGTATTTGAAAATCTAGCCGGAATAAAGCCGTACTTATCGGATGACGCACCTACGATGACCCCGTCAGCCTTCTCATTTCTTACATAGTCTAAAACAGCTACATCTGGTATGCCGACAAGGACCTTAAATTGCCGAATGGTTTTAGAATCTAAATCGCTAACAATTTTTTTCAATGCTAGCTCTGCACTCGCACGCCGATCTTTTTCTAATTCAAAAATGAGCTCTGTTTGAATGGAAGCCACACCATAGAGACTTCCAATGTAGTAGTCATTCACAGGCTCTACCACATGCACGACATCTAAAGTAGACTTTAGCTTTTCCGCAATTTTCACGGCACCCTGAAGAAACTCCACCGCTCGCTGATCTAACTGCACCGCAGCCACCAACAGGCCATTTGGTCGTAGTATTAACATAAACACCCCTCTTTAAACTGAAAACACCAGTTAACCCACCTCAGCAATACTTATGCCGAAGTCTAAGCCACAGTAATTGCTGCCAAACTTCGAAAATGGATAGTTACTCAGCGTCATTTGACACACTTTTCAACGCCCTGTAATTGCCAGAGAATTAGAAACATGGTGCCCAAAAGCAGGAGATAATTGCGCATCCTTCGATTGTGGTATATAACGCATTTGGAGCATTTTGATACCCACGCGTTCTAACCTCTCTTCCAATACACTGAAAATACGAACAAATTGTATTGGCATCTAGATTGCTACTATCGGTACTTATTATTTTTTGCCGGAGCTCCCAGTATGTCTGACCTTTCCAATGATCACAATTCCATCAAGATCCTATTGGGTCTCAAAATTTTGATTGTCGACGATGAAGACATCTTAGCCTGGAGCATTGAAACGGAACTAAAGTCCAAAGGAGCCGAGGTGATCCGCGCAGGAAGCTGCCGGGACGCCCTCGATCGTTTCAGAAGCTTTAATCCCGACCTCGTCATATCCGATCTCCGCCTACCGGATGGGAATGGGCTTGATCTTTTGACGACTTGGAAAAAAGATCGACCTGAAGTCCCGGTCATTTTAATTACTGCGCATAGCGCTGTGAACTCAGCTATATCGGCTTTGCGCCTAGGAGCATTTGACTATTTACAAAAGCCATTTGATTTCAAAAATTTAATTGCCGCAGTACAGCGCGCCGGTGAAGTATCCAGTCTTAGACAAAAAGTATCCAGCTTTCAAGGCAGAGAACGCGATTTAGGCGAATTTAAAATCATTGGCGAGCATCCCTGCATGAAAGACCTGGTCAACCAATTGCAGCGTATTGCCACAAGCAAAGTTGATACCGTCCTCATCACTGGGCCGAGCGGAACAGGAAAAGAGCTTGCAGCAAGAGCACTGCACACCTGGTCTTCTAGAGCCAATCAACCTTTTGTGGAAATAAACTGCGCCAGTATCCCAGAAAACCTGCTGGAAAGTGAACTTTTTGGTTATGAAAAAGGGGCTTTTACAGATGCACGAGAACGAAAATTAGGGTTACTCGAGATTGCAAAATCCGGCACCATATTTCTTGATGAGATCGGAGAAATGCCCCTAAAGATTCAAGCTAAATTGCTTCGTGTACTAGAATATAAAAGATTTAAGCGCCTGGGAGGAACCAAGGACATTGAACTCCCTGCGAGAATCGTTGCTGCTACAAACCGAAATTTGCTTAGCGAAATAGGCAGCGAGCAGTTCCGAGCGGACCTCTACTACCGTCTTAATGTAATCAACATCAAAGTCCCCAGCCTTAAAGAACGCATTTCAGATATCCCCCACTTGACGGAACACTTAGTCGAGCAGGTAGCAAGGGAGCTAGAAATAAAGAAACCACTCGTTTCGTCAGATACATTTAGATTTTTGGAAGCTCATAGCTGGCCTGGAAATATAAGAGAGCTAAAGAATGCAATTAAGCGAGCCCTCGTTTTGTTTGAGCCGGAGCTGCTTAGCCCTAAACATTTGCAGCTTGAAGATGAACAAAATCAAAAAAACAATGGAATTACCCCCCCAAGCCATCCTAATATAATAGACAACTCCCTCCCTGCAAAAAAAGGATTCGAATTGGAAGCTACAAATATGATCCTCCCCGATTCTGGAGTCTCGTTGGAAGAAATCGAAAGAAGCCTCCTTCTTCAAGCGTTAGACCGCTCCAGAAACAACCAAACCAAAGCCTCTAAGTTACTTGGAATCACAAGACACACCCTGCGCTATAGACTTGATAAATATGGCCTACTCAATTGAGGATACCCGTGACTATTCCTGTTGAAATTGCAGAAATCCTAGGACCCAAACTCATCGACATCTCATCGGCATTAGCGCTGGTAAAATCCAACGATCGCATTGTGTCGTCGATGGCTGCAGCTGAGCCCCAGGGCCTGTTAAGCCAAATCGCTACAAGAGCAAAGTCGCTAAGTCAAATAGAACTTTATTGTGCCAACCCCTCGAAACCCTACGACGTGTTCACCGAGGAAAGTTTAGAGGGACATATCCACTCCTCTATCATGTTTTTAACCCCAGCGGTCCGAGCACACCAAGGCCACAGCACCTTGCACTATGTTCCCCAACATTTGTCCCAATGGATTCAAAACCTGAAAAGTCGAGGACCGATTGATATTTTTTGGGGAAGCTGCTCACTTCCCGACCAAAGAGGCTTTGTGAGTTTGGGAACAGGGGCCTGCTATGAATGCGAAGCCTTAAGAGCTGCTAGAATTGTGATTTTAGAAGTAAATCCCCATGTACCTACAACCTTTGGTGCGACGACAGTCTCCCTTCAAGATGTGGATTTCTTTGTATGGAATCCAGCAGAACTTCCGACATTAACTCGGCCCTTAATCACAGAAAATGATCGCAAAATCGGCGAACTCGTCGCTGATCTCATTCCCGATGGTGCGACGTTGCAGCTCGGCATCGGCTCTATCCCCGATGCCCTTGGTGAGGCCCTCTATGTCAAGAAAGACCTAGGCATCCACACGGAAATGATCAACGACACGATGATGGAGCTCGTCGAAAAAGGAGTCATCACCGGGGCACATAAGACCATTTGGCCAGGAAAAATGGTCGGCGCCTTTGCTTATGGCACGCAAAAGCTCTATAACTTTCTTTCAGGAAACCCTCTTGTTGAGCTACATCCCGCCTCCGTCGTTAACGACCCTTACCGAATTGGTCGCAATCACCTCATGACCTCGATCAATACTGCTATTGAAGTCGACATTACAGGACAGGTTGTTTCAGAGTCGATTGGGCATCAAGAAGTTAGTGGTGTAGGCGGCGCAAGCGACACCCATGTCGGCGCCCAGAGAGCAGAAGGAGGGCAGGGAATCATCGCCATGAGTTCTAAAAGCGGGAAGCATTCCAAAATTGTTTTTGAACTTAATCCAGGCGCCAAGGTTTCTATTTCTCGAAACGACATCGACACCGTAGTCACTGAGTACGGTGTAGCAAGACTACGCGGAAGATCTGTCGCTGAGAGAGTCTCGGCTTTAATTTCCATTGCCCATCCAGAATTTAGAGACGACTTGACGTATAAGGCTAAAAAAAATGGCTATATATAAAACCAAAAACCCTGGGGAGTTTAAAATGAATTACTTGTTTGCAGTCGCTTCCGCTTTTTTGACGCTGAATTCAGCCCTCGCTCACGCAGCAGACCAACCTCCCTCAAAGTCTGGAGAAAAAACAGCTCCGTTAACTCAAAAAAAAACCACACCTGAAAAATCTAAAACGGCTCCACAGGCACCTTCCACAAAGTCCCTTATGGGAGGAGTTTACGGGGTTTTTTCAGAAATCCTTCCGTTGAGCGTTTCGATACAAAAATTTTCGGCCAAAGAAAACTCCGCCACCATCGAGCGCGGACTACAGAAACTAGAAAAGATATCAGACGAATTAGTCGCCCACACTAAGGACATCGAATTTGATTATATAGGATCCAATTTTAAACAAGACATTAAAGACATGAACAGCGCTTGGAAGTCAGGACGGACTCGCGAAGCTCAGTTTATATTCAGAAACCTTTCTACAAACTGCATCTCGTGCCACACTCGGGAAGAGGCGACAAGCGACTCTAGCCAGCCTAAGTTATTTACTAAAGTAAATCAAAAAGGCCTTTCCACAATAGAACTTGCTGAACTTAAGACGGCAATTAGAGAGTTTTCGGAAGCACTGGATCTCTATGAACAGGCACTTAGCCCTAAGGAATTTTCTCTTCAATCTCCGGTCCTAATGGAAGGTTACATTGTCGACTATATGATCGTAGCACTTAAGGTAAAATCTGACGTAGCTCGAGTCATAAAAACTCTAACTCTCTTAGGATTCGACCCAAGTGTTCCATTCTCTCTTCGCATGAATATAGGCAAGTGGGTTGCACTTCTTAAAGACTACCGAGCAGAAGATATCAAATCAGTAGCTGATACAGAAAAATTAATTTCTAAAGGTAAAACCCTAAGTTCATTTCCTTTAGACTCTGCAGGAGTCGTTGCAAATATCCTAGGAGCAAAACACTTACAGTTTATCTTGTCTCATAACAAACTGTCTTCGTCAGACCAAGCAGAAGCCTATTATCTTCTAGGAATTTCAGAACTCTCCATCAACAGACCTTTGCAGGTGTCAAAAGCCAATTTCTTCCTTGAAAAAGCAATACGGACTGCTCCAGATTCTCTTTTTGCCCAAAATGCCTATACATCACTAGAATCAAACATCTACTATCAAAACTCAGGCTCCCTTGGAGTTTATGTTCCTAGCTCAGATTTAAAAAAGCTAAGCGAGCTTAAAAAGTTAATCAAAAAATAGCCTTTTTAAACTGCAAATAGGCTTTAGGCTGCAAGGCCTAAAGTCTTTTTTACATCCCTAAACATCTTAATAGGCAACCCAAACAAACGGCTCCTACTCAATCTTCCTCCCTCTTCAGCGGAAGAACGATATCAAATTTTGTATGGGGCGATGTAATATCTACCTCCAATCGCCCACCATGCCCTGCAACAATAGATTGAGAGATATTAAGCCCTAGACCGGTGCCTTTCCCCGGTCCTTTGGTCGTAAAGAAGGGCTGCATTATCTGATTCACCATTTCAGGAGAGATGCTCTTTCCACTATCCGTAACGGAAATCACAAATTGAGAATCTAAAACTTCAATTTTTATTTCAATCCAGCGTTCGTCAAGTTTGCATACAGCATCACAGGCATTCACAAGCAAATTTACCAAGACTTGAGAAATCTCAGTTTCTCGACAATAGCAAGGCAAGAATTGATGAGCTTGCTCAAAACGAACGGTAACATTATTCTTTTTTAAAGTATAAGAAATGTATTCAATCACGTCTTCGACTAGTTGAGTTATATTCACCATAGAACACGGGTCGCGCGATCCATCACGAGCAAATGTGAGCATGGAACGCAAAATCTTCGCCATCCGTTCACTTTTCTTCTTCACGGACTCCGCTGTGGAAACAATATCAATTTGCTCCAAAGTACCGTCTTTAAGTCCTGAAGTTATAACTTCAAGCCAAGAATGGATAGATGCGAGCGGGTTGCCTATCTCATGAGCGATCCCTGCAGCTAACTCTCCAAGACTTACCATTCTTTCCATATAGGCCAGTCTAGCGCGCTCTTGATGCAGCGCTCCTTCAGCCAAAACACTCTCCGTGATATCATAACGAATAGACACATATCGTTCCGGACACCCCCTGGAATCCAAGGTAGGCACAATTGTTGTGGCCACCCAGTAGTGCTGTCCTGATTTAGTACGGTTTCTAATATTTCCTCGCCAGACCTTACCGCAGCTAATGGTTGACCACATCTCATCAAAGAATTGTTTCTGATGGTACTTAGAGTTTAAGACTCTATGGTTCTGTCCCAACAACTCTTCTTGGCTATATCCAGAAATCGAACAAAACAATTCATTAACAAAAGTAATCGTTCCTTTAGAATCTGTAATTCCAACAATGACCGACTGATTCATAGCATATGTAAAATCTAATAGTGCTTGCTTAAAGGTCTCATTTTTGGCTTCTAATTCTTCCACTTTAGGAGCTTTGAGTAAAAAGCACGGTTCACCTCTATAGTCCACTGGAAGTATGGCACAAGTTACTGAAGCATCGGAAATATTAACCTTTATAACTTTATCTTTAGTCGCGTGAAGCGCATAGTTTTGAAGTGCCGTACGCAGAGATGACTCATCTTTATCAGAATTTGCCCACTTCTCAGCAGCGGCATTCAAAAAGCAAACGTCGCCGTTACGTCCGAGAATCATCATAGGCTCTGAAGACATTCTTAAAATTTCTTCAATCAAAAATAAACCCTCACGAAACACATTTAACGAAGAATTCATCAAACCGCAGTTTGACCATATCATTAAAAAATCGGT
Source organism: uncultured Pseudomonadota bacterium (assembly GCA_903844895.1). Classification (GTDB taxonomy): domain Bacteria; phylum Bdellovibrionota_B; class Oligoflexia; order Oligoflexales; family CAIMVM01; genus CAIMVM01. The sequence goes on from CAIMVM010000083.1 coordinate 19,299, forward strand.
TTGTGTCAAAAAGTACGTGGGTATATTACCACATTAATTTGATATCCTTGACAAAGGATCCACGAGCCTGGGACCTATATTTCCGCTATTCCTCCGGAAACTTGATACAACTACGATCGGTCTAGGACGCTTTAAAACAATAAAAACCAAGTTTAAGACCAAAGCCTAAACAACTGCAATATCATACGACTAGAGTAGCGGTATAGTTGGCTCACAAGTTGCACCTGAATCCGAGGACTAATCCTAGAGGAGCGCCTTTGCGAATCCTGTGGCAAATAACACAAGAAAAATAATGAGCCCCCAGCAACTCTTCGGATTGAAAAGGCGAACACCGCACCAAAAAACGTGTGAAAACTTGCTGTTAAAGCGACAGTTCCAGGTCTCTTCTGAAATTTTCTAGAAACCCCCGTTCCAGAAAGCCCCTGCAGCCCATAGGGCGCTTACTTCCATATAGAGAAGCAGCCTCTCAAGAGATATGTGAATTCACAAAGTTTAAATGAACTCTTTCTATAAAGAATCGAGACTCGAGAATCAAAAATGAACGCGCAGAAGACGCGACTTAAGGTTATTTACCCATCTCCGGAAAGAAAAAAGCCTTTTAAAAAATCGGGTAGGAGGGGCGTAAGCCCCGACCTCCCACAGAACCGTACGTACGGATCACGTATACGGCTCCTCAAGTTAACTTTATCCAAGTCTTTACATGATTCCAATGGGGATATTTTAGATTTGATACTACTTTTAATCCCAGCGATTTGGTG
>CAIMVM010000084.1 GCA_903844895.1 uncultured Pseudomonadota bacterium
GCCAAAGTATTTCGGGAAGAAGGCGCCCATGTCACCATTTTTTCCCGAAATGAAGCGAAAATAAAGGAAGCTTTGACGACTTTAAGTCCCGATGGCCTAAAGGCCGACTCTTTAGTGGCAGACTTTTCTAACCCTTCTGAAGTGGAAAATGCGCTTTCCCAGTATTTGTCGCATCACCTAGGATTTGACATTCTCATAAACAATACGGGCGGACCACCGCCGGGGCCTGCGGCCATGGCAGAGGTCGAGGAGTTTCAGGCCGCTTTTTCTCAACACTTGATTTGCAATCATATCATTACAAAAAAACTCATTCCCCACATGTCGCAACAAAAGTTTGGGAGAGTTATCAACATCATTTCCACATCTGTGAAGCAGCCGTTGGAAAACCTTGGTGTCTCTAATACCGTGCGTGGGGCGGTGGCAAATTGGGCTAAAACTCTAGCCAACGAGTTGGGTCCGGCAGGAATTACGGTAAATAATGTTCTCCCGGGCGCCACAGAAACAAGCCGACTGAGTCAAATATTAGAGCGCAAGGCTAAGGCCAAGCAGATGCCTGTGGAAGAATGGGCGCAACTCGAAAAAAGCCATATTCCCCTGCGTCGTTTTGGCCGCCCAGAAGACATTGCAAGCGCAGTCGTTTTTTTAGCAAGCGAAGCCGCATCTTATATTACTGGTATCAATCTTACGGTCGATGGGGGACGAACGTCTTCGCTGTAGCTCTCTTCTTCGCTGTAGCTCTCTTCTTCGCGAGCCTTTAAACAAAGCACCTTAAGACGCCTCAATAAGGAAGACTCGATGATTGCGATTAAAAACTATATTTCTGGTGGTTTGGTTGAGCCCAAAACGCAAAACTATTTAGAGGTTATAAATCCAGCCACAGGGGAAGTCATAGCTCGGGCACCTGATAGCGGCCCTGAGGATGCGGCCGCCGCGGTTAAGTCGGCCCAAGATGCTTTTGAAGCTTGGGCAAAAACTCCGACAGAGGCAAGAGCAAAAATTCTTCACAATATTGCGAATCTTATCGATTTACATCGAGAGGAGCTCGCTAAACTAGAGGCGCTTGATAGCGGTAAGCCCTATTCTTTAGCCTATGAAAAAGAGATTCCAAGGGCCGCGCAAAACTTTAGGTATTTTGCTTCAGCAATTTCTACGGGCCAAAGCGAATGTTTTCCTATGGGAGAACAGGGCTTTAATTATGTGTTAAGGCCGGCACTGGGACCTGTGGTGTGCATTTCTCCTTGGAATTTGCCGCTCTATTTGTTTTCTTGGAAGATTGCCCCCGCACTTGCTGCAGGGTGCACGGTAATTGGGAAGCCGTCCGAACTGACCCCCTTAACGGCATTTAAGCTTTCTGAGATTTGCAAGGAGGCGGGGCTGCCGCCCGGTGTGCTAAACATTGTTCATGGCTATGGTGCCAAGATAGGCGAAGCTCTCACCCGAAATCCGGCAATTAAAGCGATTTCCTTTACTGGAGGTACGGAGACGGGCAAAAAAATAATGGGAGGATTGCGAAACACATTTCTACCTGTGAGTTTAGAACTTGGCGGAAAAAATCCAGCTCTCGTGTTTAAAGACTGTGATTTAGAACTCACTGTAAACGAGCTGATTCGTGCTTCGTTTACTAACTCAGGGCAAATATGTCTTTGCGCAAGCCGACTCTACATTGAAGAGCCAATTTACGAGGCGTTCAAAAGCCTCTTTCTAACAAAAACAAAAATGCTTTCAGTTGGCGATCCATTTCACACAGAAACATCTCTCGGGCCTTTAATCAGTAAGGAACATCGACTTAAAGTTAAGGGATTTGTCGATCGAGCCGAGCAAAATCAATGCTCCCTACTTTTAGACGGGCGAAGCACGATGTCTGCCATGCAGGACGGGTTCTATTTTGGCCCTACGATTATTGAAGGCGCGGCGCTAGAAGACCCCATAAATCAGCAGGAAATTTTTGGGCCGGTAGTAACTCTTGCTTCCTTTAAAGACTTTAATGAGGCGATGAGTCTTGCTAATGGCACTCCTTATGGATTAAGCGCCACGGTGTGGACCAAGGATTTAAGCACTGCCCATAGGGCGGCTCATCAGCTTGATGCAGGCATAGTTTGGATTAATTCCTGGATGGTCAGAGATCTTCGTACTCCTTTTGGAGGGATGAAGGCATCGGGACTTGGCCGCGAAGGCGGCAATGAGGCACTAAAATTTTTCACAGAAACTAAGAACATTTTTGCCACTTTTTAAAGTGGCAATTCAAGAGACAAAGAGGGTTCCATTGGAAGCTAAAGTAGACAAAATTATCGATTCGTTAAAGGCCCCCGAACCTGTGGGCCTATATCCCCACGCCCGCAAGGTGGGAGGACTTCTTTTTTTGTCGGGAGTTGGGCCCAGAGAAAGGGGAAGCAAACAGATTCCAGGGGTAACCCTAAATGATGATGGCTCTATCCTCTCGTATTGCATAGAAACGCAGTGTCGTAGTGTTTTTTCAAATGTTCGTTTGATATTAGAAGATGCCGGATCGAGTTGGAATGAGCTCGTGGACGTAACTGTTTTTTTAACCAACATGAAAAAGGATTTTCCTATATATAATCGTGTGTACGCAGAATTCTTTAAAGACGCCCTGCCCTGCAGAACCACGGTGGAAGTAAATGCTCTCCCTACGCCTATAGCCATTGAACTCAAATGCATTGCGACCATTAAGGACGGCAAATGATCCCAGTTGACACTTCGAAAAATCAAACTTTTCTCTGGGGAGAATTACTATGATGCCACCTATTCACTTTCAAAAATGGGCAGAAGAAAATCGAGATCTTTTGCGACCGCCAGTTGGCAACAAGATGTTGTTCAAAGAAAATGGCTTTATTGTCATGGCGGTTGGCGGACCCAATTCCCGTACAGACTTTCATTATAATGAAGGGCCAGAGTTTTTCTATCAAGTAAAAGGAAAGCTGATACTTAGGATTTGTGAGAACGATAAAATCTCAGATGTAACGGTAAATGAAGGTGAAGTGTTTCTTCTTCCCCCCAAAACCCCCCATAGCCCCCAGCGGGAAAAAGACTCCGTAGGACTCGTTTTAGAACGCTCTCGCTTGGAAATTGAGCGCGACGGATTGCTTTGGTATTGTGGATCTTGCAGCTTTTTGCTTTACGAGAATTATTTTAAACTAAAAAACATTGAAACGGATTTCCCCCCAGTATTTGATGCATTTTACGCAAGCCTCGAACACAGAACGTGCCGAAGATGTGGGGCGATTCACCCGAGTTTAAAAAAGAGAACCGATGAAAATTGACATTCATGCCCATGTTTTGCCTCGCGATCTTCCAGACTTTAATCGAGAGTTTGATGAAGGCGGATTTATTTCTTTAGAAAAGTATATCGATCCGTTCGGCGAAGAAAAGGTCAGGATGATGAAAGAGGGAAAACTTTTTCGAGAGGTTTCTCAAAACTGCTACGATTCAAAAGCGCGGCTCTCTGATTTAGAAAAAGCCAACGTTGATGTTCAGGTATTATCTACAGTTCCGGTCATGTTTCACTATTGGGCTAAAGAGGAACATGCTTTAGAGACCTCTAAGTTTCTAAATGATGACCTTGCAAAAGTTATTTCAGAGCACCCTAAACGCTTTTTAGGACTATGCACTGTTCCCCTTCAAAATCCAAGGCTAGCCGCAAGAGAGCTGGAAAGATGCATGACAAAGCTGGGTCTTTCTGGAGTACAGATTGGATCTCATATTGGTGACATAAATCTAGATCACGAGTCCTTATTTCCTTTCTACGAGGTGGCTCAAGATCTAGGTGCTGCAATTATGGTTCATCCGTGGGATATGATGGGCAAAGAGACCATGAAAGACTATTGGCTTCCTTGGCTGGTGGGTATGCCTGCAGAAACCACAAGGGCGATGTGTTCCATGATATTTGGTGGTATTTTTGATCAATTTCCAAGACTCAAGGTTCTATTTGCCCATGGTGGTGGCGCTTTTGCTCATACTATAGGAAGGATTGAGCATGGATTTCATGTCAGACCAGATCTGTGCCAGATTCGCACAAAAAGAAACCCGAGAGACTATTTAGGTTCTTTTTACGTGGACTCCATTACCCACGATCCCAAAGCACTTATGACCAATATAGAGCTTTTTGGGCTAGACACCATTGCTTTAGGCTCAGATTATCCCTTCCCTCTTGGGGAGGCAGAGGCTGGCAGGATGATTGAAGGAATGAATTTTTCGGCTGAGCACAGAGAAAGACTTCTATGTGGCACGGCTTTAGAATGGCTCTCTAGATCCAAAGAGGAATTTATCTGATGGACATTATTGGGGTCGTGGGGGGGAGATCTTTTAAACTTCTTTATCCTGGCATAGAGATTTCGATTCTTCAATCTTTTGGCGAGGAACAGCCGGCGCATTTTGGGGCTCCCAACGCGATGGCTAGACCCTTAAAAGTCGAAGGATTTATTGGCAATACGGACGAAGGCGGCTCCTGCAATGTCTATGAACTTTCCATGATCCCCCATTGTAATGGAACCCATACAGAAACGATCGAACACATCGAGAAGCAAGCTATCTTCCCATTTCAGTGTTTAAATCAGCCCTTTTATCCGGGGCGCGTTGTCACGATACCGCTGACCTCAGATCTTGAACTAGAAACCTACCAAGGCCATGGGGCGGGAGATGTTTTTATAACCAAAAAAAATCTGTTAAAGGCAGGACATTGGTATTCTGGTTTTATTGAAGATGGCGCCGTTGTGATTCGTACCAGTCCTAATCTCGAATCAAAGAAGACCGCGAAGTGGGACCTCACCCAACCTGCGCCATTTTTTACTGAGGAGGCCATTCAATTTCTAGGAGAATTGCCATTCCAACATTTGATTGTTGATTTTCCCTCCTTGGATCGCACTCACGATGAAGGACGACTTAAAAATCACCGTGAGTTTTTTAAGAATCCATCACGAACGGTAAGTGAAATGGCCTATGTACCAGATAGCGCTAAAGACGGAAATTATTTTGTTTCACTTCAGGTGCCCCTGTTGTCCCTAGATGCTGTGCCATCAAGGCTTGTATTGTATCATGCGAAGGAGATCATTTGACTCAGACCTTATTGGATCGCGCTAAGACATTAGACAAAAATGACTCTCTAAGTCACTTCAGAGAAAGATTTTATATTCCCGCCCATGACGATGGAAGTGAAAGCATTTACCTATGCGGAAACTCCCTTGGGCTTCAGCCAAAACATACTTCGGATCTTTTGGCAGAAGAAATGCAAAAATGGCGGGAATTTGGGGTAAAGGGGCACTTTTTAGGAAAAAGGCCCTGGATGCCATTTCACAAAGAGTTGACCCATGACCTTGCGGATCTGGTGGGAGCCCTGCCCAGTGAAGTCGTAGCCATGAATTCGCTTACTGTGAACCTTCATCTTCTCATGATCAGTTTCTATAGACCGACAAAGAGCAGGTTTAAGATTCTTTTAGAAGAGAAGGCCTTTCCCTCGGACCATTTTGCCATAGAGTCTCAAATTCGCCTTCACGGGCACGATCCCCAAGCAGGAATGATATTGATCAAGCCTGACGAGGGTGAAAGCTTAATCAGACTCGAGAAAATATGGGAAGCCATAGAAACCCACAAAGACTCCTTGGCGCTGATTCTATTACCAGGCGTTCAGTATTATACAGGTCAGCTATTTCCCGTTGCTCACATTACGGAACGGGCGCGAAAGTATGGGATCACGGTAGGATTTGATTTGGCGCATGCGACTGGAAATGTGCCCCTTCACCTTCATAGAGATGGAGTTGATTTCGCTGTATGGTGTCACTACAAATATTTAAATTCCGGACCGGGAGCGACAGGTGGCGCCTTTGTTCATGAAAGACATCACCAAAATAAAGATCTACCGCGGCTCACCGGCTGGTGGGGGCACAATCAAGATACAAGATTTAAAATGGAAACGAGCTTTGACCCCATGAAGTCAGTGGAAGCCTGGCAGCTTTCAAACCCACCGATCCACTCCCTCATTTGCATCAGGGGTTCGTTAGACCTCTTTAGAGATGCCGGTGGCATGGAGCCCCTTAGAAAAAAATCGTTGGCCTTAACGGGTTTTTTAGAGGAGCTTTTGCTCGAGAGACTTGCAGACAGAATAAGCCTGATAACCCCAGCTGAGCCGAGTGAGAGAGGATCCCAGTTGTCCCTTCAAATTCGGCCAGGTAAAAAGTTGCCAAAACAGGTATTTGAGGACTTAGAAAGCCGGGGAGTTGTCTGCGATTGGCGCTATCCCAATGTGATACGAGTAGCCCCTGTGCCCCTTTACAATTCGTTTCTCGATGTAGCAAATTTTATTGAGCGTTTAGAAGAGGTGACGAAGTGAATTCAAGTCGTAACTTAAAAATTGTATTGAGTGGTGGTGGGCTAGTCGGTTCACTTTTGGCGATTCTTCTCGGTAAAAAAGGCTATTCGGTAGAAGTCTATGAAAAACGCGAAGACATTAGGGCCTCTCACTCTTCGGCCGGTCGTTCCATAAATCTTGCTTTGGCCAATCGGGGAATAGCCCCCTTGATTAGGGCAGGAGTCATGGAGGAAGTTGAAAAGATAATTTTACCCATGCGCGGTAGGATCATTCATGATGTGGTGGGAGGAGTTAATTTTCAAGCCTATGGACAGAAACCAGAGGAGGTTATCTATTCCGTATCTAGGTCTGATTTAAATCGACTTCTTATGACCGCAGCAGAATCCACAGGAAACGTCACTTATATTTTTGAAGCCGAGGTTACAGAAGTCAATTTAGAGGGGCGAACTTTTCACTACAAAAGCCCCAACGGCAAAGCGCAGCAAGTGGAATATGATTTGCTGATAGGAACGGATGGCGCTGGATCAGAAGTGAGACGGGCTGTGCTCAGTCAAAAAGGCAGTGAATTAAATTCAGAACTTTTAGATCACTCCTACAAAGAGCTTTTGATTAAGAGCGGCCCAGACAGATCATTTTTACTAGATCCCAAAGCCCTTCATATTTGGCCAAGGGGCGAATATATGATGATTGCCCTTCCCAATCCCGACGGATCTTTTACAGCAACCATGTTTTTGCCTCGAACCGGCCCCGTTAGTTTTGAAGCCCTCAATAACGAAGCTCGAGTCGACGATTTTTTCACAGAGGTTTTTCCAGATATGAAAAACCTTGTTCCGGATCTCGTCACTTCGTTTTTAAAAAATCCCCTTGGTGGCCTGGGGACAGTCAAATGCTATCCTTGGTCCTATGAAGGCTCCGCGCTTCTTATGGGTGACGCCGCCCATGCTATTGTGCCGTTCCATGGCCAAGGCATGAACTGTGGATTTGAGGACTGTGCGGCATTTGACGAGCTTTTGGAAAAAGAGCCGGTACAGACAGAAAGCGACTTAAAAGCACTCTTACTTAAGTTTCAAAATCTAAGAAAACCCAACTCTGATGCCATTGCAGATCTCGCCTTAGATAATTATATTGAAATGCGATCTAAGGTTATAGATCCAAGGTTTCTTATAAAAAAGAAAATGGAATTTGAACTTGAAAATCTGTTTCCTGAGGTCTTTATTCCGAGATATTCACGCGTTATGTTTCAACATACTCCTTATAAAGACGCCAAATATTTTGGTGAAGTTCAAGAAGAGATTTTAGAACAACTTTATGATGACTATGTTAAAGATCAAAAGATACCAGTTCAAAAAGCCCAACAGCTAGTTCAAGCAAAACTGCAAAATTAGTCAAACTTTGGTGTTTCCTATAATTTCGTTTGGTGTTTTTCAAATTTTCTGAACGGCCTTGACGTTGAAAGCGTAAGCCCCCAAGAATAAAATGAACTTTCTCTGTTTTGCGACCCGCGAGGGTCGTAAAACAACGGCGTTCATTTAATAATTGACATAGACATTATATAATGGGTCTTAAGTCACATCGAAAGACACCATGACCAAAAATGTCTCTAAAAAATACGAATATATTCTTGCATCTCTTAGCATGATCTTTGGGCTTTATTTGGCGGCAAGCTTTTTAAGCTTTTCTCCTCGAGACGATAGTTTCTATTCAGTCAGCTTTCCTCGGGTTGCAATTACCAATAATTTGGGTGGCGCAGTGGGCTCTGAGTTGGCGGCGCACGGCATTTTTCAGCTAGGAATAGTCTCTACAGTAATCCCACTATTTTTTATGGGATTGTCGATGATTCTCGCAAAAGATCTAAGCAAGGTGAAAGCGATTTTTCTGTTTTGCCTCTATGTTTTTATTAGCAGCATGTTATTGATATATTTGGTCGACCTTTTCAAGATCCCCTTTCAAATTGACGGGGTTGTCTTTATGCCTGGCGGTTGGCTCGGGCGCTCGCTTAATCTTAGTCTTGAAAAAACTTTCGGAAAGTACCTTTTCTTGGCGATCGGTTTAGGCGCCATGCTGCCGGCAATTTTCCCTTACTTGAATCGATATTTTCTTTGGTTTCGCGACATATGCCATGAAAAAACAAAGGATATACTGCTAGCCCTAAGACATAGAAAAGCAGACCTCAGACTTCCAGAGGCAGCGGTAATCGGAAATATTCCTTCACCAAGTGACAGTTGGGATTCTTCTGATGCGAATGTTTCTTTCATTTCGAAGCCTTCTGAATCAGGAACTTCCTCTTTAGAGGTTTTAAGGGAATTGGAAGAGGGTCAATCCCAACATGATGTCTCTGACTCCACAGATTTTAGGTTTGAAGGGAAAGACTCTACCCCGATCATTCATGGAGATGAAGGAGGGGAAACTGGGGGCCACGTAAATATTGTGGATCGCCTCTATAAGTTTCCTGATCTAGATGTCTTTAAGCGCCATGTTTCTAGCCATACTCAAGGAATTACGCCTCAGGAGCTTAAAAGAATGGATGAGCTCCTCATTAAAACTTTAGGTGATTTTGGCATTAAGGCGGAGGTTATAGGCCATCAAACGGGGCCAGTTGTCACTGTTTACGAAGTTCGACCAGAGGCAGGAGTAAAACAGGCGCGTCTACTTGGACTTGCGGATGATTTGGCCCTATCTTTGAAGGCGGACAGTCTATTGATTCAGCCGATTCCTGATAAAAGCGCCTTAGGAATCCAAGTACCCAATCAGACCCGTCAAGATGTTTTGATGGGCGAGCTTTTAGAGCATCCTACATTTAGCCGTCTGAGTTCGACGCTATCTTTTGTCATCGGAAAATCAATTTCGGGACAGCCTGTGTATGCGGATCTTGGCGGAATGCCCCACCTCTTGGTGGCGGGATCCACTGGGTCTGGAAAGTCGGTGGGCATAAACACTCTCATAACGTCCCTTTTGACCAGGTCAAGCCCTAAAGATGTGCGCATGATACTAGTAGATCCAAAAATGTTAGAGCTCTCAGTTTATGAGGGCATTCCCCATCTTTTGATGCCCGTTATAACTCAACCTGAAAAAGCAACTTCGGCCCTTCGTTGGGCAGTTCACGAAATGGAACGCCGGTACAAAGTCATGCAGCAAATGCAGGTAAGAAATATTGCGGCATTTAATCAGGCTTGGCTCGATGCAAAAGAAGAAACGCGCTCTCTAATAAAGGCGCAGCTGAAAGACGATGAGATTGACACTTTGCCGTATATCGTTTTGGTGATTGATGAGTTGGCGGATTTGATGATGACGGCGCCCAAGGAAATTGAATCCATTATACAGAGGCTGGCACAAAAAGCTCGTGCCTCAGGTATACATATGGTTTTGGCCACACAGAGACCATCTGTAGATATCATAACAGGCGTGATTAAAGCTAATTTGCCCTCTCGTATCGCGTTTCAGGTTGTTTCCAAGCACGATTCTCGAACGATTTTAGACCAGATGGGCGCAGAGAAGCTTTTAGGAAAAGGCGATCTTCTTTTGCAAAGACCGGGATTAAATAAACTAGAACGGATTCAAGGAGCTTATGTATCAGATAGTGAAGTCGTAAATTTTGTAAAATCCATAAAAGATAGAAACCAAGCTATATACGACCAAAATCTCATCGATTGGGTTGAACGAGAAGCAAGCCAAGATTCGGGAGCGGATAAAAACAGCGACGATTTTGGTGAGGACCTCATGTGGGATGGAGCACTGGAAATAGCCAAGAGCCAAGGTCAAATTTCTGCATCTTTTCTGCAGCGCCAGCTGAAGATTGGCTACAATCGCGCTGCGCGAATCGTGGAACAAATGGAAAAAATGGGACTGGTTGGAAAAGCTGACGGATCAAAGCCGCGCAAATGGTTAGGGCAAACTGGCCAGCCAGGTCTTTTCTAATCTAGAGGACTTTGGTTTCCATTCGAGTCCTCTTATTAAGTCTTCTTTTTAATACAACTGTCGAATAGACCTATAAAATCTTTTCAAGTTGGCTTCGCATCCCTTCAAAACTAAACCTTTGTTTCGCTTTTTGACTTCTTTCTGTTCTTACGAATAGATCTTCTGCAATGGCAGCATGAAGAAACGAGACGATTTCAGGGATATCATGTTCAGCTAAAGTGGAACAAATACCCGCAGATTCAAATAAAACCTCACGAAGAGCTCCAGCTTTTGAAACAAGAATGGGAGTGCCGCATAGGAGAAATTCTTGGGCAACGCGGCAGATCACTTCGGAGCCAAGACTTGGTATGATGCCGATAGCGGCTGAGCTTAAAAGTTCTGCGGGATTTTGGACGTGGCCTTCTAAGATCTCGACGTCGTCACGGATTCCAAGTGCGTCGGCTGCATTGAGAAGATCTTGTTTTGTAAGGTTTTCATTTCGACCAACGATTTGAAGGAGTGGGCGCACTTCACCAGAAAAACGCTGAGCGTATTGCGAGAGAATTTGTTTCCAAAGGACCATAAACTCACGGTGGCCTTTAATTGGGTCAAATCTGCCAAAGATAAGACATGTTGGTCTTTGGCTGGGCTTGGGAAGATGCCGCCAGTAGGAGTCATCCAAGCCGATGACGATAGGATGTATGGGTTTCTCGCTAAAGGATTGCAACTCGTTGGCGAGAACGACACATGGGACAAGAAATCCTGCGACTTGATGGTGAGACAGCTTGTGCACAAGCTTTCGAAAGGGAGAAAAGCTACGAAAACGCTCCCCCCGAAAACGCAACTTTCGGACATTGGGAATCCAAAGGCTTAAAGTTTGCTCGAGACCGCCGCAGGTGATCAAGAGAGAAGGTGCATGCTTTATGGTTCGCTGTCGAAGCTCCCTTACGACTCCTGGCCTCAATTGAAACGTCTCGAGGGGAACAACGGTAAGGCCTAGTTGCTCAGCGCGAGTATGGGCAGGAGAGCCGCAAAGGGGCATAAATAAAACATCATGACCACCTTCTTTTAAAGACCTAGCCATGCTCAAAGCATATTCAGTTATGGCAGAGTTCCATCGGTTGCTACTCAGAATCCAGATTTTCATAGTATTTTCTTTATAATATTTTCTTTATAGTGCTTATTTAAATTCTATAGTTGGCCGCGGCGGTCATTAAAATGAATATATCTCAGTTTTTCAATTGATTCTATGAACTCTAAAAGAAGATACTTCGAGAGTTTTTTGAGCGTAATGAGCGTAAAAAGGAGCCCTCCTGTGACTATGAAAAGAACACTTCTATATGATGAACATGTAAAGCTTGGAGCAAAGATTGTTCCGTTTGGTGGTTGGGATATGCCGGTCAGCTATTCTGGAGTGCTTGCCGAGCATGCACAGGTACGAACAAAGTGCGGCATTTTTGATGTTTCTCATATGGGAGAGATATTTGTCTCTGGAAAAGGCTCAGGCGAAGCACTTCAAAAGGTAACGATTAACGATATTCAGCGCCTTAAGGTAGGCGAAGGTCAATATTCGGCGCTTTTAAATGAAAAAGGCGGAATTATCGATGACCTCATTCTTTACCGGATTGAAAACGAAACCTTTTTGTTGTGCGTGAATGCCTCTAACATTGAAAAAGATTTTAACTGGTTAAAAGAAATTTTACCAACGTCCCTGCAAGTAGAAAACCAGTCTGAAAGTTGGTCTCAAATCGCGGTTCAAGGACCCAGTTCTAAGGCTGCCATATTGGGGTGTTTAAATTCTGTGGATATCTCCAAATTCTCAGAATTAGAGTATATGAGCCTTATGAAGGCCCAGATTGGGGGTGTCGAGGGTTTGATTGCTCGCACGGGCTATACAGGAGAGCTCGGCTATGAAATGTATCTGCCCCATGCGGGCGTTCTGGGGATTTGGAAAAAGCTTCTCGAAAATCCTGATGTTTTACCGGTTGGACTGGGGGCTAGAGATACTCTGCGTCTAGAAGCATGTTATGCTCTCTACGGAAACGACATCGATGAATCTACCACGCCTTGGGAGGCTGGAATTGGTTGGGCTGTGCGCCTTGAGCAAAAGGGCGATTTTATCGGGCGGCAGGCTCTCGAGGCACAAAAGGCCGCAGGCGTTCCTCGAAAAATGGTAGCTTTTAAACTGGATGAGCCCGGAGTTCCTAGGCCGGGAATGGATATTTGGGCGAATGAGAAAATAATAGGCAAAGTGACATCTGGCTCCGTTTTACCAACAGTTGGTGGAGCTGGCGGCATGGCACTTTTACTTGCAGATTCGGTCAAACTGGGCGACAAGATAGGTATCGATGTGAGAGGTAAGCAAAAGCTCGCTACGGTAGTGAAACGACCACTTTATACAGCCAAAATACACTCATAAGCAAAGGGGCCTTAAAAATGGACTTTACTCAAAAATTGAAATTTTCAAAAGATCATGAATGGCTTTCAGCAACTACTGGCACTGTAAGTGTCGGTGTTAGCGCCTATGCTGTTGATCAACTCGGAGATATTGTTCACATTGATCTTCCTAAGGTAGGAGACACATTTGGAGCGGGAGATCCATTTGGGACCATCGAGTCCACAAAGACGGTGTCAGACCTTTATATGCCCGTTGAGGGCAAAGTCGTAGAAGTAAATACGGCCATCTTGAACTCTCCCGAGGCCCTTCAAGAAGATTGTTATAAAGATGGTTGGCTCCTTAGAATTGAAATTACAGGCCCAACCGTTGAGCTTTTGTCATCTGCAGAGTATGAGTCCTTTATTAAGGAATGAAATGGTTTTGCCCATTCTCTTGACACCTGTCCGTCTCTATTAGCAAAAACCCCTATGGAATCATTGGGGTTTTTAGCTTTTTGGGTCGGAACAGGAATTGCTTTAGGGTCTCTGTACTATGGAGGCCATATATGAGTTTTGATACCATAAATTTATTAGATAGCTACCCACCGTCACTTCTATTTGGCCTTTGGAATGTCGTCTTTCAAGAGGGCGTTCGGGGCAATCATTTTCTTTTTGATGCTGTTCAACCCCTTGGGACCCAAGGAGGTCTAGAATTAGATATGGTGTGGGCAAAGCTGCTGTCATGTGAAAGCCTTAATGAGGCTAAAAATCATTTAAGCGCCCAAGCCCCTCAGACATTTGAAGATGTAAAGCGTGTGTACCATATTTGGCTAGAGTCGAACTGCCAAGAGCTAAGAAGCTCATTAAATTAAAATAGTGTGGGTTGGCTATCCTTGTAAATAGCGCTGACGTTATCCGCAGTAGCTTTCAATTCTGCCATATGACTCTTAGCTCCTGCCCCAAAAATATAAAGGTGTTCCGGCATTACCTCTTTGATGATGTCTTTGAGCTCGCCAATTGTGGGAGAGCAGTCCATGAGAAATGGCGAAATATTTGACGGTCTCGTTAGAGCGGACTCGAAGGCCAATGAGCTATCGTAAATGAGCGCTGAGGGCCTCATCATCATGAACTTAAGCCGCCTACCAAATGGTACTGGTGAGGGGATAATCAAAACGCGATCATCCACCGAGCGTTTAGACCATGTCCCAGGTTTTCCAATATGAAAATCATGGGACGTATAAACACTATTAATGCCAACTAAAGACGGATGAACAAGCGTCGGAATGAGAGCTTGATCTAGGGTTTTTATGACCTCTTGAGCCAGTCCAAATGGGGGTGTATAAATCACCGGCCAAACGCCGGAAGTAGATTTGATTTTAAGAATCCAATCTACCAAGCGCTCTTTCTCTTTTCTAATGGAGTGGTTCACCATGTGGGCGCTAGAGTGGGCTTTTAAGACCAAAGTTTTTGCTTTTCGAAGTTGCGCTTTTCGAGTTAAAAGGTGTTTTTGCAAGGTAATACTGGGCGCATAAAGAATAGAATCGCTTTTGGTTTCTAAAAATAAGGAAGCTCCACCAAGCACCTTACCAGAGGGTAGTAGTTCAAGTTTATAATTACCGATCATAAACGGACGATTGTATTGGCATTGCAGAGCATTCGTTTTCATTCTAGCCGCTTCCATCAGGGAGGCAGACTCTTCACTCATAATGATCTGTTTAGAGTTAATGGGGGACAAGGTAGGTTCAGAAATAAAATTCATTCCTTCAGAAGAGTTGACGTCCAAAGTTAAGATAGACCCTAAGAGAATTAATCCCGAGTCTTTCGTTTCAAATTGGAGTCGATCCTTTGTCACAAATAAAATTCCTAAACATTATTCCATATTTCAGAATAGTTAAGGCAACCCCAAACGTCAAGGCTTTGATTAGGGAGTAGGCAGGTCTAGGGTGCTTATTGTTCTGGCCAAAATATATAGGACGGCCTACTAGGACTACTTAATAGCCGCGGTTTAGTTTGATTTCGACGTTGTGGATAGAGTGGTAAAGCTGTTCCCAGTAAAAATCACCAAAGTCGACGCAACCCTCGGTAGAGCCGTTATTTAAAAAAGCATATAAAGCTAAATAATCTTTATACTTAGCTACGATTGTATTAAAAAAGTGCCGCCTGGTCTCATAGGAAATCATTCCATCCCCCCCCACAATGAGTCCAAGATCGGCTATAATGTAAGAGACTTTAGGGGAATATGGATATCTGTGGGTAACCTGACGGAACTAATATTAATCCTGCTTTTCGCGATAGCTCTCGGGGCTTTCGCAGCCAAGGTATTAACCGCGCCACCAAAAAGAAATAAGGGGCGAGGCGCCACTTTGGCCACCCTTCTGGCCCGGGTGGAACGCTCCAAGGGTGCTTTAGAGGCCGCTCTCAACCGCCAGACGATACCCTTAGAACAAATGGAAAAGGCTGCCCGCACATTGGAGCACCTGCTCGAGCTTTTGAACCAGCTCAAAAAAGAGGGCCGGCTAGACCCTCTGTCTCTTAACTCGGCGGTTTTTATCGCCGAAGATATTGATCGGCTTCTTGGGAAAAAGGAAGCTCCAGAGTCCTCTGAAACTCACCACTGCTATTTCTGCTCGAGACCACATAAAGGCCAAAAGGCCATGGCTCAAATCAAACAGGGTGAAATCAAAAGCGACGTTACGGCTTGCGAAACCTGTTTGAACAAAATAAAATCAGGGGGCAAAGCAAAGGTTCTTCATTTCACTGATGGTGACGGTAAAGCGGTGCACTGGAGCGAGTATAAAGAATTTTTGCCAAACAGTTCGTATTGGACTATCAATACAGATCAGCCTTCGCCAAAAAAGCCAGCTCATCTGGCCTTAGTTAAAGACGATGGCATTAACACTTAGGGAGCCCTTGCATGAAAAAGCCAGTCCACGTTGCAGTTACAGGTGCCGCCGGTCAAATTGGTTATAGCCTCCTATTCAGATTAGCGTCTGGAGAGGTATTTGGTGAAGACACGCCAGTACATCTCCATATGTTAGAGCTTCCCCAGGCGATCAAGGCTGCAGAAGGCACGGCCATGGAGCTAGAAGATTGTGCATTTAAGACTCTCGCGGGGATTCATATCCATGACAATGCAGAAGCCGCATTTAATGGAATTCATTGGGCGCTTCTTGTTGGTTCCATGCCGAGGGGCCCAGGAATGGAAAGAAATGATTTGATTCGGGCAAATGGACCGATCTTTGTAGGACAAGGAAAAGCTCTCAATCGAGCTGCCAGTGATGTCAGAGTTGTGGTCGTAGGGAACCCTTGCAACACAAATGCTCTCATTGCCCAGCACAACTGTAAAGACATTCCCCCTACCCGCTTTTCAGCCATGACAGCACTCGATGAAAATCGTGCAAAATGGCAAGTAGCCGCCAAGGCTAAGGTGGGAGTGGGTCAAGTCACTAATATGGCCATTTGGGGAAATCACTCCTCTACTATGGTTCCTGATTTTGAAAATGCCCTTATTGATGGAAAGCCGCTTACGAGTGTTTTAACGGATCGCAAATGGCTAGAAACTGATTTTTTTACTACGGTTCAAAAACGTGGGGCTGCCATCATCGATGCGCGCGGCAAGTCATCAGCGGCTTCAGCCGCATCCGCTGCCATCGATCACGTCAAGAATCTCCTAAACCCAACCAAGACCGGAGACTTCTTTTCCGCTGCTGTGCCGTCTAATGGCAAGCACTATGGAATACCCTCAGGTCTTATGTTCTCTCTTCCTCTTCGCTCTAATGGCAAGGATTGGGAAGTGGTTGAGGGCATTAAGCTTTCCGATTTCACCAAAGCTAAGATTAAATTGACTACGGACGAGCTTCTGGCCGAGCGTGAAGTGGTCAAAGAGCTTTTAGGCTAAGTAAGATTGAAGGCGGCACTAAGCCGCCTTTTTTGACACCAGAAAGCATTTGAGTTTTTGACGCTCTATTCAGAGAGATAAAATACGGTATACTTAATAGGAGTCGACCTTGCTAAGGAGCCAACCTCTGTTAAAAGTTATTTTCATTCTATTAATCGCGGGATGCGCACAATTTAAAGGGCTTTTTTCTGGCGGAAATGAGTCACCAGACCAGCCCATGAATGTAAAATCAAGTGAGGCCAAAGAGCCGCAAGATGTACATTCTGTTAAAGTAGTGGATGAGGTAACTTTTATGATTCCATCCGAGAAAACTAAGGTTTGGAATGCCCTATTGGACGTACTAGGGAAGAACTACAATATCCTGGTTCTTGATGAGAAATCAGGAGTGATCTCTACCGACTGGGATAGCTTCTATTTAGAAGGGCAAACCCTTCGAAACAAAGTGAGTGTTCGGGTTTCCCAGCAGGATGAGGGGACTACGAAAGTCTTATTGGCCAACAATGAAGAAGTGCTCAAAGAAAAAGCAAGCAACTCTGGCTATATCTGGCTGCCTTCAGGTGAGAAAAAAGCTGAAATAAAACGGATTGTTAAAAATACCGCCACCATTCTTGGACATATTGTACCCGAGATGTAACAGCAGATATTGAGTGCTTGCCTAGAGCGACATTTGCTGCTAGTTTTTCGCCTGGTTCCCATTGGTGCCGATGTGGAGGAATGGCCGAGTGGCTGAAGGCGGCGGTCTTGAAAACCGTTATAGGCGTAAGCTTATCGGGGGTTCGAATCCCTCTTCCTCCGCCAGCAGCACCAAAAAGAATCGATCATAAGGGTTAGGAAAGGTGGCTGAGTGGCCGAAAGCACATCCTTGCTAAGGATGCGTACGGGTAACTGTACCGAGGGTTCGAATCCCTCCCTTTCCGCCATCCTGGTTTTCATCGAATAGCCAATGAGCCATTCCCTCAAATACTTTTTCCAAATTTGAAACGGAAATTCCTATGTAGATAGTTTTAGGATTTAGCGCCGGCGTGATTTATCAATGTCTTGGCATTCTATTTCCGTCGTAGCAATCAGAATGTTTGCCATGGAGAAACAGCGGATAAGCTCTTTTCATTGCGCCCTAAGGACTTTGCTTCCTATTTTGTTCGAATCTATCGGATTGTCGGCCTGATTTTCAATATACTGCTTGAGCACTGACAGCGGAGCCCCACCGACAGTCAAAAGGCAGTACGTCCTGCTCCAAAAGATAGGCTTCCAATAATATTTTTCAATGTGTTCTGCAAATTCCTTGCGTATAAGGCGAGA
>CAIMVM010000085.1 GCA_903844895.1 uncultured Pseudomonadota bacterium
AAGTCTAAAGATTATACAGTTTTTGTCGCGGTAGATATTGAATCTAGCAGGGTTATAGGTTTTAGCAGGTTTCACCAAACGCCCTACACAGAGGCTATTAGGATGCTTGTAGCTTTCGCTAAGCAGTTTGGGGCTGTAGAGATGGTCCTCCACGATAAAACGGGCGTAGGGATGGCTATAGATGATCAGCTGCAGTATACTTCTTTGCCTTCTGAGGGCATAAATTTCAGCAATGCTTCCAAAAGTGAGATGGTAACTAAGTTGATTACATCTTTAGAGCAAAAGCAGCTGCTTCTTCCTCGATGGCTGGAACTAAAGAGTGAATTAGAGTCATTTGAAGTTTCTACTTCAGCCACTGGTCTTATGACCTACGGAGCCGCACCTGGAAAGCATGATGATATTGTATGCGCTCTAATGCTGGCAAACTCAGGTCTACTGCGCTATGCCTATCGAAACTTTGAGGTCCGGATATTAGAAGAAATGGCATTACAACCGAGAGTGATATCACCACAAGAAGCATTTTTAGAAAGTGTAATCAATGACATGGACCAAGAGTGGTCTGACAATTTCTATTAGAGCTAAGTTAAAACGATTTGATAGGATTCAAAGATTGAAATTTGGAGATTTATGTGCCCCCTAGCTAAATCCGCTAATCTGCTACTTTCCATTTGCTACTACCATGTTTAAGATGTAGCCACTTTTCGGCATTGAATTTGCCTTTTAACTCTTTTTTTTGCTCTAAAAAGTCTTTCAGAGTTTTTTCTATTTCAAACACGCAAGCCACTCCAATCAATTCGAACTCAGATTCACTCACTTCTAACTTCTGGTTTGAGTTTCTCTTATTCCATTCTTTTTGAAAGAACTGAAGTAATCCTAATTCGCCATCCTTACTAATATAGTTGATTTTACGATATGAAAGCTTAACAAATGGAGACCATTTAGCCGGCGGTTTTGCTTCTTGATCTATCTTTTTCTTTAAAGTGCCCGCATCTATTTTTTTAAAAATATGACTGGTTACTGGTGGTTCCTGATCATAAAGATCCAATACTAGCCAAATTAACAATGCTGCATATCTATCTTCAATTTCGAGCTTTTTTTTCCAAACGCTATATTTATTCGATGGTTCAGGTTTGTAATCACCTACTTTGAGGGGTTGTTTATTTAGTACTCTCTCAGTCCCTCTGGCCTCCAATCTTGAGGATAATTTTTCCAAATAGTCAGCATTACACTTAGTCCAATCTCTAACAACAGGTGGAGCAAGGCATTCCTCTATCATGTCATAAACATCTATCATTTTCATTGCGATTTCTGCTTTTGAAATATAAAAATCATTTTCTAGCAGCTTTAATTTTTTAATAATTTCCAGCTCTATATTTCCCTTAGAATCTAGATAGATTCTTCTTTTATGTCTCCACATTAAATATTGTTCTACATGTTGCTTGGAGTGTTGAATAATTTTGTTTTCATACTTCTCAATGATTTTCAGAGCTATATTATTTGGGGGTTTTCCGCAAATCTTACCTTTATGATTCCAAAGATCAAAAAAATCAGTCTGCACGTTAAAGATATGTTCTGAAAAATTTTCCTTTTCGGAAGAGTTTACCCAAACAGGGATCTTAATATTTTCAATATTAAATCTTTGCAATTTCTATGCCTCCCAACCTGTCGAAACCCATATGGGTGCCGGGTCTATTCAAGAACCAAATAAGCTCCTAGCTTCTGCTTTCAACAACGAAGTTTTGTATGAAGGAGGCTGTATGAAAAGTCAACACTAATAGTCCGTCAAGGCGAGTCAAATATGTTTAAAATTTAAGCTATTGAAGAATAGGCAACATCGAGGGGAGGTAAACGAAATCGAATTGAAAAAGGTACTTGACCCACTAGCAAGACAGTTAGACCTAAATTCTATTTTAATCATCAAATTAGCTAGTTAAATGAAATTGAAATCTTATTAACAAAATTTTTTTGCCCACAATGGGCGGAACATTGAAAAGGAAATATGAATGCATATATTTGAAACACATCGATTACAAAGCGTATACACATTAACCAACTCTAACCTTCCTGTCTTACTGGTTCATGGGGTGGTAAATGGAAAGTGCACCTGCTGGAACCCAAATTGCACGGCAGTAGGAAAACACCCGATTGAAAAAGGTTGGCAAGAAGATGCCACGCTAGACTTTGAAAAGATTAGCAAGGCTTTTAATCAGCAACCCAATTCAAATTTTGGAGTTCGTACGGGTAATGGCCTCATTGTCTTAGATGTAGATCCAAGACACTTTGGCGATAAAAGCCTCAGAGATTTGATTTCTGAGTATGGCAACTTGCCACCTACGGTAACGGTACTGACTGGAAGTACCGGAGGGTATCATTACTATTTTCGAACTTCTCACCCTATACCAATCGGAAACAAGACCAATTTAAGACCAGGATTGGATATACGCGGGGATGGTGGATTCGTAGTGGCTCCAGGGAGCAGACACCTGAGCGGTCGAGAATATGTTTTTGAAGTCAATAGTAATCCAGAAAATGGTGCGGTCATTGCTGAAATCCCGACCTGGCTGCTTCAAATGATTTTGGTACAGGAAAAGGTCAAACGTCAGCCAGTAGACATGGCCAAACTTATTGAAACCTCTTTGAATGAAGGTC
>CAIMVM010000086.1 GCA_903844895.1 uncultured Pseudomonadota bacterium
CGGGACCTTGGTATTCGCAGAAGATCAGATCTCGATTTAATTGAAATTTCTCGTGTATGTGAACCCATCCTTCGCGGATGGGAGCAACATTACGGAAAATACAATAAATCATCGATGAAACCCAAGTACCAGCACTTCAACAGAACGCTGAGGACGTGGGCCATGCGGAAATACAAGAAGCTTAAAGGGCGTAAAATTGCAGCCAACGAATTTCTGAGAAGAGTCGCTATAAAACGGCCGCAACTATTCAATCACTGGAGTCGAGGAATGGTAGGGTTTGCTTGATGGGAGCGGTGTGAATCGAGAGGTTCCTGCACCGTTCTGGGAGAGGCTTGGGGTGAAATTCCCCTTGCCTACTCACTAGTGTGCTCTTCAAAAGTATTGCCTGGAAACAATTGATAGGAGATAGGAAGACCTTCGTGGGTTGTAACAACGGCCAACATGACATGCTTTAAGCTGGCTTGGAATGAGGGCGGGAGAAGTAATGGCTTCACCATCTATCTGGTCACGAGTGATTCGGGATCTGAGTCTGAAAAGAAATAGAATTCGAACCTATCCTGCTAAGCCTAAGGTAGGTATCTGGGTTTCTGCTCCATCAAGTGGCCAGAAGCAACCGTTTAAAGATTTGAACACAAATTCAAAAAATTTTTTAAGGTCTAGGAAAAGCTTACTCGGCAACAGTCTAAATCGAGTGTTTCATTTTTATCAACCATAAGATCTTCGGCTAATGTATAAACTATGCTCTTTCCATATCTCTTTGCAGCCACCAGGCCTTCTGAGCGGAGGACTTTAAGATTGTGGGAGACAAGTGTCCGACCGATGCCGAGGGCTATGGCAATGTCTCCGACGGGACAAGGATTTTTCATCAAAAATTTAAATATGGCGAGTCTATTTTTGTCTCCCAGAATTTTAAATCGCCTTGATGCGAGATCGTCGTCAAACTTGGCTCCGGCGCGCGTGCCTTTTTTGGGTGCCATTTTTTTAGTTCCTTCTGGCCGATGAATGAGCTCGTTTTTACCACATATTGATTCTACTCGCTACACTTTATGGAGATAGGGCTCGAGAATTAGCTAGTTATGTATTTTCTATCCTTATTCGAAGCGACGAAGAGACATCTTTCATCTATCCGAAACAGCGCTTTAATATGACAAAAAATTCCGCACTAAACTGATTTTTTGGGAGATTGAAAAGGGACTAGTGCAGCCATATTTCCTGCAACAATTTGGATTTTAAAGTTGTTTTTTATTCATGCTCAGTTGGACTGTTCTGAAAATTTGGCAATTGCTGACTGCGACCTGCGGGAACTTGACTATATTTTGTTGTAGTTAGAAATCAACAAAGCTAAAGCCTCCTCGGCCTTATGAGGAAAAGAGTCTCGATTCGTTGCTGATGATGTTAATGATGGCTCGCTTGGAATCATCCACGCCTCTTTTTTGGTCCCGACAAGGTGCCTTTTAGAGGCTGATTTCTTCTTTCCAAATAAAGCTTGAGCTGGTAACATGTCAATAATTGTTCACATGTTGTCCATCAACGATCTTTTCTTTGGAGTTTTTTATGAGTCAGATTTTTAAGAACTGTTTTCATTCGATTAAGTCAAATGCAATTGGTTTTGGTGCCAAGCGCGCCGCATATGCCTTGCCGTGCCTGATTTCTATATCATTGAGCTTTACCGCCTTTTCTAAAGAGGTCGAAAAAAAGAAGTTAAGTCTATCCGGGTCTAGTACGATTGCGCCTTTGGCAAGTGAGCTTGCTAAGGCCTTTGAAAAGAAGTTTCCAGAGAGTCGGGTAGATGTGCAAAGCGGCGGCAGTTCTCGCGGCCTATCTGATGCCCGCAGTGGGCTTTCGGATATTGGCATGGTGTCTAGGGATTTGACGGAAAAAGAAGCAGATCTTCAAGGGACAGCGATTGCATATGATGGCATCGCTATGATCGTTCACAAAGATAATCCGATTTCAGATTTAAATGATAAGCAAGTAGTTGCCATTTATACCGGAAAGACAACCAATTGGAAAGAATTGGGTGGCACAGATCAGGAAATTACAGTTGTGAATAAAGCAGAAGGTAGATCAACCTTAGAGCTTTTTTTACAGTTTTTTGCATTGAAGAATACTGATATCAAAGCCAAAATGATCGTTGGAGAAAACGAGCAAGCCATTAAGTTTGTGGGTGGTAGTAAGTGGGCGATCGGTTATGTATCTGTTGGTACGGCTGAGTATGCTTCAAAAGTCTCTAAAACTATTCGGACAGTTCGTTTGAATGGCATCGATGCAACGCTTCAAAATGTCAAAAATAAAACCTATCCACTAAGAAGAACCCTAAATTTTGTAAACATAAAACCAGCGTCAGAAACAGCGCAAAAATTCTTAGGTTTTATAAAAGATCCCGTAGCCATTAAGATCATAGAAGATCAATTTTTTGTACCTTTATAGATATGGTCTTTAAAGCATATACATTGGCTTCAGGGCTCTTTGCTATAGTAGCAATAGCTATCATTTTGTGCCTTTTGTCGGTAGATAGTTTTAAAGTTTTAAGTTCAGTACCTCCAGGTGCGTTTGTCGCTGGAATATGGAATCCAAGCTCCGGAGAGTATAATTTGCTTCCTATGGTGGTTGGAGGGCTAGCAGCTTGCAGTGGCTCTCTATTGCTTGTGACGCCTATTTCCTTGCTTTCTGCACTAGCCTTGCATTTTCTGTTTCCTAGATGGCTTGCGGTCGTGATACGTAAGATATTTGAGATTATGTCAGGGATTCCAAGTGTTATTTTTGGCCTTTGGGGACTGGGCTTTCTAGTTCCTGAGATCAATCGAATGGCACCGCCTGGGGCCAGTTTAATGGCAGCAGCTCTTGTGTTAAGTCTTATGGTCCTACCTTCAACGATACTTTTAACAGCTCAGGCTATAAACGATGTTCCTAAGGAGCAAATGGTGGCATCCGAGTCTTTGGGCATGTCACTATTCAATCGAATTCGTGTTGTCCTACTCCCGTTTACCTGGACGAGGATAGGTTCTATTTTGTGCCTTCAATTTGCTCGAACGCTAGGTGAGACAATGGCGGTCGTTATGGTAGCAGGAAATATTCCAGCGTTTCCTACCTCTGTCTTTGATCCCATTCGAACGTTAACTGGACATATAGCACTTGAAATGCCATATGCAGAAGGCCTGCATCGAAGTTCATTGATGCTTTCTGGCTTGATGCTTTGTCTTCCTTCTCTAGTTCTGTTTTATTTGGCTCGCCGATATCTAGCGAGAGTGAGGCTTATCTGAAAATGAGACGGCTAAATCCTTCGATTTCAACTTCTAGTTTAGATCTAGCCATAAAAATCAGCGCTTGGATTTGTATTTCTATTCCTCTACTGGCGATGTTTTCTATAATTTGGGAAATGATTTCTAAAGGTATGGGCAGTTTTTCAGTCGACTTTTTGCTGAATGCCCCAGAGCGATCAGGGCGGGAAGGGGGGATTTTTCCCATACTTATCTCGACCCTACTCGTTGTTGCTTTAGCATTAGTCCTCGTGTTTCCGCTAGCTCTAGGCTGCGCGCTTTTTCTTTCGGATAGTCGAGACTCGACTAAGATTGTACGTTCCCTTCGACATACTGTATCGGTTGCCTTGGATGGGCTGACAGCGGTGCCATCGATCGTATTCGGTATCGTGGGAAATGCGGTTTTTTGTCGTTTTTTTGGTTTTGGCTACTCCATATTGGCAGGGTCCGTGACCTTGGGATTTATGATTTGGCCGTATATGACGAGAGCCTTTGAGGAAACCTTTAGAAGTGTACCAAAAGACATCTATTTACAGTCTATCAGCCTAGGGTTTTCTTCCTATACCTACTTTAGAAAGATTATTTTTGTTTATTGCATGCCTGGTATCGTGTTGGGTGTTGTCTTGGCCTTAAGTCGAGCCCTTGCGGAAACCTCCGCTCTCTTATTTACAAGCGGGTATTCCGAACGGATGCCTGAGAGTCTTTTGGATTCGGGGCGAGTTCTCTCCATTCATATTTTGGATTTAGCAATGAACGTAACCGGCGGAGATCAAAACGCCTATGCAAGTGGCTTGGCTCTTGTTGTGCTTATTTTGGCCATAAACGGTGTATTTTCGGCAACTTTTGCTCTATTTAGAAAGTCTTTGAATTAAGATGGTTCGAGATTATGTAACTTATTCGTACAAAGAATTTTTTCTTGTGTTTTGATAGGGTTGCAAGATTTTCTTAGTTAGAACGCTTTGACGGCTAGTTTTTATGTAGGATTCATCAGGAGAAATGCATGTTTGACATGTCTGTAGATTCAGAAAATGAGAGGAAACCAAGATTGAATTCCAACATTAGGCAAGAGTCTTTTTTGGCGGTGGAAAATCTAACGGTTGTCCGTGGATCAAAAAAAATCATTGAAGGTGTTAGCCTAAATGTACTTGCAGGTTCAATAACCGCTATTGTAGGCCCAAGCGGGGTGGGGAAATCTACGTTCCTAAAGGCTCTGAATCGAATTCTAGAAACGGAAAGCACGACCCATTTCTTTGGTGACGTAAAAATCGAAAATGTTTCTATTTTCGCGAAGCTCACAGATTTACGTGCCCTTAGGCGGAAAGTAGGAATGGTTTTTCAAAGGCCCACGTCCTTTCCAGTCAGTATCTTTAAAAATATTGC
Organism: uncultured Pseudomonadota bacterium; assembly: GCA_903844895.1. Lineage (GTDB taxonomy): Bacteria > Bdellovibrionota_B > Oligoflexia > Oligoflexales > CAIMVM01 > CAIMVM01. Next base: position 4,641 of record CAIMVM010000086.1, read on the forward strand.
GATCCCCCTTCAGGACTCTAATCGGATGTCCAGGTCTGAAGTGGATGCTGCCGTTGAGATGAATTTGTCGTCGGTCGGACTTTGGGGTGAGGTAAAAGACAAACTGCATTCGTCAGCACTTTTACTATCTGGTGGCCAGCAGCAGAGACTATGCATAGCGCGGGCAATGTCCCTAAAACCATCTTTGCTGCTGCTTGATGAGCCTTGTAGTTCTTTGGATCCCATGTCAACGGCAATTATTGAACAGTTGATTCTTGATTTGCGCCGTCAAACTACCGTGCTTATTGTCACCCACAATTTGGCCCAAGCTCGCAGGGTGTCCGATCAGACGGCTCTGTTTTGGCCTGAGAACGAGATTGGAAAAATGGTTGAACTTGCTCAAACCAATGACTTCTTTGAAGCACCAGTAAGTCTTGAAGCCAAGAGCTACGTGAACGGCTTAAGCGGTTGATCGTATCTTTCTGAGCTTCATTTTAGGTAGGTTTGAAAAATTGATGGTCCGTCTATATAAAATCAGCTTTTCTGTATAGACGGACCATTATACATTTTGCAATGGATATCCATTTGCCGTGCGCCGATTCAAGGCATTTAGAAGTAATACTGACGAATATTACTTGGCATGCAATTAAAAGATTTTGAAATGGCGCAGGGCGAATAATCACTAAGACTACTCGACAATTTTTTGAGACAGCGCAGGGCGATAGCCTCAATGATGTTATTGATGGCTTAGTTTTCAGAAAGGCGCAAAAGATAACTAGGATAGGGTTTGTTTTCACCGCTGAGACAGTCTTTAGTTTTTGTTACTTTTTCAACAGTCAATGGAACTTTAGGCGGAAATAGAACTTCTTCTTCAGTTTGAGAAAATGAAAATTTCATAATGTCTGATCCGGACTTACTTTTTTCTATGGTGAAGAGAAAGCATCCGTATCCTTCTTTCATGGTCCAGTCATGGGAAAATGATTTTGCTTTTTCAAGGTTCTTTGACGTGCTAATAAAACTTTTCTTGGTAAATGGCTCACCGTGCGTCAATTCTGGACGTTTTACAATATTTCCGACGAATTTTCCTTTAGTGCTAAAAAATTTCTTGATCCATCCGATAGTCTTTCTATTGCAATTTAGAAGGACTGTTTTTAATGGATAGATCAGAGTACCGGCGTTATGATCATC
>CAIMVM010000087.1 GCA_903844895.1 uncultured Pseudomonadota bacterium
CAAAACCGTGTCTAAAAGCTCTAGGACTTTAAGAGTGACAAGATGCATATCGGAATTTGCTGACATTTTGATTAATACAATAAAATCCTTAAAGAATCTAAATAAAATTGGGAACATGCTTAGCAGTAGACCAATATACAAAGGTGCAAGAAGCCATCGGCCTCCAAAAATTGATTTTTCAAGGAGTCCCTCGATCGCCAACTGCACGCTTGACTTCTCTTTGGGCTTTCTGTCATCTGCCATTTGGAGACCTCTCCTGGTCAGTATCGCAACACTTACATAGAATAAGTATGGGGGCTCGGGTGTAAATTAACACCCGTATTTTGTTTGTTTTCGTAGCTAATATGTCGTAATTGTCAGCTGATGAATGACATTGATGAGGAGTATTAATCGCTGGACGTCTTGGTGATCGACTCAAAAAGATCTCGGCCTTGATATTCAAAAGAATGTCCACTATCTCGTAGGAATTGAGCGTAGGAACTGAGAGAGAGTTCTTTTTCGAACAAACCAAATATCTGCATAGATCGCAAGGCTTTATACAGTCGAATTGGCCAATGTGCCCAAGCCTGTCCAGGATCGACATAGGCTAGATTTTCATTCTTTGCTGAACCCCATCCCCAGGATAATAAAAGTAGATCAGTGCATTCAGAGAGATTGGATAAAAATAGAAATGACTGCTTAAGCACTTCCACCGATTCCTTACTCACTGAATATCGGTATCCATGACTACTAGGGGAACCTATTGGAAAAGCCCACCAGTCATAGTGGTTACTATGAAATGACTGCCAATCGTGATTTTCGGCGAAAGTTCTGAATCGAAGGAGTTGGTTGGCGTTCTCCTGAATCAAAGCGTCTACACCAATGAAGTCGCTGTGATCTCGATCAAGCATTGCCATCAGGTAATACTTCCATTAACTACAACTAATGATCAAGTGTGTAAGCGATCAGAGTTACTTCTGCGCCAGCTTAGCCAGCCATTAATCGCGATTGCGAGGAGTTGGTGCTGTGAGGGCCAAAAATTACAGCTAAAACTCGGTAGGAGCCTTCTTGATGACACTTTTTTTAAAGCATCCACGCTCTAGAAAAATTATACATATCTCCATACTCTATTAATCAAACCTAGTTTCTGCTACTCTCATAATTAGAATGTAAGTAGAAATCACTTTGATCTTTGTGTCTACGGGCAAATTAGAACGAGAGGTAAACAAGATGTCAGATTTTCAAGCACTCCCTCCACGAAAGATTAATGGAATGGCCATAGTGGGTTTTGTATTTACTTTCCTGTTTGCTCCGCTTGGTTTTATTTATAGCTTGATAGGCCTATCACAAATTTTAAAGAATCCTTCACAAAGTGGCAAAGGATTGGCGCTTTCAGGGACAGTAATTTCACTGATTCTAATTTTGATTGCGGTGGTATTGATCGTACTTAATCAATTACAAGTTGAATTCGATGCAGCGCAAGATGCGGCACTTAACTGATTCTAAATAGATCAGGTTCCAACCGGTATTTCAACGAGGATTACCTAAAACTCTCATAATGATTGGTAATTAGAATGGCTGATGAGATCTCAAACCCGAATGTAGATCTAGAACAAAAGGGTAAAGACCTAGCGATAGCTTCGCTCGCAGTTTCCATCTCTTGTATTTTCATGACTTTTGGAACACTATCCTTTATCGGCTCAATCCTTGGACACAACGCCCTTTCTAAATTAGATGCCTCCGGAAACACCAGCCACAGAGGCTTTGCGCTTTCAGGAATTATTATTGGCTACGTTGCTACAGGGCTGTCAATAATTGCGATCATCGCATTTATTATTTTTGCAGCAGCCTTTGCTAGCTCTTTTTGGAACTACTAAAGGTTAAAGACGTAAAAAAAGCCCCGATCGTAATCGGATCGGGGCTTTTCAATAATTACTTAGAGATTGCCGTATTTATTTGTTCCAGAGTTGCTTTGTGTGCACCAGAGAACAAGGTTATAAATAGGCACAAGCATGAACCAGCCAGAACGTCCAACGTCGTGCATTCTTCTCGCTCCAGCCGCAAAACAAGGCAACCAAAATGGAGCAATAAATAGATACATGATAATTTGAGAGTCAATAGCAAACCCTATACCTGCGCCTATTGCATACATGATGATATAGAAGAGATAGAAATACCAGAACTCATTTCGGCTAGCGCGTCCTGCAAAGGTTACATATTTTTTCATACATGCTGAAATTGCATTTCCCACACTGTCCTCCTCTTAGAGTAGTTACTTTATACAGAGTAGATTCTTTTACCCATATCGAGCCAAGGCGCGCTTCACTAATATCGACTAATTCCGATCAATTTTCGAGTTAGGCGTACTTATTCATATATCTCTTTTGTCATTAAATTCTTCCCCCACTAATAACGGTTTCCTCACCAGAATTTAGATCTCTGATAACCATCTTTACGGTGTATCCGAAAGCAGCCCCAAGATCAGATACGGTGACCGATCCCCCAGAACCACCGACACCAATTGAAGTTGTTGCTCCGCCTGGGCCCACCACAACAATGCTTACTAGGGTTTTAGATGAATCAAGGTTTTCGATAGGAGCAAAAGATATGGTCGCTGATTTTGCATCTCCGTTAACTACTACTTGATTTTGTGGGGATGCGATTGTGGTCAAATCTTGATTCACATCTCTGCTATTGGGGAGGACAGGGATTTCTACAGTTGCGGTACTCGTTAAAGCATTTTGG
>CAIMVM010000088.1 GCA_903844895.1 uncultured Pseudomonadota bacterium
CTACCCTCACATTGCCGTGACGATCAACAAAAATACCTTGATGCCTTAGGAATACAACTTCCTGCCCTAATTTAGCGCAGAGGGATGTTGTCCCGAATGGATTTCCGCTGATTTCCTATAGAAAGCTTGATGCGTATGGCTTTGGTAGATTTATGTGCCGCTAATATTGCGTAAGATCCGCTAAATGTATGGGTTCATGATAATGGGTTGGCTTAAGTGTGCGAAAGTATTGCAAATATTAGACAAATAGATGATTTGAAGGGTTGTGGCCGATAGGCACTATAGCTAACTTCAGGGGGTTTCGTGAGACTTCTATTTTGTATAATTCAAGTTTGTATTCTGACGGGACTCATCGCTGGTTGTAGTAAAAGTTCCTTTTCTGGCAGAAACTCCACAAACAGGGTGGGAGCCAATAAAAATGTGTCGGGTGATGACAACGCCTTGGCTACTTCCATAGTGCGGGTACCAGGTGAAGCAGAGTCTATTTTGCCTCCTGAAGGTTCTCCTAGTGTAGTGCCAAAGACAGATTCGGTAACTGCAATTTTTAAGTCTGGAAATGGTCCCTTAAATTTAGAATTTGAGCCTGGAAATAATGTTAAGGTGGAGGGTGGAAAGGTTCTTCTACCATTGAATCTCTATGTGGCTTTGGATGTTACTGGATCCATGGAAAAGAGTATTCAGACTTTGAAAGATAATATAAATGCCTTCTCAGATCGACTTAAGGAAAAGGGTTTTAAGGTACGCTTAGGTCTTATCCCCTTTCGAGATGAAATTGTATCTACCTTGGATTTGACTGACGATATTGAGGTCTTCAAAGATAAGGTTTCTAAGGAGAAGGCGGAAGGCGGTGCAGGGTCATGGGAAGCCTCCCTCATGGCTGTGGGTCATGCCGTCGACAGGCTGCAAGCGCTTACCAAGACCGACGAGGCAAATGTGGTTTTAGTTATATCGGATAATCCGGGTCATTATGGCGACAATGAAAACGATTGTAGCATTGATGGTCTCGTTAAGAAGTTAAACGGATTATCAGTAGATTTTCAAAAGAGTCTTCGGCTTTATGGCTCTGTAGACAAAGGAACCAAGGCTTGTAATCAAGATTATTCGAATGGCAAAAGTCAGTGGGATAAGGTCTTGGAAGTGTCTTTAACTGGAAGTGAGCAAGCCCTTCGCGGTGGAAGGCTTTCCTATCCATTTGAGGGAAGTGTGATACTTGACGAGTTTGTGAAATCACTTGTTACGACTTTACCTGGCAGTGACAACATTTGTCTTGCGACGAAAGCCTCACTAAAAGAATTGTCCACAGAACTTGGGGGTTGGCCAGCAGAGGCTCTTCCAGTAGTTTATGAAAAACATATTAAATCCGAAAAAATTCTTTGGAAAAATGTAGTTTCAGAGCCGGTCTATAAGACTCTGGTGGGAAAAACATTAAACTTTGAGATTACGCGTTGTTGTGCCGATACCGTGAAAGCTGCTAAGGGCGACTTTAGTGGATGTAAGGAGCAAGTAAATACAGCTCGTATAGAAATAAAGTAGAGACCGATGGTTTGTTTGTATCCGAAATTTATGCATGATTATAGATACTTAGAATTACCGCTTGATTTGTAGACTAGCTTCCGATAGGGATGCCCTGCTTGCTGGATGAATACCGGCCGCAAACCTAGGGGCCTATTATGTCTCTTCAAGTTTCGAATGTAGAAATTCCCATTGAGGAAGGATTTTCGTCAGAAATACTATCTAAGTATGTGAGCGACAAGCTGGGGGTTCCCCAGGAAGTGATAAAGTCGCTCGAAATTAAAAAGAAATCGTTGGATGCACGACGCAAAAGTCGAATTAAGTACGTCTACCAGCTACATATAGAAGTAGATGGCGAAGACTCCGTGATTGAGAAGTCACAGACTTCAGATGTTATCCGAACACCAGAGCTGAAGTCCTTTAATCCTATTGATGGGCTTGATTTAGCTTCTAAGGTTTTAAATACACCTCCGGTAATCATAGGTAGCGGTCCCGCTGGCATCTTTGCAGCATTAGCTCTAGCTGAAGCAGGGCAGCGTTGCATCATTGTGGAGCGTGGCGAGCCCGTGGAAAGTCGTATGCGGACGGTAGGACGCCTGCGAAGAAATGGACAATTTGAAGAAGAAAGCAACTTTTGTTTTGGAGAAGGTGGGGCAGGGACGTTTTCAGACGGCAAGTTAACCTGTGGGCGGAATCATCCACTTGTTCGTTATTTGTTCGAGAAATGGGTCGAGTTTGGAGCTCCCGAAGATATTCTCTACAATGCGCATCCCCATATTGGTACAGACTATTTGATGGTCCTCGCCAAAAACATGCGGACTTATCTAGAGGCGCGTGGGTGTAAGTTTATTTTTGGTACAAGATTCGAAGATTTTAAAGCAGGTGCCTCCGCCCGCTATGAAGTGGCCCTTTCTAACGGCGATCGCATAGAAACAGATCACCTCGTCATGGCGATTGGGCACTCCGCGAGAGATACTTATCGACTGCTTTTAGATCGTGGGCTTGCCATCCAACCTAAGCCTTTTGCTATTGGTGCGAGATTTGAACACCCTCAGGAAGATATCGACCGTATTCAATATGGAAGTTGTGCCCTTTTACCCGCAGCAGAATATAAACTTGCAGCTAGGGCGGGGGATCGCGGGATTTGGACATTTTGCATGTGCCCTGGAGGCCTATTAATGCCAACCGGGGCTCAGCCTGGCCATTTAGCGATTAACGGTATGAGCTATCATGCCAGAAACTCTGGCTTTGCTAATGCTGCTGTCGTTGTAAATGTAAATCGTGAAGACTTCTATCGCGGCCATGTACTGGATGGTGTCACCTTTCAGGAAAATATCGAAAAAGCAGCTTTTGCAGCCGGTGGTGGCAACTATTTCAGCCCTGCCCAGCGACTCACAGACTTTCTCAAAGGACGAGACTCTAAAGGTGAGTTAGAGTCTACATACAAGCCAGGTGTGACAGCGGCTCGCATCGATAGACTTCTTCCGAAATTTGTAGTCGATTCTCTCAAAGGTGCTCTTGGAGAATACAATAAAAAGATGCACGGCTATATCTCGGAAAGAGCCATAGTAGCGGGCGTCGAAAGCAAAACCTCCTCACCGATCGTGATGACCCGTGACGCAAAACTGATGTCAGTCAGTCATCCTGGACTGTATCCCTGTGGGGAAGGTGCTGGGTTTGCAGGTGGTATTGTTTCGGCATCTCTTGATGGCGTGAAAGTCGCTCGTGCATTACTAGAGAATGCCCTAGAAGACAGGCTCTTTCAAAATCTACATTAAGATAGGCTCCCTCATGAACTATATTTTTAAAACATGCTGGCTCGTGCTGTGCTTTGTGTTTGTTTCTTGTGGGCAGGAAATAAGTTCAACAGAAAAAGTGATCTATGGTGATAACGGCATAGTCGATATTTCAGCAGCGTCGAGCAAAAGGTGGTTGAACGAATTTAAAAGCGTAGCGCTCATTACAGAAAAATCTCGCCTCATTAAGAGATTTGGGGCCAACTTTCTTGAAGAAAAAGCTCCTACAAAAGCTGCAATCTGCGAAAAAGAGCCTTTCGAAAACGCCAGAAATTTGGGCCATTGTTCAGGCTCCCTCATTGAATACGATCTTCTCGTTACCGCGAAACACTGCCTGGAAGTAGTTCCAGATGGCTGTTCAGGTCTGGCGATAGTCTTTGATATGACGTCTCACCTCCCGTTAAAAGTTTCACGGCCATTAGGCCAGTCACAACTATTTACTTGCAAGCGTGTCTATCAGCCTACAGATCCATTAAGTGATTTGATTATGATTCGGCTTGATCGTCCTACAAACAGATCTAGCTTAAATTTTACTGAAACTGAAGATTGGCTTTCGATTGGTGAGTTAACGGTACTTGGGCATCCCTTGGGTGGCGATCAAAAAGTGGCATCGGGAGGTAGTTTTAGAAAAAGTTTTGACAATGATCAGCTTCTTGCAGAGCTTGACGTATTCGAAGGCAATTCAGGTTCGCCTGTCTTTTCGAACGATAAAGAAGTTCGAGGAATCCTCTTGGGAGGGGAAGTGGATTTTCAGACAGACCCGACGGGTTGTCTTCGTGTAAAACGCTGTCCCCAGGGGAACTGTACGGGAGAAACGATGATTTCAAGTCGCTCCATTAAAGAGCTACATAGTCAAATAGAGCGCATCGAAAGAGTTTCAAAGCTTCCTCAAAAAGTAATTTTTGATGGAATCCTATTCCAAGAGCAAGCCATCCCAGAGCCTTCAGCAAACGATTCCTCTCCATCGCTAGTAGCGAAGTTTAAGATAGACGACAAAGTGCTGTTAAGTGAAATCCATATACATCTAGACATCATTCATTCGAATCTCTCAGACATCACCTTTGAGCTTATTTCTCCAAGTGGGAAGGTCATTCCTCTTCTTGACCGAGTCTATAAACAATCAGAGGAACCACTTGTCTTTGATTTTAGAAGCAAAGTAGATTCTGTTTTGGACTCAATAATTGGCTATGAGGCCTCTGGCGAATGGCAATTAACCATAAGGGATCTCTCAGAGTTGCAGTCTGGCAGGATATTGACATTAACTGTTGAAATGAAAGGGGCCTTCCCTTAGGAGTGGCTACTACAAAATGCTAGCAACACGGGCTATTGTTTTTTTCTAGCTCTCAATTTCATAGATGATTCAGCCTCAGCGTCTAAATGCAAGCAACACGTTCATGACTTGGAGTGTAGATTTCCTATCCATACACATCTGTGATGTGAAGCCAATGAAGGCTGCAGATGCTGTTAGGCAAGATGCCTTCTTGGGTGGTTGAAATCCGTCGGAGCTAATTTCCGTCTATTCTAAATGCCGAGGGCGGGTATTAGGAGAGTGTGTCTTAAATGGCGTAAAAATTCCTTGCCGCTAGCAGCAGCCCAGCAAGCAATACGAACTAGCAGTCCCCATGCTCACAGCTGGTCCTACAAATTTCGTGACGGTACGCGCCACATGTCATTTCTTTTGCGGAAATCTTTCAAATAGAAAGCTTTAAAATAGAAATCTTTAAAAAGGTAATCAGCTGGGGATTTATTCTTGTTTTAACTTCTTTGAGTTTAAAGTGCTTCTAGAAACAGAAATCTCATAGACTTTTGCGTACCGAATCAGCATTGAAAATGAAGAAATCAACGCAATGATAAGGCCCTCTCGGCCGTCCATAAATCCGCGCCTTAGGAAATAACTTTCGAAAAAAGTCCAATGGCTCTTAAGCATCATTTTTAATATAGGGAATTGACCTCTATTTGAAGTCACTAACTGTTTGGATTGAATGCTGGAAAAGTTATTGGAAGTTTTTACATGGTCAAAGATGTTTTCGTAGGAGTAGTGCAGAATGTCTTGCGGAATGTCGCAAAACTGGCCTGTTAGGATAATTTTGTCATGAGGGTTTTTGCCTCCCCAAATGGCTTTGTCTTTTTTAAAAAGTCTCAATTGTTTATCAGGATAGAACCTGCCATGCTTGATCCAACGAGTTAAATACCAAGTAGACCTGTGAAACCTGTACCCATCATAATTAGGTTTATTTCGAAATATCTCTAAAATAGAGGACCTAAGTTCCGGCGATACTCGCTCATCGGCGTCTAGTGCTAAAACCCATTCCATGCTAGCGAAAGAAAGGGCTTTGTTCTTTTGTTCTATATGGCCAAGAAACTTTTGCTTATAAACCTTAGCACCAAGAGATTCTGCGATTGTACATGTGTCATCGTCTGAAAACGAGTCTAAGACGATAACTTCTGAGACAAAGTCCATGGACTTAATGCATTCGGCTATGTTGCCCGCTTCATTTAAAGTGATTATGCAAGCTGAGATGGGAAGTTTATTCATTTTCAAATCGATTTCTGTCAGCAGCTGACCAAACGAGAATCCAAAGGAGACTCATGATGACTACGGTGACTCCTGAATCAAAGAAGACATTTTGCGTAAAACCATGGGCCATATTGAGAGCTACTCCAACTGACAAGGCATGAAAAAGTGAGTTCGAGGTTCTTGTGCTGGCGCAAATCTGTTTTAATAGAAAGTAAATTCGGAAGAGAAGGGCTGCGAGGATTAGGCTGCCCAGCGCCCCAATATTAGAAAGTGTTTCGAAGAAAATATTATGTGCATTGAACTTTTCAGGGAAGTTTCTGAGTCCCATGGCATCGTAATACATAAGCCTAACGCCCTTAGTAAGGTGGCTGTATCCTTGTCCCCAAAGGGGAGAGTCGAGAAACATTTGCCAGTGAACGCGCCAAAAAGTGAGTCGATTGGGCGCATTTCCACTTTGGTTGAAGTCGACCATTTCTAAGTAGCGTTGGCCCACACTCGAAAAAAGCACGAGAGAAAGAGTTGCTAATAGCATAACTATGGATAGCAAAATAATCACTCGCCATCGCAAGAAGTTTTTAGCGCCTAAAATGGCTACAACAAAGAGCCAAGCAAGGGCGATAAAAAGTGCCGTTCGACCGCCGGAAGCAAACAAGAAAAATAGGTTTGTCAAAAGAATGATGAGAAGCGGCACTTGATTGCGGCTGCCACGAATAAATGCCTTTTTAAAAAGTGTGGAAGAAAAGCCGACGAGCGACAAAGAAATGCCTGCAATGGTGAGGGGATGCCCAGAAAAGCCTTGAATTCTGTAGCTTCCCCCGGGAAACCTCATATTAGGTAAATAAGACTGCGAACTTCTAAAATCAAAGCCAGTGAAATGTTGATAAGCAAAATAGAAAAAGAAAATCACGCAAAAGATTGCGAGCATGAGTACCCAAGCATTATAGGAGAAGAATGTTCTGCGGTCTCTTCGCTTTACTTGACTTAAAATCCAGAGAAATGCTCCGGTTATACCAACACTTGAAGGAATTTGGCTTAAATAAACAGGGCCGGACAATCTTACGAAGTGATTAATTTCTAGCGGGCCGGGCCAATTTGCAGTAGGAAACATCAAGGTATGTCTGAGAGGAAAAAACAAGCTAATAACATTGAACACAGGCCATAGAAGCCAGATACTCACAAGAGAAATACCTAATTTTCGAATGAGGTACCTTTGTCGCGGGTCTCCTAAGCTAAATGAAAGAAAAGGTACTAGAATGAAACAAATCACAAGCCCAGCATTCTGAGCAGCCATTCCTAAATACAAAAATAGGGGCCCTAAATAGAATAGAAAGAGAATATTAATAATTCGTCTCCATTTTACCATCTTTGATTCTAAGGGTCCGGCGGGCACGGTCCATTACTCTTGGGTCATGGGTAGCAAAGATAAAGGTAACTTGATGGTTCTTATTCAAATTTACCATAAGGTCTAAAATTTGATCGCTGGTTTTAGAGTCAAGATTTGCAGTCGGCTCATCCGCCAAAACAATACTTGGAGAGGTAATCAATGCCCTAGCGATAGCTACTCGCTGTCTTTGACCGCCTGACAGTTCATCAGGTTTATGGTGAACAAAAGACGAAAGACCTACTTCCTCACAAATTTTAAGAACATTTTCCCTAAGATTGGGATCACGGTCTTTTCTAAGGAGGCAGGGAAATTCAATATTTTCCATCACATTTAAAACGGGAATGAGATTGAAACTTTGGAAAATAAAGCCAATCTTTCGGTTTCTGATCTCAGAAAGGCTGTTAAAATCTCGGCCGGCAATCTCTTCGCCGTCTAATATATAAGACCCAGAAGTAGCTCTATCCAAACATCCAATAATGTTAAGAAGCGTAGATTTTCCAGATCCAGATGGGCCGAGGACTACGGTGAATTCGCCTTTAACGATTTCAAGATCAATGCCGCGTAGGGCATCAATCACGGTTTTTCCGAGGATATACTGGCGCGTGACTCCAGAGATTTTAATAATATTTTCTGTCATAGGGCACCTTAAAAATAGGCTTTAATTTCAAATGAAGTTCTTAAAGGCATCGGAAACAAATCTTGCTCACTGACTTTGGAACCATCTGGCAGCTTAGCTCCAGAAAATGACTTGTTATAAAAACCAACGAGAGAAAGCGAAAGCCAATCCCGCGCCATCCAGTTCACTCCAGGACTCATAGCAGCGGCACGATGGACGGGATTGATCAAAGTATTGAATGTAAAGAAGACGTCATCATTATACTTATATCTTTGAAGTCCCAAAGCAAAATGATCTTTTAAATAAAGCTTTCCTGTTAGGTTTTCATCGCTATTTCCAGAAGGTCGCTGGCCCAGCTTTTTTCCTACATAGAGTTTTTTCGCTAGACTTGCGAATTCACTGGCGCTTTGACCGAGATCATTGTGAAGATATTCTAAGGTCAAGGTGCTTTCATTGGAAAAGGTATAACCGAAACCTAAAATGTAATCTTTTTGACCTTTTGCGCTTTTAAGCAATGCCTCTCCATGGACCTCTAGAGCATCTACAACAAGACCTGAAACCGAAACGCCCGTGTCAATATCCCTGACGCCTGGCTTCGTATAGCCATTGTCATCAAGACGCATGATGCTCAGGTCATAGGTTCCAAGCAGAGTCCAGTAGCGAGCTGCGGTCATTTCTCTCGTCTTCCCTTCTACTTCGTAGATTTGATCGGGAATACCATTTTCTTTTTCCCTGGTGACGCCACTCTTTAAAATAGTCCACGTCGAGGATTCTTTGCGATAGTCTACGGATCCTAAAAAAGTTCCCTTTCGCGCAGCCGTCGGGTCCAAAATGTTTTTGGACGGATTGATAAGATCGGTGGGGTTTTTAAAATATCCACTTCCCCAGGTTATGCGCTTTCTGCCAAAGGTAAGACTCCAACTCGGAAGCGGCTCGTATACTCCGTAAATTTCATTTAAAGAAATTTTCCCCTTTCTGCGATCCGACATAGGCTTTTCTATGTCAGCTCGAGTGCCGCTTTTTTCCCCATCGAAATTTTCAAGAATAAGCCCCAGCAACGAGCTATCAATTAAAAAGAAAGTAGACTCTTGGGGTTTAAATTTAGCGGTTGCCTGCCATTGGTACGTCTGAACAAACTGGGGAACATCATCTGAAGATATAAGCCCATCAGTAACTGTACGGCCCACATCGGTTTTTACACTTACATCCTGTGCCAGTTCTACCCCAAGGGCTTGGAATGAGACGAATAGTCCTATGAGGAGCTTGCGGGCCATCATTATCCTTTCCCTAGATCCGTTTGGAGGAATTTTTGGGGAGCAGGAGTAATATCAATTTTAATTTTTTTAACGACAAGAATGCTCGATCGTGCCGGGACAATCTCGTTCTTCATCAGAACTTTTGCTGGTCGTGTATAGGACTTGCTATATTCTTTGACGTCACTAAATTCAGCGCTTCGAAGCTTTTTACCACTTGTACCGAAATATTCCCCTTTTAGGGGCATAAAGTTAGATTTTGCGATCCAAAGATGGATCAAGTCATAGGACGTGTCTTTGTTTTTTGATTTTAGCTCTAGTTTGTAACTTGAAGGATCCTCACTGGTAATGATTTTCCCATCAAAGTCTTTTGTGTAGTTGACTCTCAATATATCTGAATTATTGAAGTCACCACCTTGAAAGCTGTCGCGATTTGCTAGGCGAGAGGCTCTCTTCAAATTGGGGAGGTAGAGCCAAGAGTTGTCGCCAATACGCAGAATCTCTTGCCCAGAGACTGCGCTGGGGGAAGTAAACCAGATGCGAAATTTATCGTCTCCTGATTTAAGGGCCTTCATGGAATAAGTGCGGGAGGTTCCGTCCTCACGATTCGAAGTCATGTCCATTTCGGACTCAAACTGAGCTGGTCCCATAATTTTGTCATATTTTTCAAGTAACTCTGCCGCTGTAACATCCGCATAGGCATTTTGATTGAAGGTGTAATTCATAGCGAGCAGTAGACAAAAAGAGATTCGATTCATAATAAAACTCCTAACTTCTAAGGGCATCAACGGGATTGAGGTTCGACGCTTTTAAGGCCGGCAAAAAACCGGCTAATATAGTACAAATACACGCGGCAAGAACAGAGCCTGCGGCAAAGCTCGAAGACACTTCTGGATAGAGAAGAGTTTTTTGAAACACAGCTGTAAACTCCACCCCATTTAGGGACATGATAAAATTGGCTCCTATTCCAAGCAGAGCGCCTAGGACACCACCTACTAGGCCTAAGGTAAAGGCTTCTAAAATGAAAATGCGAAGGATCTGTCCCTGAGTGACACCAATCGCCAGCATCGTGCCAATCTCTTTGTTTCGCTCGTGGACGGTCATCAACATGGTGTTTCCTACGAGGAACATCACCAGGACAAAAAGCACCACTGAGACGATACTTATGATCACTTTTTGTCTAAAGACGACATCCCGAATAAAGGGCTGTGCTTCCTGCCAGTCAATAACTTCATATTTGTTTCCTAGAAGCTCCCGGAGCTTTGCCTTTACGGCAGGTATGTTTTCCATATGATCAACGCTTAAGGCTAGCTCTGTGACTCTCTGCTCTAATCCCGTCAGATCCTGAGCAAGCTTTAAGGGAACGGTTACAAACCTTAACTCCGCTAATGCATTCAGAGCTGCCGCTGTACCTGAAACGGAAGCATCGACAGCATTTTGTCTGCCTTCAGGGCTTGCCCCGGAAAGGGTTACATTTGATGAAGAACCAACATCTAAATCCAGAGAGTTCGCCAGCTCATTGCCTACAATAATCTGAGATGCATCCTCGTCCTTTAATGATCTACCTTTTGTAATGATGCTAGGTGCTTGAGGACATACTTTAAGTTCAGAACTTGGTTTAACACCCGTGCCAAAGACAATGGTTTGGTTTTTGCCGTTAGAAATCGTTCCTGAAAAATTAACTCGCGGAGCGACTCCGGTTACATGTTCGATGGCCAAAATTTTTTGTTCAAGTTCAGGTGGATATTCAAAGTTCAGCCCTACTGGATTACCGGCAAGATTCTCCATAAATCCGACCTTGTGAACCTGAATGGCTCCAATGCGACTTTTGACGACACTTTCCACGGTCATGTTTAAGAATCCGTCGGCAACTCCTTTTAAAATAATGACAATAGCGATTCCAAAGAAAATCGCAGCCAAGGTAAAAAGGCTTCTCCTGCGGTTTCTGGTGAGATTTTTAAATGCAATTTGTAAAAAAGTAAGATTCATGTCGCTTGCAATGCCTCCACAGGATCAAGGCGGCTGGCCCTATAGGCAGGCCAAAGACTAACCAGGCTTGTGAAGAGGATGGAGATCGATCCATTTGCCAAAACCCACGAAGGGTCAAGTGTCGGACGCATTAGGAATTTAAACGTGGATCCTGGCGCACTTATGGGTATCCCAAAATGATGCATCAAAAAAACGAAAAAGTAACCTGCTAAAACGCCAGCAAAGGCACCTACAACCGCTAGTAGAAAGCCCTCAACTACGAAAAGAAGCACGATCTGCTGTCTTCTTACGCCTACCGACATCATGGTGCCAATCTCTCTTGTGCGCTCCAAAACACTCATAAACATGGCATTCACAATTCCCAAAATAATAACTGTATAAAAAGCAATGGATATAAAATAGAAAATTCTACCTATATCTGCAGTCATCTTCTTGAGAACTGGAATTAATTCTTCCCAGGTTTGTACCTCAAACTCTGGCCCTAAGGTTTGCTTAAGGTTCTGGGCCGTTGTCTCCACCACAGCTAAAGAACTGACCCTGAGTAAATAACTTGTAGCAAGGCCTTCCATTCTCAATAGCTTGCGCGCCGTTTCTAGGGGGACGAGAGCAAAGCGCTTGTCTCCAGGTACCGCGTTAGCAAGAAGTCCCACTGGTTTTAAAATTTCACCATTTAGCGAGCCATCCACATCCGAAGACATTAAAACCGGCCACTGGTCTTCCGTTGCAGCTAGATTAATTTTGGAGCCAATAATCGCAGCTAAGTCTTTATTCAAAACGATTTCTTTACGATCGGAATGACTTAGAAAAGTTCCATCAGTCGTCCAACTTTTAAGATTGGGAGCCACCACGTCTTCGCTTGCCGGATCAATTCCCAAAAGCCCCATAAAAGAAGTTTCAGAGTTTCCTTGAGAGTCGGGTGCGGTTGAGTACAGTCCGGTAAATTGCAAGCGCGGAGCCAATCCCGTAACCTGCGGAACCGCTAATATTTTGGCTCTTAGTTCTGGGGTATCCTTAATGGATTGATCCAAAGGGCTAGAAAGTACATTCTTAGAATAACCGGCTTTGTGGATTTGGATCATGCCCGTATAGCCATAAATCGCAGCATCAATTTGCGCCGATAGTACGGCATTTATAAATCCCCTGAGACTCATCATGATGCTAATGCCGATGACTAGAGCCCCTAGGGTCAACAAGGTCCGTTTCCGATTCCGTCTCAAGTTGCGGGCGGCAATGATTAAAAGTGGATGCACTTAAACCTCACGTTGATCTGTGCAATAGTAACTTTTAAATAGCTTTGGAACAAGAATATAATTCCTTTGAATCCGTCGTAACGACTGGTAATTTTTGAATTAATCTTGCAGTGCCAGGAATTTACTGTTCGACCGGTGTATGGAATCGTAGCTGCGTGCCTCGCAGATATCGCCTACGACCGTCTTGATTTCTGGGAGATGATTTTCTAAATAGTCCTATGCCAATCGGTCGATAACCCGACGTTTTTATTGTTTTTTAGCAGCCCCAAACAATATTTAATAGGATCGCGTTCTAAGTCGATAAGACGCGGCTCTTAGAAAGGGGATTTTGTGAAAGACGCAAACCTAAATGTGTCTTTAATTATGGTTGTTGGCATGGTTCTCCTGCATGTGTCTTGCGCCGACCCAAAGTCGCATTCAGTGGATTCAAAATCTTCAAGTGTTAGTACTGAAGTCAGTCAGGATGATTACGCCGATGATCAAAATACAATCAGTTCGGCTCTTAAAAAGTTAGACTTAGCAGAAGCTGATCTTAAAAATGTGCCGGGGGCTGCTGAACTTGTTTCGACAGATGTCGAGGATTTTTTAGCCAGCAAAGAGCCTGTTGCGAGCTTGGCGACTTCCGGCAGTCCAAGCGATCCCAAAGTCGACAAAGATGCTAAAGATGCCTTACAGGAAGCAAGAAAGTTCCAACAACTTCTTCTTGGGAGCGAAAAAATCACAGATTTTAGTAAAATCAGAGAACTTATAAAAGATTTTGCTAAAACCCTAAAAGGCCCTGAATTAAGCGCTAAAATTGACGAGATTGTAAAGTCGACTCTTGACAGCTTGGAGAAGCAGAAGTTGGCAATAAAAGCTGCGCGCGCCCTTAATAAAGAAACCGTGGCCAAGATTCAGGATTTCAAAATGGGAGTGCTAAAAAATTGCCTTCCTGCAAAGGGAATCTTTGCAGATAAAGGTGCTTTTTTTGATCAGCTTTGTAAAGTAGTTCCAAAGCTAGAACTATGCACTAAGCTAGGCGAACTGAAAATTGCAGTAGGCGACAAGACCGCTTGTGAGAAATCGATCTCAGATCTGAGAGCCTTTGTAAAAGTATCTGTTGAGTCTTTAAAAGTTCCGGTTGCTCCCTAAGTGATTCTCAAGGCGATAGGTTTCTTTGTCCATTTGGGTAGCGGCCGTACTTTATAATCTAGGATGGGTGAGTCAAGAGAAATACTGAGTGGTATCTTCATGCAAGCGCAAGAAGGAGCATGATGCGTTTCATCTTGGTTGAATCTTTTATGATCGGCTGTTACCAAGAGTTGTCCCCAAATCGTTTTCTTGTATCTCTCTGTCAGTGATACTGGGTCACAGTCTTCTTTTAGATATAAACCCACCAATTTAGTTTCAAATTTGGAATTGTGCGTTTTCATGTATAGAGTGAGGATTTTGCAGTCGTGGCTCAAAAAATTCCCTTTCGATCTTTGGCCTTATAAGTTCTTGCTGGGAAATCAATGTATTGAGTGCACGAGGCTGCAATCAGTTTCCGTGTTTAGGAGAGGAAGAATAGCTTAGGATCTGAAGTACAGGTTTATTCGCCGTGTCTTAAGTGGAGGTATTTTTTACCTTAATTTAGGGTTAGTCCATATGTAACTATTTGATTGGCAAGTATCGGCGGGTATAGTATGGAGTAGTTTCCTTTGAGCCATTTACCAGAAAGGTACTTTATGAAATTTTTATCCGTTTTGTCCCTCGTCCTCTTTAGCATTACATCTATTCACGCCCAAGGCGCGACCTTTGAAAATGCAAAGTTTGCCGCACAACTCGACGGTAAAATTACTGAGGTCAGTAAAGAAGAAGCATTTTTAGGTGGTATTTCTTGGTTTGTGCGAGTTCCCTATGTGGACTTTGGGTTGGGCGCTGGTGCTATGTTGAATTCTACGGATGGTCTCAGTGCAGATGCTGTCGAAAATTCAGGAAATATTACCTATGGACAGGTTTCCGCTGAAGGAAAGATTTTTGACACAAAATATGTTCAAATGGGATTGGGCTTATCTCGTGGCCTTTACCGCTATTCTTGGGAAGTACCAAGAACGGAAACATCTTATGAAACCAAATCGATCTCTGAGTCTGTATGGGAATATGGCCCAAGCATTATGATACCGGCATCCATTACAAGTTTAAAATTTGGCTATTCAAGAAGAGTCTTGGCAAACAAAAGCAGCCTAGATTTGGCAAAAAGACTGCAAGGTAGTTCCTACCAATTGAGTTTTGTAAATTACTTCTAATTTCCAGGTTCTTAGAGCCGGTTAAGCAAGTGGCATGAGAGCATTTCGATGAGAAATGCTCTCTTTTTGCATAGGTCAATGGTGCCTGGATGGATTTAATCAGGAAGTTCTCTTGATCCTTCTGCTGCTCCAAAATCACCCAGAAGGGGAGATCGTCTCTCTTAAAGTCTTCATTTAAGATCTTGGGTTTTTCGTCTTGGGACAAAAAATGAATCTATTGTCTGTTCACCGCTAGGGTGCGTCCTATCACCCAGAGGGCAAGCTACTTTTTGAGCAATTTTTAGGTTCTTTCCCCAATCTCCTCAGGCCAAAAACCCGCCGTTCAAAGGGAATTTCTTTAATTTGGAATGTGCCGGCTATTGGTGTAGGCTCCACGAAAGTCAGGACCAGATTCTAGAGGTTTCTTTGAAAAACGTATTTGTTGTACCACACACTCACTGGGACCGTGCCTGGTACCTACCGTTTGAAGTGTTTAGGCATCGTCTGGTCCGATTTGTCGATAGAGTGCTGCAAGTATTAGAAGAAAACGATTCGTTTACCAGTTTTACTTTGGATGGACAGACTGTAGTCCTCGATGATTATTTAGAAATCAGGCCAGAGAACCGCGAGAGGATCAAGCGCCTAGCAGCTAGTAACAGGATGGAGATGGGTCCCTGGTATACACTTCCAGATCTCATGCTCGCGAGTGGCGAGTCCTTGATTCGAAATATCGAGATGGGTTTGAAGCATGCTAAAGAGTTTGGTGGAGGGATGAGGGTTGGCTATGTTCCGGATCCCTTTGGTCATCCAGCCGAACTTCCGCAGGTTTTGGCTGGCTTTGGTATAGATACCTTCATTTTTATGAGGGGAATTTCTTCCGAATTAAAGTCCCGGGCAGGAAATCACTTTATTTGGAAATCGCCAAGCGGATCTGAAGTATTAGCGATCTATCAGCCTGGAGGCTACCTAGAAGCTTCCGCTTTAGGATACCCAGAGCAGTGGGGGAGGAACGAGGGACGAGAGCCAGACCTTGAGTTAGCCAGAAAAAGACTTATGGAGGGGATAGAAGGGGCTTTAAAGCTACAGAGCGAGGCCTCACCGATATTGCTTCCTAACGGTTGTGACCATATGCCTATCCAAGCAGAACTTCCAAAAATTATAGAAGATCTCAATCGATCAGGGATGTCACTTTCCATTTCAAACTTATCCCGATATACCAGCGCACTAAAATCAGCAGCAAAAGATTTGCCATCTTATTCTGGCGATCTTTTGGGAAATGTAGATCATCCGATTTTAAGTAGTGTCTGGTCCACCCACATCCGGCTTAAGATTTTAAATCGTCGCGCAGAAAAAATGTTGACGCGATATGTAGAGCCACTTCAGCATTTGCTTCGAAAGTATGGGCCCTCCCAAGAAGCCTTTGTGGAAGGCATGTGGAGAAAACTATTTAAAAATCAGGCCCATGACGATATTTGCGGGTGTTCTCACGACGATGTTCATAAAGAAGATGAAGCTCGGTTTCAGCGAATCTTAGCTCTCTCCCAAGATTTGATCTTAGAGAAATTAGAAGCCTTGGCTCTCTGTGAAGGTTTAGGGCCGGTAGCTGGCAAGATGGCTACGAGGCTATTTCTCTTTAATCCAAACCCCACGCCGTTTTTAGGTCGTTTAAGTGCAAAAATTTTGATCCCAAATCCATTGGGTGAGTTTGCCTCGGCGACTCCTGCATCGGCTTTGCAGTGTCGATTTCCGGATGGAAAAATCATTCCAGTTGCCGTGAAAAGTACGACTGCTACGGACATTCGAAATCGATTTTTAGAGACTACCTGGGGAAGATCCTATGAGATCTTTTTTCCTGCTGAATTGGAATCCCTTCAATATCAGACCGTCACCATAGAGGAGGTCCCTCAAGAGTTTTCTCTTGAACCCTCGACGAATCAGATTTCGGGCTATGGTTATGAATTCGAAGCATCCTCTCACCAAATGGTTCTTAGGGGTCAAGAGGAAAACTTTGAATTAAAGGACTTTCTATCTTTTGAGTGGCAAGAAGATTTGGGTGATACCTACTCTGCAAGTATTACGGAAGGCACTCAAGTTCTTTCTAAAATCGTATTCATCGAACCAAGACAGAGATCCATTAGGGTGGGCTATGAGCTACATGTTAGGCACTCTTCTGGGCTATCCGTTAAGCCGAAGGCCCTTAATATCTCGGTGGACTTTTGTATCGCCTCTGACGCAGGACTTGAGTTGTCTATTTACTACAATAATGAAGTTAAAGATGGTCGTCTCAGACTATTAATAAAACCTGGGTTCTCCTGCCAGGAAGCGATTTCAGATGGTCACTTTCGCTTGCTTAGGCAAGGAAGGAGTCCCCTCTTACCATCCTCCCATGCACCTCGTTCCTACCCTGGAGAGTTGCCTTACGATACCAGGCACCAGGGCGAGTTTGTTCTCTTGGAAGACTCACGCAGAAATCATAGACTGTGGATAGCGAATCGCGGGCATCCGGAGTGGGAGCTTTTAGAGGATGGGATCGCAATTACTCTTCATAGATCTATTGGCATGCTGTCGGTGGGTGGCGGACGTATTAGAGGTTGTCAAGCAGGTCCCAGCATTCCTACTCCTTACGCGCAGGTATTAGGGGAGCATCGACATGAGTTCTGCTTGGGCTTGAGTAGTCTATCTAGAAATGATGCAACAAGGCGAGCACGTTCCTTTACAACCCCAGTCTTTGTCACGGAAGTCCCTTACCTACGGTATGCCCAGGGTGGGGGGCAGGAGCTCCAGTCTGAACCATTGCTACAAACTCTTGATCCTCGGTTAGTTCTTACAAGTTGCCGAAGGAAGGGCGCTGACCTGGAAATAAGAATTTACAATCAATCATCCTCTGCAGATGACTTTATATTGCTTCTCCCGCAGTTTAAAGAGCTCCAAAAAACGACCTTAGACGGAGAGAGATTTTTAGAAACTATTAAGTCACAAGATGGAAGGTTTACAATTCACTTTAAACCTTCAGAAATCATTACTTTGAGGTGTTTATGAAGGTTACAGGAACATTTTTAGATGAAATTACTCATGATATTTCGTCGCAAAATTGGAGTGAAGAAGATTGGGCCAAAGACTTTGACGCCATGAAAGAGGACGGCATCGATACTGTGATTTTAATTCGAGCCGGCTATCGGGAGCGCGCGACGTTTGACTCTAAAGTTCTGAATAGAAACTTCAAAATGATGCCGGCCTACGAAGATTTGGTAGATCTTTACCTACGCGAAGCCGAGCGAACAGGTATGAAATTCTTTTTTGGAACATATGATTCAGGCGATCTTTGGAATGAGGGTCACTACAAAGAGGAAGTGGAAGTCAATAAAGATTTTTGCAGCGAAGTTATGGAAAAATACGGTGATCGACGCGCTTTTTCAGGTTGGTATATTTCCCATGAAATCAATACATTCTCTGATGGTATGATGGGCGTTTATACAGATCTTTCTGAGCATTTGAAAAAGCTTAAATCCCTACCCATATTGATTTCCCCCTATATCAAAGGAGTCAAACAGTTTCCTGGCGAAGCCATCAGTCTAGAACATCATATTGAAGAATGGGATCAGGTATTTAGAAGGCTTGAAGGTTTGGTGGACATTGTGGCCTTCCAAGATGGGCACGTCCCGCTCGAATACCTGCCTGACTACTTGACAGCAAATCGAGAGCTTGCAACAAAACGCGGGATTGAATCCTGGTCCAATGTTGAGTCGTTTGATCGCGATGTTCACATTAAGTTCCCGCCCATAGACTTTAGAAAGCTGCGATACAAGATGGAACAAGCAGAAAAAGCTCATATGTCGAAACTGATCACATTTGAGTACTCGCACTTTATGAGTCCCCACGCAGATCATCCCGCAGCCCGCGCTTTGAACAGAAAGTACCGCAGGTGGCAAAGGAGCCTAAAATGAATTCCCGGAAGATACAGGACCTTCTTAAGGTCTACGAAAATGAACTTTTTAGCCGCGTCATTCCCTTTTGGGAGAAGCATTCTTTAGATATTCAGCATGGCGGATATTTCAACTGTCTCGACGCTGATGGTACAGTTTATGACAGAACCAAGCACATTTGGCTTCAAGGCCGACAGGTTTGGATGTTTTCAAAACTCTATAATACGGAAGTCCAAAATCCTGAGTGGTTGAAAATAGCTAAAAGCGGCGCGGAGTTTTTAAGAAGGCATGCCATCCTACCTGACGGTCGCGTGATGTTTTCTTTGTCTGAGGATGGAAAGCCTGTCCAGTACCAACGTAAAATGTATTCCGCCTGTTTCGTTGCTTTGGGTTTTTCCGAGTATGGGAAAGCAAGTGGAGATTCCTGGTATAGCAATAAAGCTCAGGAGCTTCTTAGGCAGATTTGGCGATGGGCCTTTCATCCAGAGGATCTCAGAGGACCTTCCTTTGAAGGAGAAACTCCCTCACAAACTCTTGCGGTGCCTATGATACTTCTGAATCTCTTTGAAGAAATTTGTGGTCCAGATATTTCGAAGTGGTCCAAAGAAATCGAGTTCTGCGTCGAGGAGATGCTGGAACATGTAAATACCCAACAGAAAATGGTTTTTGAAAATGTGGGCCCTAAAGGTGAGCTCCTGGATTCTCCCCAGGGCAGACTTATAAACCCTGGGCATGCCATCGAAGGAGGCTGGTTCTTGATGCATTGGGCCAAGCGTTTCAATCGTCCTGACTGGAAAAATCATGCCCTGAACATGGCAAGATGGTCCCATGAGCTGGGTTGGGATAAAGAGAAGGGCGGATTGTTTTACTTTATCGATGCCAAAGGATTTTCGCCTCTACCTCTTGAATGGAATATGAAACTGTGGTGGCCCCATTGTGAGGCTTTGTACGCTCATTTGCTTAATTTTAAAGAGACTGGTGACGCAAGAGACTGGGAGTTATTTTTGACCACCCACGAGTACACATTTTCCCATTTTCCAGATTCCCAACATGGGGAGTGGTTTGGTTATTTGGACCGCAGTGGTGAGGTTACTCATAGGTTTAAAGGAGGCCCCTACAAAGGATGCTTCCACGTACCTAGGGCGCTTTGGTTAGTAAAAAGATTGTTAAAGGAGTTTTCGCTATGAGTACCCTAACCTGGATTGACTATATCATTATATTGATGTCCATCAGCATAACTCTATGGCTGGGCTTCGCCATGCAAAAAAAGGCATCCAAAGGTATTTCCTCTTTTTTTCTTGGGGATAGAAATATTCCATGGTGGGCCCTGGGTGCTTCAGGAATGGCTTCCAATATTGATGTGTCGGGAACCATGGTCATTGTAGCTTTGATTTACGCACTAGGAGCCAAGGCCCTCTATATTGGCATTCGAGGTGACGTGGTACTTGTCATGGCCTTTTTCATGATTTTTATGGGCAAATGGTCCAGGCGAGCGGGCGTGATGACCATGGCCGAATGGATGACATTTAGATTTGGGGTTACAAGAGAAGGGCAGACAGCGCGTGCACTAGCTGCCATCAGCCAGTTGGTAGTTCATGTCTGGCTTATTTCCTATTTTGCAGTGGGGGGAGGGAAGTTTTTAGCGGAACTTATGGGTATAAATGGTGTTATTTTGGGGATGAGTGCTCCTCAACTGGCCTCTATTCTTCTGATTTCTCTGGGCCTTGTTTACACGCTGGCCTCCGGATTTTATGGAGTCGTTTGGACAGATGTTATCCAGGGAGGATTTATCCTTTGTGCGGTCGTATATATTGTGATTAAGGCCATGAGCTTAGTCCATGTTTCCGACGAATTTATGGTTTCTTTGCCTGCTGGAAAAGACTTCGTTCCTTTTTTGAATCATTTTGAGTCTTGGTCCAGTATGTGGCCTTCTAAAAATCTTTCTCTTCCTGATACAAGTGACTATGCCAATTACAATCTCTTTGCACTCACTGTTAGTTTTTATGTTTTAAAAACAATTGTCGAAGGATTAGGCGGTGCTGGGGGCTATATGGGTCAAAGGTATTTTGCGGCCCGCTCCGATCGAGAGGCGGGGTTGCTATCGCTATTTTGGATTTTTCTACTTTCATTTAGGTGGCCATTAGTAACGGCATTTGCGCTTCTAGCGCTTGACTACTCAACTCATTACGGTGCTATTTCTGATCCGGAACTTATACTTCCGGCAATCATTAACACTTATGTTCCCATTGGTTTTAAAGGACTATTAGTCTCCAGTTTTTTGGCGGCTGCGCTTTCTACCTTTACCGCTATCATCAATGCAGGCTCTGCTTACTGGACGAAAGATATCTATCAGGCCTTCATTTCAAAAGACGCGTCTGAAAAAAATCTCGTCAGACAAAGTCGCTGGGCTTCTCTTTGGATCGTTGTCTTAGGTGTTGCGTTTTCCTTTCCGGTTGTGAATGTGAATGATATTTTTGGTTGGTTAACTCTAGCCTTCGGCCCAAGTCTTTTTATACCTTTGGTTCTCCGTTGGTACTGGTGGCGCTTTAACGGTTGGGGGTTTGCTTGGGGCACTCTTCTAGGTATGATCGGAGCCGTTGGGGTTCGCTTCCTTCCTTTAGGAGGCTTTTTGGACCAAGTCAAAGCGATGCATCTTATGGAAGCTTGGAATTTGTTTGTTCCATCTTTGCTGAGTCTAACGGGTTCTATTCTGGGTTCTATGCTTACTAACCCAACTGATAAAAGTGTGCTTAAAAACTTCTATTTTAAGACAAAGCCGTTTGGCTTTTGGGGTAAAATCCATGATGAACTCCCCCTTAAAGATCAATTAGAAATTTCCATCGAAGCAAAACGTGACGTTTTGGGTATTCTTATGGCGGTTCCTTGGCAAATGGCTTTATTTATGACGGGCATACTTTTTGTTATGAAACGTTGGGATCACTTTTCGTTGGCATTGGGAATATCATTGATTTTGACGGTAGGACTTTACTTTGGGTGGTACCGCCATCTGTCAGATACAACCACGGAACCTAAATAAGAAAATCGAGGAAGTTTCCAAACTTGTTTGGAATTGCGGGAGGGACGCCCAATTCCCGGATCGAAGTGCAAGTGTAATCTGAGTTGCGAGATCTACTTTTAAGGCCAAAAATTCGGATCTCAAAATATTTAAGGAAAAAGGTGGCGCGTATTCTCTATAATACTCGCCCCTTTTTTCTGGACTCTACATCGCCCCTTTTGATCTGAGTACATTTTGCATTTGTACCCCGTGCACTAAAGTGATGCCTGCCTCCATCGCAGAAACTATATGCAAGGCTTCGTGCATTTGTTCAGGATTAGAGCCGTTTTCAAGGCAAGCCGTGGTGTAGGCATCAATACAATAAGGACATTGTTTAGCAAATGCCACTGCTAGGGCAATAAGGCTCTTTTCTCGTTTAGAAAGAGCTGAATCTGTCCCCGTGACATCATTGTAATAAGCCCAGAATTTATCCATCTTTTCTTTAGCAAAAGTTCCTACTTCGCCAAATTTTTTAAGGTCGGAAGATTCGTAATAGTTCGCCATAGTGTGTCCCCAAGAAAGTAAATAGCTTATGTTAAATTAAACTACCGCCACAACTGGAGCCTTCTCCCGCTGTGCAGCCATAACAGTGATTTGCAACTTGAATCTTTCGTTTAGAAAACGTCTCAAAATCAATATCAAAAAGAGTTAAGGGTTTTTCATTCTTCTTAAAATCCATGTTTAACATTTGATTGAAATCACAATCAAACACCCTTCCGTCATAGCCAACACTCAGCATGTTTCGGCACATAACGCTTTCTGCCGCGCCCAAGTTAAAGGCTCCATGAAGCTTTTCCATATACTCCTCAAAGGAGCCCAGCTTTTTAAGCTGATAGGCAAAGCGATTTATCGGCATATTGGTAATTGCGTAGAGTTTTGAAAATTCTATGTCAAATTTTTGTTTCAATTCTCTCTTGTAGTCATTTTCAAGACTCTTCTGTGAAGCAGGTAAAAAAGGACCTACTGGATTGTAAACAAGATCGAGAGTGAGCCCGGTGTCAAGCTTTCCATAACCAAGCTGGTTGAGGACTTGAAGGGATTTAATTGACTTTTGAAAGACTCCATCACCTCTTTGCCGATCTGTAAAATACTCTTGGTAGTAGGGGAGAGAGGAGACGATCTCCACACGATGTTCCCTGAAGAACTCAGGGAGATACTCCATCGATTCACCGGTTAAGGGATGAGGATCCCATGTGACTGTGAGATTGTGTCTCACTATGACCCGGCGACGAAGGCGGGAGACTTCGCTCGAAAACCACTTAAAATCTGGATGAAGCTCGGGAGCTCCGCCCGTTAAATCAATGGTGGAGACTCTCGTATCAGCTTCTAAAAGAGCTAAGGCTCGCTCTAAAAGACCACGAGACATAGCTTCGCGTCGACGAGGTGAGGAGTCGACATGACAGTGAGTACAAGCTTGATTGCACATTTTAGTCAGATTGAGTTGCAGTGTATCTATGGTTTTAGGGGAAAAATCAATTTTTGTATTTTCTATTTTAGTTGAAAAATCGGTGATCATCGGTCTCTTTCCGGTCAGCGTGTATAGGTTATAGGGGATTGTTGTTTGTTTTTTCTGCCAATGCAATTGTATTCGTCAAATAGGGCTTTCAGATAGACCTATTGAATACAGCTAATTGAGACGCCTATATCGGCTTATCTATCGGTAATGATTAGGAAACTTTGATGTTCTGGAAATGGGTGGTTTTATTGCCAAAAGTCTTATAAATCCTCACCCCGGAAAGTCGAATGCCGAGTCTCATGGATTCTTCATCTCTAAAAACTTCTGGAGTGGGACCAGTGTAGGCTTCCAGTTCTTCCTGATCTTGGAAAGGGTAATGTTCGGGGAAAGCGAGACTTAGAAGCCTATAGAGTGAGTTTCCTTTCAGAAGCTCCAGTAGGCGCTGCTAATTCAGCGGAGACTCGTGGCAGATGCCAGGCCGGATATCCGTAACGATTGTAGAGATGCACACTCACGGAATCTGAAGCCTATAGTTTCGAGAGACAAATTTTTACATCGTATAGGGATTTTCAAGCTTCGAGGTGTCTTTTCATGCTTTTCTTTGTCGACATAACCATTTCTCAGGGAATCTTTACCAAGGGCTAGGACAGGGCCGCCAGCAAAAATCAAACCTAACCCTATGGAAAGCGCATAGGCATCCTGAACGACGAAGCATTGTAATTTCCTGTGATTGAAGGGAAGTAAAACGTTTGGGCCATAAGCGACCGATCAGTTTCATGACGAACGTGCGTGCAGTTTGTCAAGTTTATTGACTTGTCTCTCGGAGGTTGCGGATTCGGTAACATACCCGAAACCTTCCACGGTCTATTTTTGCGATGCGCTTCATCTGGGTTTTATGACAAACGAATTTAAAAAGCCCCTTGACTGCAGATGCCAGACAAGAACGCAGTTTTCAGTAGTAATTTAAGAGGAATACTGTTCAAACGATTTAGGAAACAATGTCTGCACTATGGGAAGTGTCCTTAAAACCTTGTTTTTGTAGCAGACGTTGGCATGTCTCTCGGAGTTTTAGGCTCAAATCAACGCCTTCTTTTAGCATTTCGGCAATGTCATCCACCGTGTCGACGTCAGTTAGGGTCTCTAGGAAAGCTGGAGTGCTAGGCAGGGATTCACAGAGTTTATGAAAGGTATCAGGATCCGACCATGGCGTTGACTTCCAAACCCTTCTCTCTAGGGGTTCTTTGCCGCCAAAGAGCCAAAACCCTCCGTCACTAGCAGGCCCTATGACATAATCTTGAGCGTCTAAATAAGTGCTCGCTTTTTCAAAGTGGGCCTTACTAATTTGTGGCGCATCAGATCCAATGAGGATCACCCGACCAAATTGGGTGATTAATTTCGAATAAACATGATGGATTTTGTCACCAAGGTCACCGTCCGATTGTATTATTCTGGAAAAACTGCGCCATTCCTTAAAATAGTAGGCATCGGCTTCTGATATCGCCCAGTAGATAGTTACATTCTTGAGCCCACCGAGAGTTTTTGAGATTTCACTTAATGCTTGTCGTTGAAAGTTTTCCGCTTCTTTAAGCCCAATGCTCCGCGACAGGCGTGTTTTCATGTGAGAAAGTCCGGGCGTCTTTACAAAAACGGCAACTGCAGTTGTTTTTTTTGTTTTCGAAAAGATACTTTGGATCATATAGGGTAGGGCTTGCTTCCAGGTAAGGTAGAAAAAACGTGTTGTTGTGGCAAGCCAGCCTTGATGTCTATAGCGACGTGAACTCGTGGTTATTTTATATCCAATTGGCCGCAGCGACAAACCATAAGCTTTTGCGCGCCAAATCAAATCATGCCCTTCTCCGTAAGGGACAGATGTGGAAAAGCCTCCTAACTTGCGAAAGTTTTCTTTTGAGATAAAAAGTCCTTGGTCTTCAAAAGGCATTTTGAATACAGAAGATCGAAAGTTTGCGCCTATGGCGTTGAGATGGCAGAGAAGGGGGCCATCTCGGTCAAAGAAAAGGCGACCATAGCCTATCGAGTCAGGCGCCTGTTCCGCAAATGTTAAGACTTTACGAAGAGCGTCATCATCTAAATAAGAATCAGCATGTAAAAACCAAAAAAACTTGGCTTGAGATAGTTGTGAGGCGGAGTTTAGCTGGCGGGCGCGTCCCTGAGGGGCAGAGATCCATTGAAGTTTATTGTGATCCCACAAGGGATCAAAAGGAGTGTTGTTCAGGATCTTCTTGGCGTCGTCGTGAGAAATGGCCATGCCTTGTTGATGGGGGCTGGGTTGGCCGATGGACAGGGAGATCCTAACAGGCCAGCTGGAAATAATATCTAAGAGGCCTCGAAGCTTATCTTCGGCCGGCAAAACTGGGATGATGATTTCAATATCTATTGGGGACATAGGACAATTTAGAAACCTTATTTTTTCCAACAGGCTAGATTTCGATTGAGACAATTGTCATTCAAACGTATAATTGCGAAATTGTCCAGCTGAAGGAGTTTGAATTGAAGTCTTTTACATTTTTGTTTTTCCTACAATTTCTGGCCTGTACCCATAGCAGTGAGCAAGTTTTAGAAGCTAATAATGGGCCAGCGCAAGCCCCTTCCATGGAATCGTCTTCAAATGCCAGCCCAAATGAAGTTAAAGAAGCAACTTCTCCTATGAAGGCGAAGGAATCAAAACATGAGAGGCACCACCACTCTTCCAACCACTCTTCCCACCACCACTCATCCCACCACCACTCATCCCACCATGAGTTTTTTAAGGATGCTCAGTTTGGTGATTTAAAACTCAAGGCCCATGATTCCCTTTTCTTATCTGGCCAGCCTAGCTTGGCGGCATTAAAGGCCATGAAAGCAGCCAATGTAAAACTCTATATAGATATTAGGCCTAAATCTGAGGTGAAGCCTGATTTTATTAAAATGGTCGAGTCTCAAGGGATAACCTTTGTGTCTAAAACGGTCTTTTCAAATGACGGGACAGCGGATCTAAAAGCTGTAGACGCAGTTTTTGCGCTTCATAAAAAAAACCATGACGTAGGACATGTGGTGGGTTGTACGAGTGGTGCCAGAAGTTCCGCTTGGTTTACTCTTCATTTAATTAGACATCACAAAATGCCAGTAGACGAGGCTATTGCAGTGGGTAACACAGCTTATCTCGACGCCTCATGGGCTGAAAATATCCGAAAAATGTATAAATAGGGAGTTGCTTTAGCGTGGATCAAATCCTAAGTGCTGTGAATTTGGGCGACTTAGTCATTATCTTGCAGCTCATCATTTTAGAAGGTCTTTTAAGTTTTGATAATGCTCTGGCATTGGCGGCGCTGGTTTCAAGGCGCCTGAAAGACAAGGATGAGCAGAAAAAAGCCCTCACCTTTGGGATTTGGGGTGCCTATCTGTTTCGCACAATCACAGTTTTCCTAGGTGTGTGGCTCATGCGCCATGAGTGGATTAAAGCAGCCGCAGGTATCTATCTAGTACAGATGGGGATTTCCGAGCTTTTCTTTAAGAAGCCCCACTTTGAAGAAGAAGCAGTTTCAGCAGAAAAAGAGTCAAGAAATTGGTTTCGTTTTTTGAAGCTTTCTCCGCTTTGGTCAACGATAATTGCCGTTGAAATGATGGATATAATGTTTTCTATTGACTCCATTGCCGCAGCGCTCTCGCTTTCTGATAAGGTTTGGGTATTAATGGCAGGTGCTGTGCTGGGAATCCTTATGATGCGAATTGCTGCTCAAGCATTTGTCGTTCTTATCAATAAGTTTCCCGTCCTTGAAAAAACAGCATTTGTTTTAGTCCTATTGGCTGGTATCAACGTATGCCTAAAGTTGAAAAATCTTGATTTAGGTTTCATGGTGCTTACGATTGATAAGCCAATTCCAGAGCATTTGTTTACGACTCTGCTCTTTTCAGTTTTTTTAGGGTCATTGATTTTAAATGCCAAGTTTCCACATTGGTTTCAAAAGCCAAAGGCTAGTTGACAGATTTATTGAGTCGTCAATGATGCTTTTAACCAAAGCGGTTCTGGCTAGTCGGAATCCACAGATTGTCGTTTACTAGTAAAGTCAGCTCTTTAAACGGCATCTTCTAGCGCAATCTTTATCTGCGAGTCTTTTTCAACTATTTTTGAAACATTTTTTCAAACTATTTTTTCAAACTATTTTTGAAACTATTTTTTGAAACTATTTTTTGATTTTAGAAACCATTCATTTGCGGCGGCAAGCATTTCTGCGCTAAACATACGCTTTAATTCCAATTCGGTTTTTTTCTCTGCAGAAAAACAGCTGAGGCTTTGACTTCTGAGTGCTGCGGCGGTTAAGTTGGCGATGTCTTGAGTTTGTAACATAGACTGTACGCTTGTGGGTAATGTCCCTGGAGTGTTTTTAGAGGCAGGATTGTAGCCCCACTCCATTAAAAAACTCACAAGAGTGCATCGATCTAAGCGTGCTATGAGTCTTGGATCTGAGTTTTTGGGGTTCTTTAATACGATGCCTAGTGTTGTGTCTGGATTTAGAAAGCTCGATTTAAGAAAGTGAATCAATTCATTTACCGATGCAGGTTCTGCGTCAATCACAAGTCCCCACTTCGTAGAAACTTGGGAGGTGGTGAGTGCTATTTTGCGCAAACTAGAGGTCTTATTGACATCTTCTCTGTTAGGTAGAATCGACTGCGATAGAATCAATTCAAATTCGGGTTTTATAGTTAATAGATCCAAATAGACTTCAGCATTTGAGTCTTTTGATCTCATTTTGCAAACAATTCCTGGTGCTTCTGCTCCACACTCAAAGTCAGCAAATGCGCCAGCTATTTCAGAAGGCGCTGCAACTTGATCTTGTTCCTTGGGCTGCGAGGGAGGTGGAGTTGAGGCGGTTTTAGAAGCATCGTTTCTCTCGCTACAGGAAACCAATGCCAACAAAGTTGCGATACCTAACATTTTTTGCATTATAGCCATAAATCACCTCTATTGTCTGCTTTTCGGCCGCCAATATCTGGGTCTTTAAATGTATCTATTTTCTGTGGTTTTTTGGGTAGTTAGATAGTCTAGATCTCGAAAGAGGTCTTTTTCCCATGTGAAGAAAAAAAACGATTATGTCTCCCAACACAAAATTTAAACAGCTGGTTTTATTACCTTAAAACAGCTGTAGGAACCTTTGGGTAGGAGGATTGCCTGTAGCTACATTATCCAAGTAGCTGTCTGGAAGGTTGAAAGGTTTCTACAAAGAGTTTGTGTTCAACCGCTTCATGGAGAAATATTCTGGAGGCTATCTCTGCAGTGGCTACTGCTACAGCAGGATTTTACTAAGTAAGCATTAACGCGCTTCTTTACCTAGTGGATTTCGCCATGGACTCTAAATATTTGAGAAGCGGGGTGATATGTTTCGCAGCTTTAGGGTCGGTAGCCATGAGACCGGGCATCGAGGTTTCAGGTCTTAGTGCCTTTGGTTCCATGATCCATTTTTCAAACGATTTTGGGTTGTACATCTGTATCTTGGGAACGGGACGGTTTAAATCAATTCCTGCGGGAGCACCCTCTCCATTCATTTTGTGGCAAGACATACATTTTTCGCGAAAAACTAGAAACCCTTCCCTTGCTAAAGGTGAAGCCTTTTCATGAGGGGCCATCTTTCCGAAACGGTCTTTAAATTTAATGAGATCAACCGCGACTACTTGGTAGGGCCAAATGCTGCCGGCTTTTTCTCGGATTTCTAAATTTTTAAGGTTTTCCCAAATCAGGTAGATGGGCCCGAGGCTTATGCTTTTTTTGTCTTTTATTGTAATAGCTTTAAACTCTTCGCCCGGTTTTGACAAAGCAAGAAAACTCTTGTTTGATTTAAAAATACTAAGTGGAATGGAGGGTTGATAGCCATCGGCACAGGTGAATAGAAGCTCTTCTCCTGCTTCCCCCCAATGGGCACCGTATACAGACTCAAGGATCTCTCGAAAGGTTACGGCTTGGTATGTGGCTTCTGCTTCAGAAAGGTGTTCAAAAACCTTAGTCTGAATTGCGTGTTGGGCAAGCTCAGAGGTGTCAATTGATTTGACTTCTTTGCCGCCGAGTTTAAATGTAATTTTATCACCCAACGCTAACGAACTAGTTACAGCTAGAAAAAGTCCAAGAATTTTGCTCATTTTAGGCCTCGATGTTTTTTGCATTCTAACATTACCTGGCTTTATATTCACCTTCTTGATGACACTTCTGAATGGAATATTGGCAATTATTGGCAATACGACACCTTTACACTTGATTGCGATTGGATCGGATTTTTTGCTCCTCTTACCAAATGGAGTTATATCAATGAGATGCCTGCTGGCGCTGATCCCGCAGATGCGGCGAAGCAGGAAGATGCATTTGATAACATTGTGCTTACAGGAAGCCTAGAATGGTTGCGATTTTATCTAGGTGTTTCCTTTTAGAGTGAACTTTATGGACTCTTTTTGTAAAAGTCTATTTTCCAGTCATCTCTTGGTTCTCTAGTGAATAGGCCTATTGCGGTTGGCTCACTTCATTTCAGGATCATGTTGGTGCTTTGAAGTTTAGAGTCGTAAAAATAGACTTCGTCTCGCCGTCGCTTTATGTGGTTTTTATTTGTTAGGGTCATATCGAAAAAGCGTGAGGGTGTGCGTTTAAAATCTCACATAAGTTGTTCTTGCAGCTTGGAACAGACCTTCAAAGTTTATACAATGAATTTACTAGGGATTAGGCCGCAAATGCCGTATTTTTTTCTCTAGTTCTGGTCTTTGAGATAGATTGACTCTCAGTGCTTGCATGGAGTTTAAGATGTCGCTCAAAAAGAAGATCATGGCAATGGTTAAAAGTACTAAGCTCAAAATAAAAGAAGCTTTGGCAGCAAATTCAAACCATTGTCGGTCCGTGGAAAGCTCATAGAAAAGAAAGAAAATAGTAAATGCGATTAGGACTAGAGAGGATGTAACACAGGCAATCTGAACTCGGATCATGTGAAGTCTAAGATAGAGAAGCTTCACTTCTTCCGTTAAATTTTCCTTAACATCTCCGTGGCTGTGGTCGTATTCCCGAAGGCAGCTACGAAATCGGTCTGAGGTTCGCCCATATCTCTGCGTCATCGCTGATAGAAGTAAGGCAGCGCCCGAAATTACGGTCACGGGAGCCAGAGCAGCTTGCAAAGTAGGTACGAGTTCAGAGGTCAAGCAAGGGCATCCTTATATACAGCTGTTTGAATTTTAGACAGAGAGAATGCTCTCTAGACTCAGCTTAGATATAGAAGTATTACTTCAAGTCACCAAGAAAGAAAAGAATTTTTATGCAAAGCCCTTCCAAGTTACAGCACTCAAGCGAACAGCTTATTCGTAAGTTCTTTGCACATCTTAATGCGCAAGAGTGGGCAGAGGCAAGTCTTCTTGTTTCAGACCAAATTCTTCACGACCTCAATCAAGGGCCAAGAGTCATTGGTCGGGAGCCTTTTCTGAAATATCTTGTGGAGACAGCGCGATACTATAGAGAATCCATTTCCCAACTGTACATTCTTGCTTCTGAAGACGGTAGTCGAGGAAGTGCTGAATTTTATGTCCATGGTGAGTATCTTAAAACCCATGGTATGCTTCCAAAGGCTTATGGGCAAAGGTACGAAGGGTTTCACGGTGCTTTTTTTGAAATTGAAGATCAGCAAGTTTCTAGGTTTAGCCATTATTTTAATTACCAAAGTTTTTTAGAGCAGTTAGAATAGTTAAGGCTTTATGAAGGGGATAAATCTATTACCTCCAATTTGAATCAATTTAGGCGCTCTGAGAAGTTTTTACTTTTTGGTGCCATTCTCATCCTTATCTTAAAGATATTTTTGCTCTTTGGGTTCCCCTTTACGGGTGACGAAGCCTATTTTGTGCAGTGGGGCCATGATTTGTCTGCGGGGTATTACGATCATACTCCCATGGTGGGCTGGATAAATCACTTGATGTCGCAGGGCATCGATGATTTTCGATTTTTTCGCTTGTTTTCATTAGCTACCACCTTGGCTGTCGCATTTTTTATTTATAAAGCGGCATCGGATCCGGGGCGAGGAAAAATCGCAGCTTTTATTTGGTGGGTATCTCCTAGCTCTCTATTTCTAGTCCCCATGTTGAATGATACGTGTTTGGTCTTTTTTGGCGTCATTTCCTACTATTTTTTCGATCGTTGGAAAAAAGATGAAAGACATTTATGGGGCGTTTTGTGCGGATTTTTCCTAGGTCTTAGCTTTTTGTCTAAATATTTGGCTGTAGTGATCGGGGTAGGGTATGTCGTTAGCCTCTTGATGGCCCATCGCCGGCGACTTCCTGGTTTCTTATTGCTATTGACCGCCGGTGTATTGCCTTCCGTAGTTTTGAATCTTCTTTGGAATCACCAAAACTGCTGGAACAATATAATGTTCAATTTGTTAAACAGACAAATTACCCAAGGTGAGGGGAGACCTGATCTCTATATAGTATCGCTAATGCTTCTATTGTCGCCGTGGATGGTTGTGGCAATCATTAAGGTCTGGAGCCTTCGCGCTAAAATGAGTATGAGTTGGCTTTGGTTGGCATTTGCTCCTTTGGGTTTGTTTGCGGTTATGAGTTTGAAACGAGTGGTAGGCATACATTGGCTGCTGGTCTTTGTGATTCCTAGCTATGTTGCTATAAGTTATCTGCCATACAGCTACTTGAAGAGGCTGTCAAAGCTCAGCATGATCTATGGGCTCATTTTGGGTGGCGCTGCCTTTTTTGTAACAAAATATGCAGATGAGCTTATAGAACGCTATAATTTGGCGACTACCCAGTTACAAAGAAATGCTTATCTCTATAGTGTCCACCCGCAAGAGCTTTGTCAGGCTCTGGATAGCATGGTGCCAGGAGGCTTTGAACTGGTAGTGACTGGATATCCGCCATCAGCCATATTTGAGCATGTTTGTCATAAGAAATTGACGACTCTTTTTGCGACGGGCGTTTATGGACGGCAATGCGATACCCGGAATGATATTGCTCCTTTGGCAGGCAAAGATTTAGCACTTTACATTGATTCCGGTGTGGCGGATCGGTACGGTGCTTTTTTTGATTCATTCGAGGTGGTCAATAAGTCATATCAAGGTACACAATTGACGCTCGTTTTAGGGAAAGGCTTTCATTTTGAAAAATATAGAGATGAAGTTTTGAGGGTTATTGCTGAGTCTTATTATTCCCCACCTTCATGGCTTCCCAAAGGGCGATGTGGGTTTATTGATAGATACTTTCCAGATGGCATCGACAAAGTGTCTCATCCTGAATTAGATCAGCCGCTAGAGCTGTAAAAAATCTACAAGGCCCTGATTGACTCCACTTGTGCTAACGGAAACAAGATAGGTCGGGTAGTTGAGCCCTAAAAGGATGGCGCCTACGACGACTGAGAGGCCTGCTGTAACCGAATCAGGGTCCGTTGCGTAACTGGTCGCTAAAGCTTGAGAAGCTGCAAGAGTGTCAGACACCGTCTGTCCTCTACCAGAATCAATCAATAAGATCAGGTCAGGGTCCAAAATATTTGACGATGCGAAAAGACGGTGGCTATTTAGGGTGTAGGCAGATCCAATCCCAGAATACAGAATAGCGAGCCAACGAATGGTTTTGTAGGAACTGGGATCTGGCATCAGAGAAAGAGCGGTGATCAAATCCGAGGAAGCTTTTTCCAAATCTTGGCCAACTTGAAACAAGGTGGCACTTTCCTCTAAGGTAGTTGGTGCTAAGGATGCTAATTCTGCTTTTAGGCTGTCAAGGAACGTGGGTTTGCTGATGTTTGCGAGGAGAGTGATGGGAGCGTATCGAGCGGTTCTTCCTGCATAGGCGAAGCCTCGTCGAGCAAAGTTGCGATAGTTAGTTCCATCTTGAACAATCAAGCAGTCTAAAAGTTCGATCGCAGTTGAGTAGTCTTCTTTATCTAAGGCATTTACCGCTTCTTCCGTAAATCGTTTCACTTGTTTTGCACTAAGAGTAGGACAAGACTCAAGGACAGGTTTGACAGAACGGCATTCCGTTGTGTAGAGGCAGTTGTCGAGCCCACATCCCGCTAGAAAAATTAAAATGTATGAAATGTTTTTCATTTTTATCCTACAAACTAAAACCGGAAGAGATGGAAAACATGAAGTACTTTCTAATGTCGCCTTTGGGGTCTACTCCATAGACTTTTTGCCAGGTGGAAAGAGAAAGTTTAAAAATAAAGGCATCAAGCTCTACTCCGTAGCTGGGGTATCCATGGTGCATTCCAAATGCCAGCCCTAAGGAGTTTCGAAGTGTAATCTTGGTACCTGCGTAAATTCGTTTAAACATGGGCTCATTATAGGCATTATTAATGTCGCGGTAATCTAAGGCAAAATGGATCATGTCCGTACTATTGTGAAAAGTTAATCCCACGCCAGAGTTCATGGTTTGATAGCGAATCGGTTGTTTGGAGTGGCAGTCAGGGTCTGTGGGGTCACAGGGAGTGCCAATCGATTTGAGGACCGCATTGCCAATATCTTGAACGGTGATCCCGAGGCGAAAGTCGATCCATTTACCTTGTGTAAACCACAGACTTCCCGCATCGACGCCTGTCCCTTTAGCGATTCCTGATCTTATTTGGTCAGTTTGTGATTTGAGTGCGGATTTGTCGCTAGCAA
Source organism: uncultured Pseudomonadota bacterium (assembly GCA_903844895.1). Lineage (GTDB taxonomy): Bacteria > Bdellovibrionota_B > Oligoflexia > Oligoflexales > CAIMVM01 > CAIMVM01. The sequence continues at coordinate 33,615 of CAIMVM010000088.1, forward strand.
GCTCTGTGCCCAAGGCGATTTTCGTATCGAGAAGTGCCATGTACTTAGCAGTAAGCCCAAATGAAAGAGGTGAGTAGGGAATTCTTGTCGCAGTAGAAAGGGCAAGTGCGTTGGCGGATTCAGCCCGCAACACGAGTTGTGGCAGACCCATCCCTGTTTCAGGGTCACCGGCTCTTCTTACCTTGATGTCAACGCCTTGACCCAAAACAAGTGAGCCCGCAAAATTATTCAATATTCCCGACAGAGTTGTGGAAACGCCAAATCCAGTGTTCTTTCCCATCAAAGCATTTAAGTCTTGAGTAGATTCTTGGCAGGCTGAATTTCCCCCTAGAAGTCCATTCATTGCGCCTGTGGTGGCCGAGCAGCCTTCGCTTTTTGCTTTATAGGCGTAAAGAAGCGAATTTCTAGGACCCATCAAATTAAATTTGGTCCCAACCCATCTAACTATTTTCCCCCCAAAAGGAATTAAGGCGGGATTTGAAAACATGAGCCCTTCCCGTGAAGCCATAGTAATGGAGGCACCCCCAGCAGCATTATCAAAAGGGTCTTGATAGAGGGGCTCATTAGACAAAAACTGTCCCCTAGCTATATGAGCTGTAAAAAAGCTAAAAATAAAGACCAAGATTAAATACACAGTTCCCATCCTTTTGTAGTCAGTTCTTCGGCAAAAATGCAGCATTTCATGAGTTGGTGCCAAGATCCTGATGGGCGATAGGGCCAAATTAATACTAGGTTTCATTCAGAAGGGTTGGCTGAGCGCGGTAAGAGATTTTATGCAACATTCGATTAATTTAGCGAATAAAGCCGCACTTTTTGGAAAGACAAAAACAAAATGAAGGATGCCATTTGAGTCTTCTAAAATGCAGTCTGGAAGAATCTAAGGGCCAAAACTTTATCTTAAATCTATTCTAAAATATAATGGAGGAATCTAGTGAACAGCACTCCCGCGAGTATTTGCAGTCTATAAACATACTGTTTTTAAGGTGATCGAGTGACAGGCTTCTCAAATGCGAGTTCTAAAAAGTTAGGTTTAGCCCTAGCTGCTCATATTACACATCAACCCGATGCCGTGGAGCTTTTGCAGGCGGCAACAGCCGAAGGTAATTGGCTCGCCAAAAAACTGAGTAAAAATATATCGTTGCCGAAGCTTCAGTATGCCCCAACCGTCTTGATCGTCGACGATGAAGTAGAGTTGACAGAAATATACTCTGAATTTCTTATGAGGCATAACTTTAAGACTTTGGTTGCGCACAATTTTAAAGAAGCTTTGGTGAAAATCAATAGTTGTAGTGAAATCTCGCTCATGATTTTGGATTTGAAACTTCCTGGATATAACGGGCTACAGATTCTAAAAAAACTTGACGAGATGAAACTTATGGTGGGGGTCCCAAAGTTTTTATGCACGGGGTTTGCAAGTGCTGATCTTGTGACTAAAGGACGCGAACTAGGTGCCGTATATTATTTAGTCAAGCCAGTCAATTATGATGATCTTTTGTCTCAAATTCAAAAGTATACCTCACGGAAGGATGCTATATGAATTCCATTATGAATAGGACAGCCTCCATTGCGATTGTCCATCCCACACAAGTAATAAGGCTGCTAATAAAATCCTCCCTTAAGTCCTTGGGTTTTGAAAAATGTGTTCTTTTTGCAGACTATTCTGCTTGCCTAAGTCAAATGGAAGCAGAGAAAGTCGATCTTATTCTAGGGACGTTGTCGATTTCTGAAGAAGTTAATGGCCTTCAAGTTCTTGAAGTGATTCTTGACAATTATCAGCTCAGAAATACTTATATGGTCTTATTTTTAGATGAGAATGAATCTGAATATGCATTGCCTGCGTTTGGGAGGGGGCTTCTTGACCTAATCGCATCTTGGGGTTCCACAAAAGAAGAGATGGAAAAAGCTCTAAATGGCATGTTCGAACGTTGGGAAAAGCTAGAATACAATGAACTCTCCATTTCAAGTGTAGGTATTGTGCCTAAACTTGCGGACTTTCCCGATCGGTTGGAGCAATATTATCGCAAAATTTTGGATTATCGCCATGCTGATGCGAGAATTTTGATGGATCTCGCACTTTTATTACAGAAAAAAGAAGAGGATTCTGAAGCTGCCGTATTTGCAAAGAAAGCAATACTACTTGATCCCTCACTTCAAGAGGACTGGGGGGGGGCAGACAACCTTGCCTCGCTAGAACAAGTAAATGTGTTGGGAATTAGTCAAGTCGGTATTTTAGATCCTGACGCGGCTGTGGTCGACATGTTAAAAAAAGGCTTCGAAGAACTTGGCGCCTCTAATATTCTTGCTTTTACGTCTGCTGCGGAAGCTCTCGAGTGCTTTTCGAGCCAGAGCTTTGACATTATTTTGATGGAATGGAATCTTACAGAAATGTCCGGAGGTGCCTTCCTTCAAAGGTTAACCAACGGGCAGACGAATTTATCTCCCATTTTAGTCATGAGTACGGATCTCGATGAAGAAGATCTCGTAGTATTGGATGAGTATTTTGTCTATGGACTTCTTAAAAAGCCTTTGACCAAAGAAGCTTGGGTTGCAAAGGTTTCTTGGTCACTTCAGGAAGCAAAAATAACCAAAGATCCTAAGCTATTGGTTAAGAATCTACGTAATTTAATTTTTACGGGTCGAATTTCAGATGCATCAAAAGAGTTGTCTCACTTAAGAGGCTTAGGAGCGATTGAACAGGGTTGTATTCTTGAGTTGTCCGCTCAAATTTCCTATGCCGAGAAGAATTTTGAGCAGTGTAAAGAGTTTTGTTTACAGGCATTGTCGGAGGGTGAGGCAACCATATTTATTTTGTCTCTACTTGCTAAAGCCCTTATGAAGCTTCGCGAGTTCGATGCGGCAATTCGTTGTTTGGATGTCGCAAATACAATGGCTCCTGGAAACATTCAGCGACTTTGTATGCTGGCAGAAGGACATTTGGAAACAGGGGAGATGAAAAAAGCCACTGGGGCGATCGAAAGTGCTGCCGCAATCGATCCAAACAGTGATGAGGTGAAGTCGGCTCGCCTGAAGCAAGAAATGTTGTCAGGCAAGCCTGAAAAAGCAAAAGAACTGATGTCAGGGTTCCATGCGCCTCGAAATATTATTTCTTTCATGAATAGCAGGGCCGTTTCATTATCGGTTAGCGGTAAACATGCTGAAAGTATAGCCATTTATGATCAGACCAGTGCGGCGATTCCGCCCGACCGACTCGATTTGCAAGCGATTGTTTTCTATAATAAAGCATTGGCGCTCGCAAGAGCATCTGACCTAAGCGGATGCGTTACTGCCTTGACGGAGGCGGAAAAGGGCGCTGACTCCAATTTGCGGCCCCGTGTGAAGTCACTCAAAGTGAGGGCTGTCATGGCCCAAGAACAAAATATTCCCCTGAAGCTAAACGAAGTTTCTAAGGTAGTAAATCTTTCCCATTCTGAAATCGATAGTCGCATGCATCAATATGCTTCCAACCTTAAGATTCAGGCTGGAGAGTTAAGCTCTTTTGGGATTTTAGAAGCGCAGTCTGACACTTCAGCAATTTCTGATAAACTTTCGAAAGTTGCCTTTAAGTCGCGAGGCACTATTAACCGTGATGAGATAGTAAAGCAAAACGTCTCCTGATTTTGCGGGAGACTTATTAAACTCCTTTTAGAGACCTTTTAGAGACCTTTTAGAGACATTAGCAGCCAACCTCAAGAAAATTCTTGCCTAATCCTTCTTAGGACTAGAAGTTGATTATTGTTTTTCTTTGAAGTTCAAAACCGACAGATGGCGAGGACGCCTTAAAAAAGACAGGGCTAAAGCAGGGCGTGGAAATTAGGGTTCCTTCCCATGCCAAGCAGCATGAGTCTACATGGACTTTAAGTGTGCTGACGCAGGAAAATACTCCAGATAGTACCTGATTCGCATGCATTCCAAGAGCTTTTCTTGCTTAAAAAACGTCTCTTTAGGATGGGACTCATCTGCGGATTGACATCTTCAATTGTCAAAGGCGAGCCGTCTTGTTATGTTGGCTAGAGGCCAGGGGATACTATTGAGCTAAGATATCAATTTGCTATAAAAATGGCTTTAACTGTAATTGACTGTAATGAGAGAGGCGGCACCGGTGATTCGAATTATAGTGACAGGGGGAACTTTTGATAAAGAGTATAATGAATTAGCTGGTGAGCTCTTTTTTAGGGACACTCATATTCCTGAAATGCTAGCGATAGGGCGTAGTGATTTGCCTGTGAGGGTGGAAAAACTTATGATGCTTGATAGTCTTCATATGACCGATGATCATCGTAGTACAATTTTGAAAGCCTGCAGTGATTGCGCAGAATCTAAAGTTATTATTACCCACGGTACCGATACAATGGAAGACACTGCCAAGACCTTGGGTGCGGCTCAGTTAAATAAGACCATTGTTTTGACCGGAGCCATGATTCCTTATAGATTCGCCAATTCAGATGGGCCTTTTAATTTAGGGGCGTCCATTGGTTTTGTTCAATCTCTACCCACAGGTGTTTACATTACCATGAATGGCCGATGCTTTCCTTGGAACCGTGTTCGAAAAAATAGACAAACGGGGCGGTTTGAATCCATACCCTGAGCAAGGTTTTTTGAATTTATTCCTCGTGCTTTTTGGGCTCTGGCCTAAGATAAAGCCTGAACGCGTCCAGAACTAAAAACTATACCCTGTCTAGGTTTGCGCTTAGGTGGCTTTTTAGAGTTGCAGGCAGTGAGGATCTGTTTATAGGGTCTTTCTGTTTCGTGTGAGTAAGGAAAATTCCGTGACGGAAATTTGCTTAAATGTTGTGCTGAATGAGTATTTTTGTGCAGACAGGATCCTTTGGGGACAGGTGGCTCGAATTCACTTGGCAGGGCTTTAGCGATCCTATTTTGGTAATTGTGTGTTAAGATAAAGGATATTAACTTTTATATATTAACTTTTATGGAATGGCGGACTTTTTTATGACAACCAAGCCTTGGCTTAAGCATTATCAACCCGGTGTGCCACATGAAATCAATCTTTCTACTTATGCCTCCGTTGCGGAGATTTTTGATGTGTCATGTAGGCGCTATCAGTCAGCCCCGTCATTTTATTGTATGGGCACAAGTATCTCCTATGAGGACTTGCATTCTTATGCCACCCAGTTTGGTTCGTATTTGACAAATGATCTTAAGTTAGTAAAAGGCAGCAGAGTGGCAATTATGATGCCGAATCTGTTGCAATATCCCATAGCCTTGTTTGGTGCCTTGAAAGCTGGAATGATTGTGGTTAATGTGAATCCACTATATACCCCAAGAGAGCTCGAGCATCAACTCGTCGATTCTGGTGCTGAAACTATCGTTATATTAGAAAACTTTGCTCATACCCTTCAGTCCGTCATTAAGAAAACTAAAGTAAAGCATGTAGTTCTGACGTCAATCGGTGAAATGCACTCTTTATTTAAGAGAAATATTCTCGACTTTGTTATTAGAAACGTAAAAAAGATGGTACCACCATTTGAACTTGATCAAAGTATTAGGCTGAGAGATGCCCTGTCAATGGGAGCAAGAAAAGATTTTATCCCAGCTAAATTGAATCATGAGGATATCGCATTCTTGCAGTATACGGGTGGAACAACAGGGGTTTCTAAAGGTGCTATGTTGACCCACGGAAACATTGTTGCCAATGTGCTGCAAGCAGGTGCTTGGGTTCATCCGATAATGGGAGATGGGCGAGAAATTGTCATAACTGCTCTTCCGCTGTACCATATATTTTCCCTTACTGCTAATTGTCTCCTTTTCATGGCTATTGGTGGAAAAAATATTTTAATTACAAATCCTCGAGATATTCCCGGATTTATCAAAGAACTTCGCAAACACCGTTTTTCGGCCTTTACGGGGATCAATACATTGTTCAATGCCCTCATGAATAACAGTGAATTTGCTACGCTAGACTTTTCTAGTTTTAAACTCGCGCTTGGTGGCGGTATGGCAGTCCAAAAAGCTGTGGCTGATAAATGGCATAAGACTACTGGGGTAGTTTTAATTCAAGCTTATGGACTTACAGAAACGTCACCTGCTGTAGCCATTAATCCCATGAATTCCTCGTCATTTACTGGAGCCATCGGTCTACCCATTAGCTCCACCGATGTTCGTATTCTTGACGATCAAGAAAAAGAAGTCCCCCAGGGTCAAGCTGGTGAGTTGTGCATTCGAGGCCCGCAGGTAATGGCGGGCTATTGGAATCGGCCAGATGAGACAGCGAAAGTTATGACAGCCGACGGATGGTTAAAAACGGGAGACATCGCTAGTTGTGATGAAGAGGGCCTTTTACGAATCGTAGATCGAAAGAAAGACATGATTTTGGTTTCAGGTTTTAATGTCTATCCCAATGAAATTGAAGATGTAGTGGCTCTACACTCCAAGGTTTTAGAAGTGGCAGCGGTTGGTGTTGCCAATGAAAAGTCTGGTGAAGTTGTAAAAGTCTTTGTCGTGAAGAGACAAGAAAATTTGACTGAAGAAGAGGTAATCGCTCATTGCCGGGAACATTTAACGGGCTATAAGGTTCCTAAATTTGTCGAATTCCGTCACGATCTTCCTAAGACGAACGTAGGAAAAATATTGCGTCGCGAGCTCCGATAGTTGGAACCTGTACTTCTATGCTGCCTTTAAGCTCTCATTCTGTCTTCAAAGGCGGTGAGAGCTACTTTGGCTCCATCTCCCATGGCGATGATGATTTGCTTGAATGGTGAGGTAGAAACATCACCTGCTGCATAAATGCCTTTTTTGTTTGTGCGTCCTTTGGGGTCTACAACGATCTCGCCAGCAGGGTTAAGTTCTACCAGGTTCTTAACAAAGGAGCTGTTGGGGGAAAGCCCTATTTGGACAAATATTCCATCTAGAACTTCTTTTTCCTTTGCGCCAGAGATGCGTTCTTCATAGATCAATGCAGTTACATGGTGTCCGTTACCTTCCACCGAATCGATTTTAACCTGGGTCCGAATCATGACATTAGGAATAGATTTTAGTTTATCGACTAAAACTTTGTCGGCCTTGAGAGCGTCCATATACTCGAATAAAACAACCTCTCGGCAAATACCACTCAAGTCAATGGCAGCTTCAACTCCTGAATTTCCTCCGCCAATCACAGCAACTTTTTTATCTTTAAAGTAGGGGCCATCACAGTGCGGACAAAAGGCGACCCCGCGGCCGATATATTCCTTTTCTCCTGGCACTCCTAGCTGTCTCCACTGAGCTCCAGTAGCAATAATAATAGACGAAGCTTTAAGGACCTCTGAAGACGTCAGAGTGATGGAATGATCTGCTTCAGATATGGATTCGACGCGACGATTTTCAAGTACTTGAATCGGGTAGTTTTTCATATGATCAGAAAGTTTAGCGGTGAGTTCAGCTCCCTCGGTATAGGATACTGAGATAAGATTTTCGATTCCCTTGGTGTCTGCTACTTGTCCGCCAATTTTTTCGGCGATTAGGATGGTTTTTAGTCCTTTTCTCGCGGAATAAATGGCGGCGCTCACTCCTGCGGGGCCTGCACCGACTACGGCGACGTCAAATTGGCCATGATCTGCTATTTGAGCTTGCTCTTTTTTTCCCAAGTGAAGCTCGAGCTTTTCTACTAATTCTAAAAAGCTGGCTCGACCCGAATGAATGAGTTTGCCTTCTATAAAAACGGCAGGCACCCCGGCGACTTTCAGACGTTTTACTTCGTCCTCGACCAATCCTCCGTCTACCATTTCATGGATAATATCTTCACCAAACAAAGCGATTTGATTTATAGATTGAACGATTTCAGGACAGACTTCGCATGTAAGAGAAATATAGGTCGAAATCTTCACAGGTCCTTTGATGTTTTTAATGCGGCGTTGAAGGAGTTCATCTGGGAGTTTGCCTGTACCATCAGTATTTAAAATAGCAAGAATGAAAGAAGTAAACTCGTGTCCGTTAGGGATTCCTCGAAACTCAATACCTGTGCGTATCTCATTCTTTAGGATTCGGAACGTAGGTACAGGGGCTATGCTAGATTCACGTTCTACGGTGATTTGAGGCGACGCGTTAGCTACGTCTGAAAGTAGCTCTAAAAGTTCCGCCTGCAAGGGATGTTCCGACTCATTTACTTGGAGTGTTATTTTGGCTTTAAGTCCAGCCAAGACTTCTTTAAGTTGCTGAGATGTGGATGAATCTAACATAGTATCCTCCTGTTTTTGTAGTGCGGTGCAACTGACCCTAAAATGCTTTCTGAGGGCTTTGAAAATCTAATGATATCTCTTAGATTTTTCCTACAAGATTCAGGCCTGGCTTAAGAGTTTCTTTTCCTGGTTGCCATTTAGCAGGGCAAACATCATTGGGGTGATTGGCGACAAAAATAGCTGCCGTAGTCTTTCTTAAGGTTTCCTCGGCATTTCTGCCAATGCCATTATCATTGATTTCTGCGAGCTTGATGTGACCTTCAGGATTCACTAGAAAAGTGCCTCGATAAGCAAGACCTTCCTCTTCAATATGAACTCCAAATGCCCTAGTGAGAGTTCCCGTCGGGTCAGCAAGCATAGGGTACTTGATTTTCTTTATGGTTTCGGAAGTGTCGTGCCAAGCTTTGTGAACGAAGTGGGTGTCCGTAGAAATCGAATAGATTTCCACACCAAGCTTTTTAAATTCTTCATATTTATCTGCCATATCACCTAGTTCAGTAGGACAAACAAATGTAAAATCAGCAGGGTAGAAAAATAGGATCGACCATTTGCCTGCTAGGTCTTTATTGGTGACGGTTTTGAACTGTTCATTGTGGTAAGCCTGAACTTTGAATTCTGGAAGCTTGGAATTGATGATACTTGACATAGCATTCTCCTAAATGTTTGTTTTTGGGGAGGGCTAATCCTCCAACCTATGAAGAGAGTATCGCCTTTTAGCGACATAAAGTAAAATTGATTATAAAAACCAATCGATAGGAAAAAGCTATTAAGTAACCGCCTGATACTCCTGGGATTTCTTAAGGCTTCAAGGGCGGAGCAGGAGACTTGAACTCAGGTAACTAAGAGTAAAAGGGTACCTCCTCAAATTGCTCTTAAGGTTAAAAACTGGGCACCGATACGAAGTGAGTCCCTCTAGGGGAGTCTTTCGGAAAGTGAGGCTATGGAGTCAACCGGCTTAAAAATTCTAATTGTTGATGATTCACCTGATTTGCATGAAATCTTCCAAATGATATTGGAGGAGAATCCGCCAGCGCCAGGTGCAAAGATGAGTTTTTTTTATGCCAATTCCGGTGAAGAAGGATTGAATTGTCTTGAATCGATCCATCCGGACCTGATTCTACTCGATGTGAATATGCCCCAGATGAATGGGCATGAGGTTTGCCGGCGTATTCGTCGTCTAGCAAAAGATGGCAACTATGTTGCGATTATTTTTCTATCAGGGGACGATGCCCCTCAGGAAGTGAGTCTCTGTTTAGACGCTGGCGGAGATGACTTTTGCTCCAAAAAAAACGCTCAATTGGAACTTCCGTCGCGGGTTAGGTGCGCGCTCAGAATTAAAAATATGCATCAAACCATTTTGCGCTCGAATCGCGAATTGCTCGAAATGAATCAAAAGTTAAGGGTTCTTTCGGAAGTCGACGATTTGACAGGCTTGCTCAATATGAGGAGTTTTAAGAGTCGTCTTGCCCAAGAGTTCTCTAGAAGCAAACGCCATGATTTACAGTTAAGCTTGATCATGTTTGATTTGGATTTCTTTAAAAATGTAAATGACCATTCGAACCACCTGATGGGCAGTCATGTATTAGCAGAAATTGGAAAAATTGTCTTTGAAGTCCTACGTACCCAAGATTTTGGAGCGCGATTTGGGGGTGACGAATACATTATCCTTCTTCCGCACACAAACGACGAGGGAGCCTGGCGAGTGGCCCAGAAACTTGAAAAAGCTATTTCCCAGAAACTATTTGCCATGGATCACTTTGAAGCCACGGTCACGGCGTCAATTGGAGTTTCTACGTTTGGACCTTCCAAATTAGAAGTCAAAGAAGCCCTCGAACTTATTAAGGAAGCTGACCAAAATCTATATCGCGCCAAAAGCCTCGGCAGAGCCTGTATATGCTCATCCTACCGCCATTCTAAATCACTAGTGGATTACTCAAAACTGGAAAATCAGCGTCGTTGTTGGAGCGTCAAAAACGCATCCTAAACAGGGATCAGCATTAGTGATTTGCTTGGAAATGGTATCTATCATTTCCGTATTAAGGCCCATTGGCGGGAGTTTTTTCATCTCAGACTGAAGAAAATTTTCAAATAATCGACGACTAAAGAAATCTTCAATTTCAACTCGAGGCATTTCGATTTACACTAATTCTGGGAGCACTTTATGACTCAGTCTACTTTATCTACACATTCCTTTCTTGAAATTACACCCGATAGGGTATTAGCGATGGTCGAACGCACAGGCGTTAAGGCCACGGGGCGCGTCTTGCAACTAAACAGCATGGAGAATCGCGTATTTGAAGTGGAAGTTGAATGTGAAAATCCCACCACTAAGTATGATCACTTTAGAGTGATCAAATTTCTAAGACCGGGGAGGTGGAGCCTAGAGAGTGTTGAGGAAGAGCATGGATTTCTTCAAGCTTTGATAGCCAATGAAGTCCCCGTTGCGTCGCCTCTTCTATTTGAAAGTGGGAGAACCATTGAGAGGGATCCTGAATCGGGAATTTTAGCCGTAGTCTTTCCCCGAATTGGAGGAAGGAGTCCCGATGAATTGAGCCAGGATGACTATCGTAAGGTGGGGCGCTTGATTGCAAGAATGCATGTCGTAGGAAAATCTCTTGCCCCCAAGCATCGACTGGAACTTACTCCAAAGACCTATGGCACAGACAATATCGATTGGCTCTATCATCAGTCGGTAATTCCCATAGAATTAGAGAATCGCTATCTTGATATCGCCGCCGAGGCTATCGAACTTTCAAAAGAATTGTATGCCGGTATCGAGCTTCAGGCTATCCATGGTGATTGCCATCTTGGCAATATTCTATTAGGTACGGGCGGGCTTTTTTTTGTTGATTTTGACGATATGGTAGTTGCGCCTCAGATTCAAGACTTGTGGCTTTTAGTCTCGGGAACAGATGAGTATGGAAGTCAGCAAATGAAGTGGCTTCTTCAGGGCTATGAAGATATGGCTCGCATCGATCGTGGGCAGTTAAAGATTGTTGAAGTTTTAAGGTTTCTTAGATATGTGTACTATAGCACTTGGATCGCCAAACGTTGGTCTGACCCAGCGTTCCCGAGGTCTTTCCCTCACTTTGGAACTCATGATTATTGGCTCGGCCAAATCAGGGATCTCGAGGTCCAACTTTATGCCATTAAGGAGATTGTCGGTTGAAGGTAAAATCTAAAATCACTTTGAGTCTTATTTCCCTTTTCATATTTGTCCTAGGCTCGGTTTATTTTATGGAACAGGTACTGCGCTACCGTCATATACCTGGCGATGACGGCAAGGTTCATCAATCGGTTCATAAGCCTATATGTCGTACTTGGCATACTCAATTTGAGTTTCAGTATGGTGAAGGAGACACCTTATATCCAAGCTGCGAAGAGGCATTAACCCATCCGGGAGAAGACTTTTTTGTCTCTTCCGCTAATGGTTTGGAGATTCACTTTAAGCACCTCCAGGATCAAAGAAGCGCGCCTCTATCTGAGGAAGCGCCCATTTGGTTGCATGTACATGGGATTACCGGAGATTGGCTTTCTGCGGCAAGATATATTAATTCTGCTAATTTCTTAAAATTAAGACTTGTCGGTATGGATCTTTCAAACCACGGCGAATCCTCAAATGATGGGAATGGCGCCTTCTGGGGATGTAGAGAATCCCATGATGTAGTTGCCGTTGTTAAGCGCCTTCGCGACATGTATCCCAAAGCTCCAATTTTTGTCACAGCCGTCTCCATGGGAACCATGGCTGTGGCGCGTGCAGAAAAAGAAATTCGCGCTTTGGGTGTTAAAGCCATTGTTTTAGAGGCCCCCATCGGCAATGTAATATCAACGGTTCCTAGCTTCGCAAGGCCGATAACTTTTTTAGCGCTGACAATGCGATCTTGGAAGGATGGACTTGATTTAAATGTATGCGACGCAAATGAGGCGCTTCCCCAATTTGCAACGCCAACTTTAATTGTCAATGTGGCAGATGATCCTTTTATTTCTAAGGAAGATGCATTAGCCTATTTCGATCGATTGCCGAAAGACTTGGACAAGAGGATTGTCTTTTTTGAAAAGGGCATCCACACTTTAGCCTACAATTATAATAGGATCGAGTTTATCCAGAAATTTAAAGATCTTTATACGTCTGCCATGAATGCTGACCGTGATCGCCTAGGCCAGGAACTCAAGTGAGTTAAAACACGTTTTATCTGCCTGAGCCCCCGAAACAGATTCCCATTCTTTTGCACCGGCGTGGTATCATTTTGTCTTAAAACGTTCTTTCTTGTACCCTTAGGCGCCAAATCGACGCATTTTTCCGTAAATTGAGCCTTTTTGCGAGATGGCACACTATGTGCATATTTCTCGTGAGGAGGGTCACATCATGAACTATTTAATCTTGTTACTTCTGTTTCTCGAACCCCAAATTGCATTAGCCCAAGAGTTTGCCATTGGAGGTTTTCTCGTAAGAGGAGACGGCTGCGATCCCAACTCTGTCGCCATCAACGTGGCTCCTGATAGAAAAGCATTTACAATGAGTTTTTCAAACTATATGGCAGAAGTGCGCGCCACGACAGGGCCAGAAAACGTGAAGAAAGTTTGTAACACGGTATTGCAGGTTACATCAGAACCTGGTTGGAGTTTTTCTATCGCGCGTTTTGATATTCGTGGTTTTGCCATGGTTGAACCAGGAGCAGTCGTTCGACAAAGAGCCGCGTTTGCCTTTGATGGCGTTCTTGCTGATGTCGATGCCCTGCGCATAGCAGGTCCATTCCATGACAATTTCATTCTTTCGACGGACTTGACTTTAAGCAATCGAAACCCCTGGTCCCCGTGTGAGAAAAAGAATCATCGACTCTCAATTCGCACCGGACTTGTGGTAAAAGCACGACCAGGAAGTGGAGGTTTTATTGCTGCTGATTCCATTGATGGTGAGCTTTCACAAACCTATGGCTTGCGGTGGCGCCGCTGTGTGCCCAGGGGCTGAAACACTAAGTCAAAATCTTGCTCAAACTTGATCATCCGTCTTGTATCTGCCTGTAATCACGAGGGCACCAACTGGGGTAAAACTGGATAGAAACCTATCAGATAAACAGATTCACCCATTTTGATATTCTAGAAACCATCCATGTTTTTTCTGCAAGCCTTTACGGGAAGAAAGATCTCAAAGGAACATAAAAAACACTTGACGGAATAACTATACATATGCACGGCTATTGCCGGTTGCAGTTTTCAAACGAATTTTTTATGTCAAGCTACCACTCGAGCCAGTATAAAAGTATTGCAACATCAGATCTAAACGCTTTTGAAATGCTTAAAAACCACAAGTTTTCATGGACGAAAGCAGATCTGGATTTGAAATGTGCTCTTCTTACTTACCCATAATTTGGAGGATTTTAATTGATAGAAACGTAAATGCATCATAGGACTTAAGAAATTTGGTAAAAATAGGGCCAGCTAGTCCCGAATACACACCCAGGGAGATGACGGCTCTGAATTTTTGGAGACTTGCCAATAGTTCAACCAGCATCGAAGAATTGGGAAATGAACAGTCAACTTGTTATGCGCAAGTTTGCGTAAGTTTCATGTAGCGGAATTCGCTAGGTGTCTTCTGAGGACATATTCATACTTCAGGCTATTGAATTATGGGGAGCGTCGGGAAATTAGTGTCTGAGTTAAATTTCTAGTTCAAGAGCCCAACTTCTTCAATGGTTTTCTCTATAACGTTTCTTTCCTTTCTGTTTAGATGTCTAGTGTAGATCCTTGCGTCTATTTTATGATTCATCCAGCCGAACTCGATTTTGAGCGCTACGAAGGCAAGAACGCTTTCAAGTGTTGACTCGCCCATGGTGTCCATCCCTCTAGTTCTGCGCTTAAACTGGCGATTAATAGTCTCTATTGGGTTCGTTGTTCGAAGAGCAACCCAGTGGGAATGCTCGAACTTAAAGAATGTGAGCAGGGAATCAAGGTCCTTTTCCAAACATCTGACACTCCGCGTAGCATCGCTACCCAATACCTCCTTGAGC
>CAIMVM010000089.1 GCA_903844895.1 uncultured Pseudomonadota bacterium
AAAAGGAATAAACCAAAATAAGAAAGCGAGCAATGCTCCGCTTAAAACGTAAATCATTTTTTTTCGACGTGACATCCTTGCTCTAAATCTCCCCTTGCCTGTCTATTATGGCATTTTTTTGTGCAATTGCAATCTCATGCCGAGACAAGGCTTCGATTTGTGCAGTGGGGTATCCTTTTAGAATTTTTCTCGTTTCCCTGCGTTCTGGCATAAAGTTCTGAGACTTTTTGGTGAAGTGTCGTTAGATGGGGCGCCTAATCAGTGACGACGTTTCTTTTAATGATGCGATATTTGAATGCATAAAGAGGGAGGAGAATGCCGATTCCCAGGGCAGTTCTGACATAAAAGCCAAATTTGTGTCAGACTTTTTACAACTGCGAATGGATGCTCTACATCCGAGCAACAACGTAAGTTCGAAAGCAAACTGGAGAAGGAAAATTTTTTCCTTAAGGCGTCTCATCTAGGACAGCTTATTTAAATCGCTTCAACTAAGATACCTCATTTAAGCCACCTCATTTAAGCCACCTCATTTAAGGCGTTTTTAATGACTGACATATCAGGTTCAACTTCTTTAAAGCTTACCTTGTGAATATCATTAGAAGCTTCATTGTCTTTAAGTAGGTGTCCCGTTAGAATCAAAGTTGCGGATTCATCTGGCTTGATTTGATTATTTTGGATGAGTTTTTTAAGGCCTGCTAAGGTAGTTGCACTTGCGGGTTCACATCCGATTCCTGCAAGGTCAATTTGTCTCTTGGCTTCCATAATTTCAATGTCGGTTACATATTCCACGAGGCCGCCTGTAGAGGTAATAGCTTTTCGAGCTTTCGTGAAATTTACAGGGTTGCCGATGCTAATTGCAGTGGCGATGGTTTCGGCCTTGACGGAGTCTATTGAGGCAAAGTTTTGTTGAAAGCTTTTGAAGAAAGGAGATGCGCCTGCGGCTTGTATCGTAACGATTTTTGGCCGTTTCTTAATCCAACCCCAGTGAAAGGCCTCATCTATTGCTTTTCCAAAGGCACTGGTATTGCCGAGATTGCCTCCTGGGACTAAGATCCAATCTGGTGGATTCCATTCAAGATCCTGAAGAAGTTCCCAAATAATGGTTTTTTGTCCTTCGATTCGAAATGGATTTATGGAGTTGACAAGGTAAACGAGCTCTTCTTCAGCAAGATGTTTGACGATTTCCATGGCCCGATCAAAATCGCCTTTAACAGAAAAGACGTGGGCTCCATAAGCTAGAGTTTGACTTAACTTGCCTTGGCTTACCTTGCCTGAGGGCAAAAAAACGACACTTTTCAAACCTGCTCGGGCTGCGTATGAAGCCAGTGAAGAACTTGTATTTCCAGTGGAAGCACAAGCAAGGACCTTCTGTCCTAAATGCTTTGCCACAGAAACCGCTAGAGTCATTCCTCGATCTTTGAAGGAACCAGTGGGATTTTCCCCCTCATGTTTTAGCCAAAGATGCTTGGATCCGGACCATTTCTCCAATCTCTCGGATCGATGTAAAGGTGTAGAGCCTTCACTCTGGGTTACAATAGTGGAATCAGATAGCGGGATTAAGCCCTCTCTAAATCGCCAGACGCCACTTCGGTCCGATGCTTTTCTGCTGGTTAGGCGGGAGTCTAGTTTTTCAGTTAGGATGGGGCTACTAGCTCTATTTTGCGCAATCTCAAGCAATCCGCCGCAAGAACAAAAATATCTAATTTTGAATAAGTCAAATTTGAGATGGCACTCAAGGCAACTAAGTTTTAGATCAGACATAGCTCACCTGTGCTCCTTTAAGGCTTGGCTGGCAGACATGGGTTTGAATGGTGGGTCCCCACAAGGATTTTAATCCATTTTCTATGCTCAGAGCTATTTCTTTGGAAGTGGAAACAGCAAAACAGGTCGGACCGCTTCCGCTTAAAGAGAATCCTAATGCTCCTGTATTCATAGCCATAGACTTTGCCTCAAAAAATAAGGGGACGAATCTCGCTCGCTCTGGCTCTGCAAAGGGATCGATGAGACCAAATTTCAGGGCCTCATAGTCGGGTAGGGCGAGCGCAAGAGCCAAAGTTGTGCAATGGGACATTTGTTTCGTCCATCTTTTTGTGGGGAGGCTTTCATTGAGAACCAATCTTGCGTCCTTGGTCATGACTTTGACCTTGGGAGTCGCCACGGTTAGCCAAATGTCGGCTTTAAAAGGAACGGAGTAAATTTGGCATTCTTCGACATCTTGCACCAGGGTGAGTCCACCTAAAAAGCACGGAGAGATATTGTCCAGATGTCGCCCTGCAACTGCAGTTTCTCCGGCAAGGGCTGCCTGGATGATATTTTTTTTAGTATGATGGGTCTCGATGTCGTGGCCTGCGAATATGGCAGCTGCTAAAGCTCCCGCAACACCAGCCGCAGCGCTAGCGCCCAGGCCGCCTGAAAGGGGGAGCTGTCTTTCTAGGAGCACACTATAGGCAACCGCCTTTAAGTTCTGGGATTTGAAATAGGCACTTGACGCAATACAGATGGCATTTTGTGCTGCATCTAGAGGTACCAAATCTGCATCTTTTCCGAAAACCTTGATTTCAAAGCTTTCAGATTCTGAAAATAGAAATGAGTCATTCAACCCTTCTAGGCAAAGTCCAAGAACATCAAATCCAGAGCCTAAATTCGCAATCGTGGCAGGAGAGGTGATTTTAAAATTCATAATGAATTTGTCCTTTCTTGGCTCGAGGCGATACTTACAATGTCGTTCAAAACCCCAGCGGCAGTGACTTCAGCGCCAGCGCCTGGGCCCGTTACAATTAAAGGGTTTTCAAAGTACCTTTTCGTTCTAACAGCGACTTGATTGTCAGTGCCTCGAAGTCTTCCCAGGGACGAGCTTTGGGGCACTTCCTTGATACCTACGGAAACGTGATCCCTTGAGATAGAAGCGACGTAACGCAGGGTATGACCCCTGCTCTGTGCCCGGGCCATCATTTCGCTAAAGCTACTATCTAGAGTTTGTAGTTCTGCAAGGAATTCCTGTGTCGTCTTTCGACTTAGGGCCTCTGGTACAAGGGATGTCAAAATGATGTCGGAAAGGTCGAGTTTGAGGCCGATAAATCTTGCTAAAATAAGAGCCTTCCTCGCGACATCAATGCCCGACAAGTCGTCGCGCGGATCGGGTTCTGTAAACCCTTTGGCATGTGCCTCTTTCAAAGCTTTTGAAAAAGGGATCCTTTCCTCAAGCTGAGTCATTAAGTAGCCCAGCGTGCCTGAAAAACAACCCTGAATTTCCATAATCTCATCACCACTGGAAGCAAGTTTTTCGAGTGTGTCTAAGATTGGCAGTCCGGCTCCCACAGTAGCTTCATAGCGAAGGCGAACTTGATGGGTTTCAGCTAAGTTTAGCAGGTCTCGGTACTCTGCATAGGGTGCAGCAAGTGGTTTTTTGTTCGCCAATACTATGTGAAATCCAGAAATCATCGCCTGTTTGATTTGAGGTAGGGAGTCACTGTTGGTGAGATCTACAAAAATTTTTCTGTTCCAGGGCCCACCCCAAAGGTCTGAAGATTCTGAACTAAGAGGAAACTCGCTGATTTTTTTCAAGGAAAGGCCTGTGGACTTTTGCTGCAGTATAGAAAGCAAAGCTTTGGATGAAAATCCTGCTTCACAAAGCGTCTGGCCAGAGGTGTCGGAGAGGCCTATGATGGGACACTTAAGCTTTAATTTTGAGGCCAAGAAATCACTTTGGTCTACAAGTTGCTGAGTTAACTGCTGACCTATTTGACCTAATCCATTGAGGTAGAGATGGGTTACCTGTGGGTTTCTGGATGGAATAGCTCTTAGCTTTTCAAGTCCATACTCCCTGTGTAAAGCGCGAAGGGCTTTGGGTGCTATGTCATTTGGGCTAACTATGGAAATGTTAAGTTCAGAGGAGCCCTGGGCGATGGCAGAAATACTAATGTCTTCTTTGGCAATGGATTGAAAAGCTCTAGCGGCAATCCCGGGTGTTCCTTTCATTCCCAGTCCGACGATTGCAATAATTGCTAGATTTTCTTCAAGCCGAACAGCGTCTATAAAATGGTGGGCGATTTCCTCCGAAAAGGCGAGGTCTAAGAGCTGCTTTGCTTTTTGTCCGATGTTGCCAGGTACAATAAAACATATGCTGGTTTCACTTGAAGTCTGGGAAATAAAGGATACCGATATCTTATTTTCAGCCATGGTAGCAAAAGTCTTAGCGGCAGTACCAGGAACTCCCTGCATAGCCCGTCCTTCAAGCGTCAGCATAGACTGGTTTTCGACAAAACTTACGGCCTTAACTGGAAAACTTTCAAAATTGGAAAGAGAACTGATTCTAGTCCCTGGTCTTTCCGGGTGAAATATGTTTTTAACGGTGAGAGGAATTGACTTTGGTATTAAAGGCAAAAAAACTTTTGGATGTAGGACTTTTCCGCCAAAGAATCCAAGTTCTTGAGCCTCGCGGTAATGTAACTCAGGTACAACCCTAGCGTCAAAAACGTGCCTAGGGTCTGAAGTAGTGAAACCATCGCCTTCTTTATAAATATAAACTTCGCTTGCCCCCATATAGTCTGCGACAAGCGCCGTTAAAAAATCCGAGCTTGGATCCGTGAGTTTCATCAAGCCTTGATGAATCTCGCCAAAAGAACCGCATAGAATAATGGCCTCTCGTGTTTCCATGCTTTGATTTAAAAATGCTTTCGCAGATTTTTCAGAAAGCTGCTGATCAGGTATAAATTCAGGTCCTTTGCTTTGTAGTTTGAGTATCCTGGAGGAGGGAGTGACGGCGGTCCTTATGTCTAGATCAAGCAGCGCAGCCTTCAACAAAAATCCGCAAATGGCTTCCCCCTCGTGAAGAGCGGTGTAGAGTTCACTTAATGGAGGTACAACTCCTGCTTCTATGTCTTTGCTGATAGACTTCATGGCGCTTAGATTTTGGTCTAAACTAAGATAAAATGAATTGCATGCAGCATCAGATAGTCCAAGGTGAGTTGCGGTTGTCTTGGAAATGTCAATAATAGCTGAATGAAGGCTTTGAGGCCTCAAGGGAGTTGAGGGAGGCTGTTCTTTAGAAATTTGCCAGTAACTAGAAATGAGTTCATTAAAAGTTCTGCATCCCGACAAAACAATACAAACCGGGCTCTTGATGTCACTAACTATCTGCACAGCCTTTGTGAATGATTCCATGTTTTTAAGGGAGTCACCGCTAAACTTAATGACTTTAATATTCCTATTCAAGGCTGCTCCCATCTCTAAACTTAAAAAGTGGCCCTACGCGTGCCTGATTGCTGAATGTAGGAAGCGACAAGAATGTCGCAAAAACCTAATTCCCAATGAATTTCATTTCTTCGTTATCCGGTGTAGGCTTGTATTATAACTATAGAATCTTTACTTTTCAATATTGCCTCTTAAAAATTAGCGATGGATTCCTAGCTTTTGGCAAAGTTTGGTGTTTCTGGGCTAGGCTCTAAAATCCAGATCGATGAAATGGAAAAAACCTCCTGCATAAAAGCCGAGGTTCTCAATATGAGTTCAAAGAGTCTATGGTTAATGAGGGATGGTGCAGCATTCTTTTGGGTTCTCATCCGCACCCAAGGAGTATTGGTAGAGTTGAGGCGCGGATGAGTTGCAAAATATACGGAGGCACTGACGGCAAAAGAAGATCAGACTCGTGCAGATTAGCGGCAGGAGATCTATTTAACTTTTCCGAAATCACATCCACTGAAGTCCATCTGGATTTCTGAAGAAACGACTCCTTCAACTTTGATTTCTGGGTCTGCTGCTTCTGCAAATGTAACGGTAAAGTTTTTTGTTGTTTCGGAATTTTTAATGGTTCCAGCGATGCTTCCAGACACGGGACGGCAAGAGTCTTCTTCTTCAGAGTTAACAAACTTAACTTGACTGTACTCGAGTTTGAACTCCACGCCGTTGTCCAGCTTGCTTTCCATGGTGCCAGACTTAATCAATTTAGTTGAAAAGTCAGAGTCGTTTTTATGTTCGTCGACTAAGAGGTCGGTTGTTTTACTTGTTATCGTTAGAGTGGACTCAACGCCTTTCAAGTCTGTTTTGATGGTTTTGGATGAAGATCCATTGATTTTTATTGAGTGTAAACTATAGCCATCTGCGTCTGGTGAGCCTATGTTGGCTAGAAATTCTACTGTCCTTGTGCCTTCCTTTGCTACAGATTTGGACCTTGTTTTTTTAGGATTGGTGAGTGTCGAACTTTTTGTGCGCGAATATTTTACATCTTTTTTAAGACCAAGCTCCTTGCCGGCAACGAGCGAGAAATCAAGATGTTTCTCGGCACACTTAAGTGCGACAGTGGGATGACTCCAAGATCTAGTTTGTGAGTCCTTAAATGACATGGATTTTGAAACTCTTGAGCCTCCAGCTGAGCCTTCAAAACTTTTGTCCAGGGTAATCGTTACAGTGTTATCTGCGCCTTCGACGCAAGTGCGCGTGGTATTTGCTTTTGATTCAATCGACTTAGAACCCGAAAGACCAAAGCTTGTAGAGCTTCCATTGAGATTTGCTAGTTGGTCAGTTATTTCCTCTGCGCTATCTGTCAATACATCGCCTTGAATTTCGCTGTTAGTTAGTGTTTCAGATGCCGAGATAGTTTCGCTTTTTCTGGCTTTTTCGTCGGCGCTCCCACAAGCGGCAACCAAAAGTGCTACTGTCGACAACGAACAGGTTCCCATTTTAATTTTCATCTGCGCTCCAATCTTTTAAAATGAATCGGAGAACGATTCCCCAATTTTCATAGAAGACTATTCGGCAGAAGGATTTTGCACCTTAGGAAAATCTATTAGCTCAATACTAACAGGTAATTATACATTCTGTATTTATTTCCAGATTCTAAAAGTGCATTTTTAGGCCCGATTTGCACTTCGCCTAATGGGAGGCGTAAGGAAGGAAATGGTTTACCTAAAATTTATTTGCGCTGGACCATTTGTCCTATAACCACTGGCAATCACTCGAGAGCCGATAGCTGTGTTACAGGAGACATTGTAAGTATCTTTTAAAATCAAAAGGCTGGTCTCAGTAAACAGGAGCCGTCAAGAAATTTTTTTCTTGGTCTCTGCTTCTGGAATAATGCCATTAGCTTTGGACATGAAGGGGGTGGGTGAACATTTCAAATTGAAGACCAAGATCTTTTTCGCTAGCAAGTTTTGCCATCATTTCATCGTCAAGGTCAATTTTCATGTCTTGAGTATTGAATTCCACCAAAGCTTTGGGAAAGAGTGCCGCCAAGTGTACTTGAGTCGGTCCTTTTTTTAGGCGCATAGTAGAAGCCAAGCTTTCTATTCTTTTCTTTGCCTCAGTTTGAATTTGGTTTTGAGGGCTTTTAAAAAGTAGATGTATTCGTTTGACGCGAGCGGCTCGTACTTCTGATAAGGCAAGTACCCTCTCAATGGAGAGTCTGCTTCCATTGCCATCAAAATTTCTTTCCATGTGCCCGATCACCAAGACGGGCGTGTTGGATTCAGGGAGAGGTGATTCCATAAGCGCTCTCTCAAACATGACGGCTTCAACTGAGGTTCCTGCCTCTTCTAGGCGAAGCGATGCCATCAAATTTCCCTTCATAGTCCTTCTTTGAAATTGTTCTGACAAGAATACCACTAGGGCAACTTCTACTTTTCGAGGTCCTTTTCCGTCAGCTGCCAAGAGAGAGGGCATATCTCGCAAATTTGAATTTGAAAACAATTTAATCTCTTGCTGATAAAGCTCCATGGGATGGCCTGTCAGAAACATGCCCAATAGTTTTTTTTCCGCAAGGAGTCCCTCAAAGTCCCAAGTTCGAACTTTTGGGTTAGGTTGACCCAAGGCAGCTTCCCATTGAGGAGCCTCAATAGGTTCGGATTCGGCAAAAGAAAAGAGACTAATTTGACCTTTGTTTTTTGTGGCAAAACATCCAGAACTCCATTTGATCACCTGATCAAGGATATTTAGCAGATCTTTGCGCGAATAACCAAATTCATCTAATGTTCCAACTTCTATAAGGATTTCTAGTGTTTTCTTTCCTATTTTAGAAAGATCAAGTCTACGTGCAAGATCACTTAAGCTTGCATAAGGCCCATTAAGAAGGCGATCGTCTAAAATAGGCTTAATCCCTGCCTCTCCTAGGCCTTTAATAGCTGAAAGGCCGTAGCCGATGGTTTTTTTTCTAGGAACATCAAAGTCTGTAAAGGAGCGGTTAATACTGGGAGGCAATATTTGAAATCCGAGCTTGACGGAATCTTCAATGTACCTGGCGACTTTCTTTGTGTTGTCTAAATCGCAGGTCATGCTTGCAGCCATAAATTGTTCTGTAAAATGAGTTTTCATATAGGCTGTCTGGTAGGCGACAAGACCATAGGCGGCAGAGTGGGATTTATTAAATCCGTATTCTGCAAATTTCTCCATTAGGTCGAACAATTGACCTGAAATTTTTGGGTCGACCTTGCTTTGCTGGCATCCTTCTATAAAGCGATTTTTTTGGCGTTCCATTTCGGCTTTGTCTTTTTTCCCCATAGCACGACGGAGCAAATCGGCTTCACCCAAGCTGTATTGAGCAAGTGTGGCGGCGATTTTTTGTACCTGCTCCTGATAGAGGATCATGCCATAAGTATCTTTTAAAATAGGAGCTAGATCAGGATGCAGATAAGTAATTTCCTGTCGACCATGTTTTCTTTCTACAAAGTCATCTACCATTCCTGAGCCTAGCGGGCCAGGACGGAAGAGGGCGACAAGAGCAATGATGTCTTCAAAGCACGAAGGCTGTAACTTAAGTATTAACTTGGTCATGCCGTCGGATTCACATTGAAATATTCCAGTCGTGCAGCCAGAGGAGATCAATTGGTATACTTTTTTGTCTTGTAAGGGGATATGAGCAATGTCGAAACTAGGGTCAATTTGCTGGCGTATCAATTCAGTGGCTTTTTGAATTACTGTCAATGTTTTAAGCCCAAGGAAGTCGAACTTGATGAGTCCAACTTTTTCCGCTTTTTTCATCTCATATTGGGTTATAAGAGTTTTGCCATCTGTCGTATAAATAGGAACATAATTGGTCATGGGCCCATCGGAAATCACTATGCCAGCCGCATGGGTTGACAAGTTCGATGTAAGTCCTTCTAGTTTGAGTGCTTCTTCAACACATCTTCTAATAGAGTCATCTTTTTCCATTTCTTCTTTGAGTTTTGGCTCATCAATTAGGGCTTTTTCTAGAGTGATATTGAGCTCGTCTGGAAACAGTTTGGTAAATCGATCTACTTTGCTATAGCCCACGTTAAGTGCTCTTCCAATGGCCTTAACGGCTCCTTTTGCTAATAACTTACCGAATGTGGTAATTTGGGCTACATTTTCAGATCCATATCTCCGTGCTACATAGGCAATGACTTCATCTCTTCGCCATTGACAAAAGTCTACGTCAAAGTCAGGCATGGAAACCCGTTCAGGATTTAAAAAACGCTCAAAAATGAGATTGTATGGTATGGGGTCGAGGTCTGTAATGCGAAGCGCATAGGCGACAAGCGAGCCGGCGCCGGATCCTCGCCCTGGTCCCACTGGGATATCTTGCATTTTCGCCCAATTGATAAAGTCCTGGACGATAAGAAAGTATCCAGGAAATCCCATTTTTATAATCATTTCGTTTTCAAAGTTAAGACGGCTCCAATACTCTTGTTGCTTTTCCTTTGTAAATTGGGGTCCATATATCTTTTCCAAATCTGTTAGGCGCTTATTTAAACCTTCGCTGGAGAGTCGAATCAAGGCAGCGTCAGACGTTTCTCCCGTTCCTAAATCAAATTTTGGGAGATAGTATTTGTCCATTTCTATGGATACATGGGAACAAATTTCAGCAATTTCAAGTGTATGGGACAGAGCGGTGGGTACATGAGAAAATTTTTGGAGCATTTCCTCGTTATTTAAGACATGAAATTCGGCATCCCTTAATCGCTGCCTAATATCCGTTTCTGTTAAACTATTTTTAACAGAAATGGCGAGGGCGTGAGTGTCGGCAAAGCTCGCTTCTGTATAGTGAGCGTCACAAGTTGCCACAATTTTTAGGCCAAAAAATTCAGCTGCAGAAATCAAATCGGGAATTATTTTTTTCTGCTCTTTGAGATTGTTGTCAATAAGTTCGATATAGTAGTTTTCTTTGCCGAAAAGGCGGCAAATGGTTTCCACATGGAAGCGAAGAGCCCCCATTATCTCGCCAAAAAAATCTTCGCCAACGAAAGCGTAGTCCAGGCTTCCAGATGGTTGCAGCTTTCTTGCTTCACCAACTAAAAAGGCAAATTCTCCCATCATGCAGCTAGAGAGAACGACCAAGTCGCTTGAGTAGGTTTCAAGGGACTCGTTGGGTACAATGGGGAGGTCGTTTTTAAGACCCACGGTCCATCCAGAAGACACAATCTTTAAAAGGTTTTTATATCCTAGGGTGTTTTTAGCAAGTAGCACTAAGTGAAAGATGCCTCCAGTGAGCATCTTTAAATCTAAAAGTTCATTTAACGCTGGCGTCATTCCTACGCCAGGATAGTTGATTTCACAACCGACAATGGGAGTTATGCCTGACTTTTTGCAGGCTTCGTAAAAATCTATGGCTCCAAACATATTTCCATGATCTGTGAGTGCGGCATACTTATGCCCCATGCTCTTAACTTTTTTGACATAGTCTTGAATGCGAAGGGTACCATCCATGATGGAGTAATCACTATGGACGTGAAGATGGACAAAAGGGGACTGCGTCGTCAAATCACTCATTATTCCTCTGTAAGAATCGGAAAGCTTTGGATGCAGACTATAGCAAGATATTAGCCAGCCGTCAGTGCCGAGTTTCTAAGTGACGATTTCGACGAAGGCAGGGCTAAAGCAGGAGGCTCCAACCCTTTCTCAGTCCCAAGGCCTGATTCTTAAAGTTGCAGTCTTTTTTTAAGGCATCGTAACATGCTGATTGGATTGAGGAAGGATTTTTGCTTTGGGGGCAGGCAAGTGAGTGGATTCTCACTTGCCTGCCGTCTGGTCTTAGTCTTCTAAAGAAGTTAATAGAACTGATTTCTTCAGGGCATTTAGGATTTCCGAAGAACTCATTTTTTCAGGCATGGATTTAAATAAGGCAAAGAGCCCTGATACTTGAGGTGTAGCCATAGAGGTTCCCGAAAACTTTTTATAGCCTCCACCAGGTACACTCGAGTTGACCATCTCCCCAAAAGCCGCCACATATTTCATTTTAGGGTCGGTTCCTGAACGGTCACTAAATAGAGTCAAGGCTCTGTTTAAGTTTAAAGCTCCTACCGCAAAACCGAGATTCTCTACTGAGCTAACATAGCTGGCGGGAAATGTTGGGACAAATCTCGAATCATTACCAGAGGCCATGGCTACGAGAATGCCATGGGCAGCGGCCTTTTCTAGCACATGGAGAAACTGGGATTCGTCAACATCTCCCCCAATGCTGAGATTGATGACGTCTACCCCCTGATCAATAGCCCATTCAATCCCTTTGACAATATCGGCAATGGAACCGGAACCGTTTCTGTCCAAAACTTTTACAGGAACAATTTTTGTCAGGGGAGCAACCTGATGTATGATTCCCGAAACATGGGTGCCGTGACTTTCATCGTCATCTGGCGCCCGACCAGGTTCAGAAATATTGATCCCCTCTTCTAATATGTCCTTGAGAAAGGGATGGCTAAAGTCAACTCCCGTATCAATTACGGCAACTCTTGTTTGCTCCCCTTTGATGCCTTTTGCCCATAAGGAGCCGACATTCATCATGTAGGCGCCTTGATGATCGACTCGCGAGGATTTTTCCGTGCTTTTTCCAGTTAAATCATGCAATGCTTTTGAAGCTTCAATGCTGCCGAAGCCAAAAGCATTAGAGCCTTCTCCAAAGGTAGCAATACGTTTAAAATCTTTATATTTTAATGGCTTCCAAGTCACTGTATAAGGACCTGGTTTTCCTTTTACGACAACTATTTGGCCACTACTTCCTATTTTGAATTGAGTGTCTACGGATTTTTTCCCCGAAAAAATAAGCTTTCCATCTTCATAAACTTCCATGGTTTTTCCGTTGCTTACAGAAAATTCATAAGGAGTGTCTTCTTCTGGGAAAAGCCAAAAACCGTCACAGTTGTTTGTATCAGTCAGGTTTTGGGATATTTTAGCGCTGTATTCTCCTAGGTAGATGGAATTTTTGCAGGGAAGGTTGGGCTCTGATATTGGTGTTACTTTCAGGCCTTCTCCTTTCGTCAATTCAGCGTCGTATAGGATTCGTTTCACTGCAGGGTCCTGCTTTAGACTTAAAGGGAATGCGGCCTCTGTGGTGCGAACCGCTAAATTAGGTTGCCGTTTTATCTGATCCCATGTGGAAGTAGGCTGCCTTTGAATCGTCATTCGTTTCTCTTTCCAGTACGGTTTGATTTCATAGGCATGGGCTACTAGCCCCAATTGAAATGAACTTGGCAGGGTTTTTACATGGTCTTTAAATTGAACGATTGTAGCAGCGGATAACCGGATACTTCCTAGTGCCAGAATACTTGTTATGAGATATTTCATAGGTCCTCCTAGTTGGACAGAGGTTTTAAAACTATGTTTCAGATCCTGCAATGGATCAAATATTTCATCTGCTACTACTTGAATTCCCTTTGAATTCCCTTTGAATTCCCCTTGCATTTCTATTTGAACTCAGTTTGAAAAGGCCTAGCCTATTAGGAAATGCTCATAACGTAGATTCAAAGATTTTTGAAGACCTTTGGGCACTGTCTAGAAAACTATGGTAAAATAGAAAGTAGCAAAATATGGCAAATAGCTTAGGATTTCTATTTAGTGGGAGATAGCGTAGTGGGATGGAAGATCTTATTTTTTATTTCTTTTTTAGTCTCTTGCAAAGGTGGGTTAGAGTCGGACTTTGAAGGCACTAAAAAGCCTCCGATTAAAGGGCAATTTGCTGTAGTTTCCATAAATACTTTTTATCGAGATGGATCTGACTATGTCGCTGTTAACAAAGCTTATCCGATAAATACGGCATTGATGCGAACGGAATTTGATTTAGATCACGAGGGCCTAGGAACAATAGCGGGAGAAGGTTCTTGCCAATCTCTAAAAGAAGCGACTTCGGGCCCTAATACCATCAAATCAAAGGCAGCGTTAAATGCTCTCGGAGGCATTTTTGGTCTTTTAGGCTTAATATCACAGGCAATCAATTTAGCCGATTGTGCCATTCACGGATCAAAGCCACGTAAGTCTTCAGTGATTTCACTTCCCTACCACACTTTTTTTGGCGGTGATCGCCTCCCAGCAAACGTAGGTTTTGTAGGTGGGCCAAATCGCGATGACGCCAATGCCGAATGTCGAAAATTAAAGTATGTTCGATACGTTGAAATCCATTCAACCTTCATATCGTGCATTGGATTTGAAGATAGCCAACTAAATAAATTAAAAATGGTTCAAATTAAAAATGGGGATGTTAAAGCGCAGCGCATTCAGTTAGTTCGAGTGACTAAATAAACCTTGATCTCGACGCTTCCATCAGGAAATATGCATGTTCGCTACATTCTTACTTAAAGTGATGCCACCATCTGACATCTGACATCTGACTCTAGAAATTGCTGCACTCGTTGGTTTTTTGGATGGTGTGTCTAGTCATGATAGGAAATCTCCGCTTGCTGTACTAGGAATCTAAAGACCTTTTTTAAAGGAGACGCTATGCTTAAGATGATATTACCTACCATGATTCTATGTTTTTGCCTGACCGCAAATGCAGATGATTTTAAAAAGCAAGCTCTGCCACCTGATTTTGAACGGGAGTTGGCGGCCCTAAATGAGGCTTCCTCTGTTTTTTTGGTTACTGCCGAAGACTGGACCAAAACTCAAGGTCGAGGGCAAGTCTATAGGAAAGTTAACTCCAAGTTTAGGAAAGTAGGAAACGAGATTCCTTTGGTCTTAGGTCGTACGGGAATGGCTTGGGGGATTGGTGTCAGTGATTACCGGAGTTTAGCTGGTCCTGCAAAAAGAGAGGGGGACGGCAAATCTCCTGCTGGCTTCTTTAAGTTGCGCCAAAGTTTTGGCGTTGCCAAGAATGGAAACTTACCGTTTTTAAATGTAACTCGTGATCATGTGTGTGTCGATGATTCGAAATCTCGAGTCTATAATAGGATTGTCGATAGAAGCCAAGTTTCTAAGGATTGGGAGAGTTTCGAGGAAATGGCAATTCCCTTATATAAATATGGAATTGAGGTGGCGCACAATTACTTTTTGCCAGAGGCCTTAGGAGGCTCCTGTATTTTTCTTCATTTGTGGCGTGGACCTGAAAGCTCAACCTCCGGCTGCACTGCTATGGATGAAGCAAACATTATAAAAGTTCTAGAGAATGTAGATTCAAGTTCGTTAATTATACAGATGCCTTATTTTGAACTGAAGGCATTTCCTCTTTCTTCCTTTGAGCCTCTCTAGCCTATTGGGATTTGGTTGGTTACATAAAGACAACTTTTGGTGCAAAAGTAGTTTAGAAATGATACTTTTTGGCCAAAATGGCGCCCCTAAAAGTGCACAATTTAGGCGGATCTATAAAATCATCGATCAAAACGAACTCTGTAGGTATTGGTACGGATATTGCTATAGCTTAAGGAACAAACGCCACAGATTATTTTATGATCTACTTTGGGGGAAAGCTTGATGAATGATTTTTTAAAGCCGCTTCTAGTTTTTGCAAAGGTATTGATTTTGGGGGGTGTGCTCTCTTGTGGAAGAGAAGAGACATCCCAATTAACTAGCGATGCACAAAATGTACCCTGGACGCTTTGGTGTAAGCAAGCGAAGCTTTTAGATTGTGCGCCGTATGCAGGAGGGATTTCGCAGCAAATTTGGGAAAATTCCTTAAAAATTGCCAAAACCATAGTGAATTCGCCCTCTAAAATTCAATTTCAACGAACAGATGTTGAGCGTCCAGCAGTTCAAAGGTTGTTTCAAGTATCAGGGGCAGAAGATATTTTGCAGGTTATCGTTCAGATTCCATGGCAAAAAATAGGAATTGGCGGTGGCATTGTTGGAATGGACAATTTAGGGGCTAAAGGCAAAATCTCCATAAATTCTTTGACTCTTATTACCACCGGCAAAAGTCAATTTAGCTGGAAGTTGCCTTTTGTGATTGATGTAGCAGGAGTCGTCTTGTCTACGCCCTCGGGAGAACAATTGAATCTCTTAAAGATTGATTTCTCTAAGGCGGGGCAACTTACGTTTGTGACACATTCCAAAACAATAACCAATATCCCCATGGATTTCTTTGCACTGAGAAAATCTTTAGATCCAAAGACATCAGCGGTCGATTCCGTTATTAGAGCTATATCAGATGTTATCTTTGAACCCGGATTTAATTGGCGCGATGCCGTCAACATAACCTTGGATTCTGCGAATATTTCTGTCATACGCCAAGCGCTTAATAGCCCTGACGCGGGAATGGTGTTGAAGCTAGTAGATTCTGCTTTAGCAAATTCAAAAAATTTCGGGATAGGTGGAGTCTTTAGAAAAGAAGTCTTAGGTCTTGAGCTCAATAGTGCGGTCGACTGTAGTATGAAATTTACTAATGTTCCTGTGCTCGGGAATGTAACTGCTAACTTAAGTTTTGCTAAAAAGTTTGGTTTAGCAACTTTAACCAGACAAGAAACCAAAGTTGTCGGTCAAGTTTATGGGATAAGCACAACACTTGGTAAGTTAGAGAGTGTGACTTTAGATGGCTCTAAGATTGTCTTAAAGCTTGGCGTGATTTCTATTCCCCTTGACTTATCAAGTACAGAGACCACTGGCCCTGAAGTGTCTGATATTAAATGTATCAATCGAATCTGATAATAAAGGCAGTGTGTTTCGTTTGTAGTGATGGGAATACAATCTCAATTTAAATCTTTAAAAAGCTATGGAATTTTTGTTCCGTAGCTTTTTTGATATGAGATGGAAAATAGGGACAGCGACTTTATTCCCGTTTTATGATCCCCAGATTTCTTTTAAGCGCTTATCTCGACCGCAGTTGTTTCGATAAAACTTATATCGAAGCGGATTTTTTGAGTGATAGTCTTGATGGTACTCTTCAGCGCGGTAGAATTCAGAAAGTGGACTTACTTTAGTGTAAACACTTTTAAATTTCTTTTTCATCTCGGACAGTGATGCCTCAGCAAGCTCTTTTTGGTGACTTGTTGAGTAGAAAATCTCAGTTCTATATTGACTTCCATGGTCACAAAACTGGGCATTTTCAACTGTTGGATCAATGTTTTTCCAGTAAATGGAAAGAATTTGCTCAAGAGATGCTTTTCTAGGGTCGTAAGTCACTTCAACTACTTCTGCGTGCCCTGATTTTCCTGATGATACGTCTTCATAACTGGGACTTTTGATGTTTCCGCCTGTGTAGCCACTCACTACATCGATTACACCCTCTAGTTTTTCAAATGGCCCTTCCATACACCAAAAGCATCCCCCAGCTAACACGATGCTTTCTGTGGCTTTGTTCAAGGCTGTTGGAGTCTCACTAATTTTTTTTTTTTCGAATAGAGGGACGAATTTTTCGTAGCCTTCTTTTACTAAATCTTCTTTAGCAACAAATTTAAGAGATGCAGAGTTCATGCAGTAGCGCATTTTGGTGGGAGCTGGTCCATCGTTAAACACATGCCCTAAGTGGGAATCCGCAATCTTTGATCTGACTTCCGTCCTCACACTGAAGAAGCTGCGGTCAGACTTTTCTGTAACGAGCCCTGCTTCAATGGGTTTTGTAAAGGAAGGCCAGCCTGTTCCTGAATCAAACTTATCTAACGAAGAGAAAAGCGGCTCGCCTGAAACAATGTCGACGTAAATACCTTCGCGGTGATTGTCCCAGTATTCATTTTTAAAGGGAGGCTCTGTGCCATCTTTTTGAGTGACTTTGTATTGAAGAGGGGAGAGCTTTGATTTTATGTCTTGATCGGAAGGCTTTTTCCACTGCCCGTGTCCTGTCATAGATACCGCCATAAGAAAGAAGAAGAGAATGGTTTTCATAATAAGCCTTACTTGGGGATGGTTAAAGTAACACAATGTAATGACCCGCCTGCTGCGATGATTCGGTCAGAGTTTAAAGGTATCACTTTAAATCCAAGAGATTCATAGGTTTTACGCGCCTCGCTTTCGAGCCGCTCTAATAAGTCTTTATCTGGGTAGGATTCCGTGGGATGTGCGCTTTCCTTGTAAGTAGGCATAAGTATTGTTTTTTCAAGGATGATGCTGTTGACATAGTTTCTAAAAAGCCTTGAACTTGGCGACGGCATGGGAATTCTTATTACTTTAAAATGAAGGTCATCTTCGAGAGTCTTTGCGATCTCATTGAGTTTTCCCTGAACCGCAATGGTTTCATCCAAATTTAAGGCTTTATTTTTACTGAGATGCGAAACGACATAGTCCGGGATTTGGGAAATAACAATTTGGTTATGTGAAATAGGTTTAAGAATCATATCAATATGGGGGTGGGGTGAATTTGAAAAAATATGGGCGCGGCAACCAAATTCTTTGCCGATCATATTCGATATTCTTTCTTTTTCGGAGGTTAGTTTGTCGATGGCATCAGAGGGAGCGCGATCTATAAAGTCGTCTGCCAAAAAACAATCATCTCTGGTAGCAATAAAGTTTCCGCCATCTACGGTGAAAGGAGTTTTGATTAAGGATGCCTTAAAGTAGAGAGCTAGTTGCCAAGGCAGAATATCGTCGAGAGTGGGTTCTAATTTATAGTTAAAATCAGCAAACCCCAGCGAAGCTAATCCATTAGATTTTTGAGTGATGTCGATATTGAGTGGAGCAAAGTCTCTAATCCACACTCCTGAATGTGCCATGGGTAAGAAAGCTACATCTGAATTCTTCGCCTTAATCTCACTCCAATTTTCAACCATTGGGTTTAGATCTTCGAGTACAGAAACCTTGATATTTTCTTTTTTGGCAGCCGTCATAAGCTCAGAAGCTAAGCCGCCAAAATCAAAAAGATGGCTGGAGATCATGATTTGTGAAATAGGCTCAAATTCGGGCCAGGGACTTATGTCTTTTGGTTGCGGGTTTGCAAGAAACCATCTCGAACCCAGGATCACTGCTGTTAAAACACCCAAAGTATAGACGACGACTTTCATAGGGTCCTTTCACTTCGGCCATATTTTCTATAAGGGATCCAGAGGTATAAGGGACTGTTACATTTCCGCACTAATTCCTGATGACGAGCTCGTTGCCTTCCCTAAAGTGAGTGGCAATAAATTGGTTGATACCGACTTATATCCTTTTTGGGTTTGCACAAATGTCTTTATTTCGTCTATCGCATCAGATTCAAGGTATATCAACATGGGCTGATCTACCAAAAAGAACTTGGAAAGTGCGTCTTTCACCCAAACATTCCATACGGGAGTGAGAGCGATATGGTCGAGTTTAGAAACGATCCCGCGGCAGCCTGGAGCACCGCAAGCGCAGGCTAAATCAGATTCGATATTGAAGAGTCCATACTCATCGACGATTTCTTCCCCAGGTTGGATATCACGAATCGCAATTTCAAATCCCCAACCGGTTGAAATTGTATTTGGTGAGCAGCTATGATTGACATATTTCGAATGATCCCAACCAATAATGTAACCTTCAGGGCCGGTGATATACCCGTAGCGGGTAATAATTTCTCGATAGCGAGTATCTT
Source organism: uncultured Pseudomonadota bacterium (assembly GCA_903844895.1). Taxonomy (GTDB): domain Bacteria; phylum Bdellovibrionota_B; class Oligoflexia; order Oligoflexales; family CAIMVM01; genus CAIMVM01. The sequence goes on from CAIMVM010000089.1 coordinate 18,632, forward strand.
TTAAAAGGGGTGAGTCTAGAGGAATTTTTACATCAAATGGATCGATGGTGTAAACAATCGTACCTTTGGGGATAAACTTAGTAGCAACGACTCCAAGGCCTTTATCTTGATTGATGGGGGCCATCACCGTATTCGGGTGCATCATAAATAAGCGTTCTCCAGACTGGGAAATTTATAATAAATTTACTTAAATTCCTTAATCCAGCAACTACTATTTGACGAAGCCTCTCAAAAGTACGCTTGATAGAGAAGCATTCTCTTTTGCGCGCAAAGCTGGCCTTAATCTTGTCCGCAGCTTTTGTGAGTGCGCTGCTGGAGGGCCAGCATTCTTAGACCGGCAAACTTGAGCTGCGCATATTGCGCGCAGTTCTTGGCCTAGTTTTGTACTTTAGATGAGAAAGTTTAGGGATTTTATGGTCATAGGCATCTGCTTGAAAGGTTTTAACAGAGGTCACAGGCGGTCTAGTATTTTCGTGAGGCTCGCGTGGGAATTGCCTTTTTTGGGATTGTCTTCGCGGTCCGCTACATGAAACTTATGATTTGGGAGATGCGCTAGTCGCCTAGCAACCCCCATTGAGAACCCGTCGTGCCTACTAAGGCAACGGGCTCCTGATCAAATCATTTGCTTGTCTGTAACACGAAGAGTTTGTGATGAGTTATGATTTTGGGCGCGGGGTGGGCGTTTCATGAATAGGTTTAACCTGTCCCAATTCAGGAGTTTTCTTCCGCTGCATTTGTTGAGGCATTTGAAAAAGATACGCGTAGCCGCGCGGATAAACCTGGATACGCCGCGTTCCTTGAAGGACCCCCCCCATAATAGGCTACGTGACCTCTTACTTTCGCGCAGAAGCTTTTCCATAAGTCAGGGAGTCTGTGCTTGCTCTGATTGGTCCTCATCCAGGATGTAACTTTCTTTGGCTTGCTAATGAGTCGCTTGCGACTCGTTTTCAGTTTGGGAATCACAAATCCCCTGGTTGACTTGCCGAGGAAGAAAGTAGAATTCAGAAAATCGAAACTTCCTTGCTTATCCCGCGGTTTTGCTTTTCTCTAGAAAAGCTAATAATTCGTGTCTTCTCTTCGTTAAACTTTAATCCAAACGTCGTTATGCGGTTTCCAAGTCCTTTATGAATTCGGATCGCATATGAGTCGTATTGGCAACAAATAACCAGATCGTCGCAGTACCTAAACATGGCGACTTTCCCTCTGCAGTGCTTCTTTACGGTGTTTTCGAACCAAAGATCGATCACATAGTGGGCTACTATATGCGCGAGAATAAGGCTTGCAGGTGGGTGTATCCTTTTCCTTTGGCATACGCTTCAAATTCCTCAATGAATGCGTAGCCGATTATTTTACGTTTGGCTTCCGGATCGCTCACTCCAGCGAGCTTTTGAAAAAAGCGGTCTTTGGCGTCGATGACTTCAAGGTCGACTCCCATGGTCTTCAAATTCGCAGAGACCCACGGAACTTCATTCTTGCGCAGCAGTCCTGTATCAATGAATACTCCCTTGACTCGATCGGGGCC
>CAIMVM010000090.1 GCA_903844895.1 uncultured Pseudomonadota bacterium
CTATACAGCCTGAGCGCACCAAAAGGAGTGTACGATGATCTACTCAAAGAACATGTTATTAGGCTTCCTGACAATTGCATTGGCAAATGCCTCTTGCACTAGAAAGTCTGACGAAAAAAAGGCGCCCATTTTGAATCCTACCGTTCGTCTTAACAACGAAGATGGCCAGCGCAAGACACAAGAAGCTCAAACCTTAAATGAACTTGCTCAGCTTCAACAAAGACAACAGAAAGAAATTGATGATCTTAGATCTCAGATTGAAGAACTCAATTCTCGAATCTCCTTGGAAAAGGATACTGACAAAATCTCAAAACTCGAGGCGCAAATTTCTGAGCTCGGCGCGCAAATAAAAGCGATGAGCGCTCAGCACGCCGAAGAGATCAAAGCCCTAGAAGCGAAGTTAAAGTCCCTTAGAAGTTCCATTGAAAATTTGGAAACTAAGATTCTTGATAAAATCTCTTCCGGCAGCTTAGCCCAGACTAACTTAGCTAACATCCAAGGTGCTGTTGGTGATCACACTGGAATTTACTCATTAAAAGGTTCCTATAATACTTTAGTAATTCCTGTCGAATTTGCTGCGGAGCCACAATTTGACGGCAAGTTTAAAGACCCTTCACGATTTACCTCAGGGCTCGCTCAAGAAGAAATTTTTGGGAATGGCCCCAACTCCTTACACTCCTACTACCTTCAGGCATCAGGTGGACTTTTAAACGTTTCAGGACAAGTCACCGAGCCCGTCACAGTAGAACAGCCGCTATCATTTTATGGTAAAGCCGTTGTAGGGAAGAATGATATCAATGCCGAAGCCTTAGTGGTTGATGCTCTAAAGAAGGTTCAGCAGAAGGTCGGCGCTAACTCCTCATATTGGAAGCCTTTTGATCGTTGGGATTTAAACGACAGCGACAAAGACGGCATCTATTCTGAGCCGGATGGTTTTATAGACGCCGTTGTATTGATCTATGCCGGAAAACCTCAAAATGTCTGTCAAAGAATCTTTGATCCCAATGGCAAAAAGCCCGGCTCGGATGATGTTTCTAAAGACGACCCAAGACGCGAACAAGCTATTGAATGTTTCAACCGCATATGGCCTCACCGCAGCAGTATCTTCTTAGCTAAGGACAACCCTGATTTTCCTAAATCTGGCCCTGTATTAGAAGGGGAAGAAAGAAGCGTTCTGGGCTATAAAATAAACGATCAACTGTCCGCATTTGACTACAATATGCAATCCGAGTTTTCTGATATTTCCACTTTTGTTCATGAATTTGGCCACTCACTTACTCTTCCCGATGTCTATGCACTCGAAGGAGAAAATAATGTCGGCTATTGGGATATTATGGCACAGAACGGCCGAAACTTTGGCCAAGAAATGTCATCCTTTCACAAAATGGCTCTTGGCTGGCTGTCTCCAAAAATCGTCCTCGAGGGTGAAAGCACATCGGCATATTTAGGTAGCTCTGCGTTTGTATCACCTAAAAAGCGAGAATCCTATTCGTCCTTCAAAGGCCCAGAGTTTTTTAGTCAAATCGTTAGAGGGTTTGAAAACAAGTTCAACATTTTATCCTTGGTTCCTGAGACCCTAGAGCCGGTTTACAGTGCACTTATGGTAAAAATGAAGCCCACTATGACTAAAGCCAAAGAAATTGATTTTCCGAGTTCATCTGGAACGAAAGCAGCCTATTCAGGACGGTTTGACAATGGGCAAAAATCATTAAAGTTTAGTATCGAAGTTCCACAGGACGGAAGCGCAACACTTTCTTTTGATACGATTTACTATATCGAAACAGAAACGAATTTTTCCTCCTCTGAAGCAGAGATTAAAGTTGTAACGGACTATGATATCGGCCGTGTTAAAATTAATGGTGCCATTAGAGAAGAATTCCGACTTCTTTCTGGAGATGAAAACCATGACTCGTTGGTGGAGAAGAACCCATCTTGCGAGTCAGACCGTGTTTTAGAACTTAGAACCAAGGCCAATAGCGGTGCCATCTCGAAAGAGGAAAAACAAGAATTCTCTGCTAAGTTAAATTCCTGCCGAGTTCCCGTTTGGTTAAATAAGACTTATGATTTGTCTGCACTTCGAGGCAAAAAGGCCCAAATAGAAATTAGCTATGCAACGGACTCCGGATACAATGAGTTCGGCATATTCGTAGACAACATTAAGCTTGGCGATAAAACTCTCTTTGATTTTGAGGACGATTTTATTCCAGGGGCAGAATGGACAGCTTCCGTAGATGGTCACAGAGACATACAAAGTCGGCAATTTTATATGCTTGAATACCGCGACCCTTCAGAGACCTTCGCAAATTCAGGATCATATAACAATGATTTGAATATCCAAGGCTCTCAGGGCATGGGAATGTTCCTAGGTGCAGAGGCCGGTCCTCGTGCAAGAGATCGCTTTAGAGTGGTCACACTCGACCATCAGCCTGGTGTTCTCGGCTGGTACTTTGATTCTACCTATGACCGAAGAAGCAATACTCCTGAAGTAGAATCTCAAATAGGACATGGCTACTACTTGCCAATTAATAATGAATTGCGCGAAGTTGTTATTCCAGGTCCTTTTGCTCAAGATTCTTTTAAGGATGCAGACGGCTTCTACGATACGAGCAAAGAATCCTATAAAGCTTTATCTTCCGCGCAGAACCGGGATTTCAAATGCTTTGGGTATCCTGAATTTGCGAAGTATGTCGATGGAAAATCTCCAGACTGCAAGTCATTCGATGATGTGGACGGTTTGAAAGATTTGACACTTAATGGACTCAAATTACGCTTTAGACGAGATAGCGCGAATTCCTACCTACCATCAGAGCAAAGAAAACATTTTGTAATTAGCTCACCTGGTGCCATGATAGAAGGCGGCACAGCTACTCGCTCAGCCATTCAAACCTTTCGACATTCAGCCATGGGCAGTTTTTCACCCTTAAAAGTTTGGAAAGCAAACTCGGCCGGAGAACTAATATTGGACAATGAGCTCACAGCTTCGACTCAAAGCATTTCACCCATGGAAAACTTTGAAGATAAATTCAGTACTAATGATTCCCCCCATTTGAAAGACAAGCGTTTCCGGGCAAATCGAGCTACTGTAAATCTGAGAGGATTTAACTTTAAAGTAGTCTCTCCCGATTCCGGTGTTTTAAATCAGTACAATTCTTTAGATAGCGATGAAAATTCCAATACTCACAGAAAGCCACGTGCCAAAGTCTTGATTCACTGGACACCTGTGGAATAGCAAAAATTCCTAAATTTTAGATTTTTAGGTAGCGACAATAGAAACCCATGCACGAAAATCCTTTCCATCGAAATTTCAAACAAGAATGAAGATGGCAAAGGATTTTTGTGTTATTTGAACTGATTCTCTAGTTTTTTTTAAGTATCCCCCAGGCGCAATAGCCCTGTTTATTTGAATCTCTATTTTTGAAAAATAGTCTATTACCACTTCATGTTACCATTTGCCAAAGCTAACACAGGAAACTTTCCATTTGATGAGTTTGCTCAGCGGAGATGCAGCTCTATTCTTTGACTCTCACTCAACTAGGAGATTGATTACGAATTATCTTGAGCTTTCCAAGTATGGTTAAGTGCCCATAGTGTAATTCACTACCCATCCGCTGGTTCGCGTTGTAGTTTTTAGGGCGCGGTCACTCATTTGGGTAATCGTGAGATTCACTTGATAGCCAACCCCCATCCCTCCTAAAAGACGTTGGAATCCTACAAACCAATTTGCAGAAAGGCTGTCTGCAGGGAGTCCTTTTTCTTTGGGATCATAAAGACCCTCTTCAGGCAAACGCAGTCCAGTAAGTTCTAATTCGCCCGATTTTGAGAGAATATACTTAGCAGAGGCCGTTATTGAAAATTTCCAAAAGGGATTTGAGGCTAGTTCAGCTTTTGCGTAGTTCACCGATTGGGTTAGTGCTGAAGCACCTGACTTTTCCACTTCCCTAGATGTCGAAAAGCCGGGGCCAAGATCGAAAGAAGACTTGAGCGCGCTTGAAGCTATTTTTCCGTGAAGCCAGTGGTCATACTCAACCAACAGAGGGTCGTTAAAGGAACTCAACCAAACGCGATCCATAGAGAGTGTATAGTGACCACTTAGCCATGAAAGAACCAGCACTCCAATGTCGTTTTCTACGCCAAAACTCTGATTGTTATTCACCTTCCATAGTTGGGAACCATAGTCTATTTGTCCACGCTTCAATCCTAGTCTTAATTTTAGCGCCTTATAGTATCCCGTAAAGTAGACGGCACCGTAGGATCTTTGATAGCTCGTCGCATCAAGATCCATTTTGCCGCCTTCACTTTCCGAAGATGAGCTTACATTCTTCACCCCTCCCCAAACCTTGCCGCCTAAAATATCCACAGTCAAACCTGGATTTGTGGCCTGGATCGGGATTCCCACTAAAGCCGCCCCCAAACCTCCCTCATAAATCGCTGAGGATACGCTTCCACCAGGAATGGATTTTTTTTCCGCTGCGTATCCCACAATGGGACTTATAAAGTAATCAAATGACTGTACAGGCCAATCAGGGAAAAGTTTTATCTCCACTTCAGGCAGTTCCATTTTTTTGAGGATATCTTTTTTTAGCTTGGCTCCCACTTTCTTCCGAGAATCCTTGCTTCCTAATTCCTCAGCTGGAATGCTTTCGTCTTTCAAGGCTTCTTCATCGGGAGTACCCTCTTTAGCTGCCGCATAGAGTGGTTGGACTGTCTGCTCGCTTGAGTATGCTTTCTCCGAAAGAAGGGCTGCTTCTATAGCGGGCCCAACAAAGAGTGCATACATAATTGACATCGATAATCTTGATCTGCAATTCATGGGAACTCCTCGAAAGATTTAACTCTATCATGCTAAAAGATTCGATTCGGAATAGCAAATTTTCCATAGGTCATTGGGATTTGAAGCACCGCTCTAAGCGGTGGGATTTAGTGGGTAGTTCAATATTGACGGCAGATTGGCTCTTTAAGATAAATTATTCTGCTCTAACGACTGCAAATGAGCCCTTCTGATGCGACCATTTCCTTTTTATTTCCAAAAGGCCTTGCTCCCATAGGAAAGCTAGGAGTTCCTTAAAATCTCTGGAACAGCAGCCAATCTAAAAGGTGCAAGCTTTATTCGTGAAGTCCTATCAGCGAACCTGATTTAACTTAAAATAAGAAATAGCAGTGCGCTGTTGGCAGCTATATTTGAAATCCAATTCCATGATGTCCAAGGAATCATAGTGTTTCGAAAAAGAATGGCTTAGGGCTTGTCCAAAATAATGTTTTCTCCAGGGAGAGCACAAGCTGCGAGATCTCCCTTAATTTTAACGCGATGCTGCTCCATGACCGCGAGTCCCAATCCTACATAACTTGGGATTCGAACATTAAACTTTCGCGTGTCAAATTTTAAGTGGCAACCTAAACATGATTCGGGAACCAGCCGAATTGAGTTGTTACCATTCGCAATAGGGAATTCTGAAAACTCAATGCGCTGTCCTTTGGAATCGAAGACACCAAAGGTCGTAATACCTGTCGGCCCCTGAATGACGACTTCAGTTTCTCTAGCTACACAATTTTCCCCTAAAGTTTCTGCCACAGAAACGGCTGGTGCACTCTTCCGATAGATCCGCCTAGGACCCTGTTTGGCCATGCTGTAAGGATGAAAATCGCCGCTCCACTTACTGTAATCGCCGTATTGAGACTTAAAATCCGCAAGATCTTTAGGAAAAGAAGTCGCAGGATAGTTGCACTGAGAAAGCCACACACGAGCGCCAGCATGCTTAAAAACAGCAGAAGTAGAATCAGCCCCCTTTATGAAAGGCGACAAATCTACTTTGCTAGCCTCTTTAGCATCTCTATAGGAAGTTGGTGGCGCATCGTCTGAAAAGAGAAGCATCGGAGCCAAAAAAGCTTCACAACATTGTTTCTGGGAGGCTCCGGTATCTGATGTGCAGCGAGCTATACGTTTCGCAAATAGGAAAGACTTTTCAGAAAAGGTCCCCTCTAACAAAGATTCAGGAAATAGGTCTTTGACCCTTTTACTTGCCTCGCTTTTTTCCACATCGCTCAGAGTAAGTCTATAAGTCTCACTGATCTCTTCTGGCGAAATGGTAGAATTACTCATTAGGGTCTTTAGAGCTGTACCCAATTCGCCGTCAGTCTTGGCATCAAAAAGCGCTTGTGAACTTGTGGCTATGCCTATGGCATAACGAGAATAGGCGAATGCATTGCTGATATCTCTTGGAAAAGTTGATGGATCCAGCGGATTCGTACTAGGCAGATCCACATGCACACGAGGATCTACAGGGTAAACTTTTGAAGTGGCCTGAAGGCTTACCCCAGCTCTAGAAATGCTGTGCTGTTGACTTTTAAGCTCACAGCCACTGAGATAAATCAAGCAAAAGACCGTATTTGCAAGCTGACTAGCCTTCATGGCAAGCCATTAAATGTGTCTTTATCAAACTGACTTTGGGGACCTATAATGCCAACTTTCATATCTTTCAGATACAGTTTGGCAAGGCGCATGATGTCTTTACTTTTCACATTGTCTAGAATTTTTGGGAAATCGTAAGCTGGATTGGTTGAGTTAAAATAGTAAAACGAGTTGCTTAGAGCAGCCGCAACAGAACTATGAGTCTCCCCACGAGAAAAGAAGGCCGTAGCAAATCCTTTTTTGTATTCGTCAACTTGCAATTGAGGAATCGCTTGAGTCTGAATCTTTTTGATAATCGCCAAGATTACCGGAACTACTTCCCTAGGTTTAGGGGTGGAAACCACCAAAGCCCCATGGCCAATAGAAATCTGGCTCGTTAGAGCGTGGGCGGCATAAGAAAGGCCTCGTTTCGTTCTAATTTCTGTGTGCATTTCTTCAGCTAAGATATCAAAAAGAAGTTTTGCGGCTACCGCGTCTTTATCGATAGCACTTGGCGTAGGAAATTTAATGCGCATATAGGATGTGGGAATGTCTCTATTTTCAAACGCAAGCTTTCCTAACTCTTGGTTGAGGGGATAGCCTACGGCAGCTCGAGTATATCCTGGGCTGGCGGCAATAGTTCCGAATTGAGCCTCTAAGTCTTTTAAGATTTTTTTAGAGTCCAAATGAGAGACCACCACAAGAGTGATCCGGCTTGCATCTAAAAGTTCTTTATGCGCCTTCGAAAGCTCTAGGGGACCGATAGCTGGAATTTCTTTAATTTGATCAGACACTGGATTCGTGTAGGGATGAGAAGATTCATAGTAAACACGATTAGCGATCTCATTTACATAGTCCTCGGGATCAGATTGCAATTTTTTAGCTTGCGCAATACTTCGGTCGGCAATGAGTTTAATATCGGTTGGATCTAAAAGGGGTTCGCGAACGATGGACCCCAAAACCGAGAGGGTGTTATCCCAATACATATCGACTGTTTCCATAGCGCATGAAGACACATCGATGTTACTGACACAGCCTATGTCTAATGCATATTTTTCCTGAATCCGGTTCATTTCTTCCTTGGAAATGGACTTCGTTGCCCGGCTCATCACGGGAAGCAGAAGCTCAGGAATAGACTTTTTTCCAGGCTTAGCATCTTTAAGCCCATAATCAAATTGAACGCTAATGAGCGCGATTTTTGAAGACGGCTCATTTCGTAGGATTACAGGGATTCCGTTCGATAGATACTGAACACTAGTCGCTTCCTTTTGTCTCGAAATAGTTTCCTCAGAGACTAGGGGCGCTGCGTTTGAAATCATGGAGTAAAGTATAAAAGGCGCTAAAATATATTTCATGATCACTCCCTGTATTCTTTTAGCATTTTGTCTGCGAGCTCCGCACCTGTGTCTTTTATTCCGAGTTTAGCCGCTTCTGCCTGATTGACTAGCCCGGTGGTCAAATGAGGCTTATTCAGCAACCATTTTTCAACGTAGTCTTTAATGTCCTTAAAAGATAACTTTTTTAGTTCGTCATTGTAAGAGTCATAGTAAGCAAAATTCGGCACAGCCCACCAGAAGGCCAGCTCCTTTATGTAAGCGCTTGGAGTCGCCGTTTCTTTGATGCGACTAATTTCAATTCCTGTCCTTACATCTTCAAATTGTTCTTTTGTAAAGTAAGACTCGTTTGTCCATTTAGGAATTTCTGCAAGCAGCTGGTCTTTCACCTTCAACATATTCTGGGGAGACATCTCAGCACTCAGGTAAATCTCTCCTGCCTTTGCTTGGGTGTGATAGGAACACTGGGCCCCAAAAGTGAGTCCGGATTCTACAAAAGTTTTGTAAAACTGATTCTGTCTATGGCTTAACAAACCGCTTAAGAAGTCAGCTGCGTAGGTATCCTTAGGATTTTCTCTTACCAAGGGTCCTGAAAAGGAGTGGGTGATCGTAGCATTTTCAAATGACTTATGGGTCGATATGATCTCTTTTGACTCTGTCATGGGTGCAAAACTAGGCCTTGTTGGTGCTTTCCAGTCTTTAGGATTTTTCCATGTCCCAAAATAGGTTTTGGCTAAGGCTAGAACTTTTTCTGTTTTAAAGTCACCGGAGATCATGAGGGCGCCATTGGCGGGAACAAAAACATCATTTTTAATAGATTCTAACTGCTTAACAGTAGCCGAAAGTATGATCTTCTTTGTGCCTAGAGGATCGCGCAAATAGGCGAGGTCACCATAGCGCATCAAACGCCTCAGGGTGTGGGATTCAAATCCTGGGTCAGAAGCGTTTCTTTCGTATTCGTTCAGTACAACCACTCGTTCTTTCTCTAACTCTTTTTTGTCTAGCTTTGCGGTGCGTATGGCATCGGCCATAAACTGCATCCCTTCTTCAAGATGTACCGAAGGAAGGGTAAAGTAGTACCTGACCATTTCCGATGATGTGTCCCCGTTGTAGGATATGCCCAGTTGCCTCACCCGTCGCACAAAGTCTTCCTGCTTGGGAAGTCTCGCATTACCTTTAAAGAACATGTGCTCCCACAAGTGCGTCAAGCCATTGGTTTCCGGGGTTTCCGTCATGGCTCCAGCCTTAAAGACAAGTACAAATGTAACTAAAGGAACCTTACTAGAAGCATAGGTGACAATTTCCAGCCCGTTATCAAGACGATGGAGTCGATAGTCCTTGGCTTCGACGGCACTAGCCTGGCTGTTTTTGGGGGCGCCAGGAGCTGATGGGGAATGATCGTCCGCCCATACCGTGGAACTCGCGGCTAAAAGAAACGCCGATAAAGCAGAATATAAATAGGTACGAGGACAGCGCAGGTTTCCAAAATGTAATTTCATACTTCATCCTTCCTAGTGGGATGCTAGATCATCGCGTCAGCAACGATTTCAGCAATATCCTTTATTTGTACTTTATCTTGGGCACCGTTCGTTTTAACACCATCACTCATCATGGTTTTGCAAAAGGGGCATGCGGTGGCAATTGTGGTGGCACCCGTCGCAACTGCTTCGGTGGCCCGGTTTACGTTGATTCGTTCCCCGATGTGCTCTTCCATCCACATTCTACCTCCGCCCGCTCCACAGCAGAATCCATTTTCTTTAGTTCGCGGCATTTCCTTTAGCGGGCTTTTTAATACACTTTCAAGGGCGACCCTTGGCTCATTATAGATTTTATTGTGACGCCCCAAATAACAGGAATCATGGAAAGTCGTATTTTTAGCCGCTTCAGGCACATCCCCCGTCTTAACCTTGCCAGACTCGAGTAAGTCAGCAATAAGCTCAGAATGGTGGATGACTTCAGCGTTAAATCCAAAATCAGGATATTCATTTTTAATAGTGTTAAAGCAGTGGGGGCAGCCGGTTACAATTTTTTTAACGTTGTAGCGCTTCATGGTATCTATGTTTTCAGAGATTTGCATGTTAGCTAAATACTCATTGCCGACTCGTCTCGCCGTATCGCCATTGCATTTTTCTTCACGGCCCAGGATGGAAAATGTAGTGCCAGATTTATTTAGAATTTTTGCGATAGACTGGGTTGTCTTCTTGTAATTTTCATCAAATGATCCCGCGCATCCTACCCAAAATAAATAATCTACATCACTTTTTTCAGCCATGGTAGTAACTCCAAGACCTTTAGCCCAGTCGGCTCGATTTTCATTAGAAATCCCCCATGGGTTGGAATAGGTTTCTAAGTTTTGGAGCGTAAGCTGCAGTTCGGGAGCGATTTCACCTTCGGTCATCGTCATATATCGTCTCATATCGACAATTGCGGGAATATGCTCAATATGTAAAGGACATGCCTCCATGCAGGCACCACATGTCGTGCAAGACCAAAGCTCGTCGCGACTTACTACGCCAGATATCAAAGCTCTTTTTTGAGCTGGGTCTTTAAGATGAATAGCCTCTTGCATGGCATCTTTTAAATGATGGATCATGAGTCTTGGATCTAGGGGTTTCCCGGTTGCATTAGCGGGGCAGACATCTGTGCACCGACCACACTCCACGCAAGTCATGCCATCAAGGAGCTGCTTCCAAGTAAATTGTTCCACGGCGCCTACACCAAAGGACTCGGCATCTTCTTTAATTTCAAAAGGCCTAAGTCGGCCGCTTCCCCGGTGGGATTTGAAGAGCATATTTGGCCAAACCCAAATCAAGTGCTGATGTTTTGAAAATGGAAGAAAGGTAACAAAGCCAAATAAGGCGCTAATATGAACAAACCAAAAGCTATTCTTGGCCAACTGCCATCCCTCGGAAGACTCGATTCCAAAAAGCTGGCCAAAAATAGCAGCCATCGTGGAGGAAATTTGCAGTGCTTCTGCAGGAAGTTGATGTTCCCCTTCCAAGAAGGTTTTGGAGCCCATCAGTAAAAGTTCCGTTACCATCAGAATCAATATGAGTCCCAAAACGATAAATGCATCTTTTTTAGAAGCTTTAGCCAGTGATTTCAATCTCGCTGGTGGGAAAAAAAGTCTGCGACTTATTGCGAAAGTAACCGCACACATGACCGCAAAATTACCGAGATCTTGAGACACTAAAAAAACATGGAGAAGAGGCCCTTCACCAAATAGATTCTTAAACTCTAAGCTTGGTAGAACTCCGGACAGCAAAGTTTCCATGGTCCCAAGGCCAACCGTAACAAAGCCCCAAAAAATGATAAAGTGCATCACGCCTGGTACGATGTCTTTAAACATCCGCCTTTGTAATAGGCCACCTGTAAGCATAAAACCAATGCGCGATAGAAAATTATCAGATCTAACCTCTTCCTGCCCTTTGCCGATGGCGTGAAGTGCTGACCAGGTGACATTTAAGTTGTAGGCAAAGTAGCCAAATACAGAAACAGTGGCGATCAAAAACATAACATTTGCTATTCCCATGGAATGGCTCCAAGTAAGTCAAGGTTTAACATCTTCTGATCATAAACTAAATTGGCTAGGGAGTCGATATTCAGAGGAAATTAAGAGCTTATCATTTGGTGAGGTGATGTTTTTTTTGAAACTTAGGACAGCTCAGTCTAGGAGCAAAGGCATTCCGAATAGCTTAAAAATTAAGCTGCCCCCTCTTTTTATGAAGTCTTTCACTTCGACGAGCGGTGATCAACATCATGCTCGTCTCATATTGGATTCTCTTGGTCAAACTTTGATGAAGCAAATCCGAATATTCTTTGACGGAATCCAGGTAAGCCTGATCCAGTAAGGCTTGTCTCGTGGACCGAGTTCGCGACTGATTTGAGGCATATCTTTTTTCAATATCAACTAACTTTATATCCCAAAGCTCCTTGACGCGCTTCACCACCTGACGGATGGTGCTAGCTTCCTGTCCCAATTGTACGACTAGCGCTTTCAGTCTTTCATCACTCAGAGAGCGCCAATATTGAAATGACTCGATCGGTGCTTTGTTCACTTTTGGCTCTCCTCTCTGACTTACAATGATTTCATTATAGGCTTTTGGGTGGCCCATGAAATCTAGATAAGACCCCGAAACCTCTGAGCCACAACGCGCAGCCTTAAAGTTAATAGTATCGCACAACAAGCTACCCCACAAGCAAGACCACCCCACACGCCTAGAGTTCCTACCTTAAAGTAGAACCCAAGAAGCCATTCGAGGGGGATCGCCACCCCCCACCAAGAAATGATAACGAGATACGCAGGAATCGTAATATCCCCCCATCCTCTGAGAAGTCCTAAGGCCATAACTTGGAGACCGTCCATAATCTGAAAGAGGGCTGCTATTATTAGCATGTTGGTGGCTATTTGAGAGGCTGCTGGATTTAAGCCATAAATCACTGGAATTTGGGTTCTCAGAAGGAAAATCAATGCCGCAAAACAGGTCATGAGGAATATGGTAAGGGCTAGGGCATCCCTGCTGAGTTTGCGCATCGACGCCACTTCATTTTGGGCCGCGAGCTTTCCGATTAGAATCATAGCAGCTTGGGCCAGCCCTAAAGGCACAAGGAACGTCATGTTGACGACACTATTGGCAACTTGTCTGGCAGCCAAATCGTCGGTTCCCATATTGCCAATAAAAATGGCGGTAGTGATAAATGCTGCACACTCACAGAACTGCTGAAAAGAAATAGGACTCCCGGCTCTTAGAATCTCTTTTACATATTTTCTCTCCGGTAACATCCGCACCCGATTCCAAATCCTATGTTTGGTTTCTGATCGTATAAGGAGAATTACAAACGTTAAGGCTTGGCCTCCCAAAAAGCCCAGGGCACAAGCGAGAGCTGAAGGGTACAGAGAAGCCAGGAGGCGATGGGAAAGAATGTAGGCTGTTAGACCGTTCACGCCAATGCCGATAAAGATGGCAAACATAGGAAACTTAGACTCTTCAAAAGACTCCCATAGGTCACGAAAAATGCTGGAAGAGAGGCAAAAAAAGGCGCCTACCGAAAAAGACAGAATCAGCTCCCGTGAAACATCCGCGACATCTTTTGAAAGTCCCCACGAGTCCAAATGGGACCCTGCTAGGTAGATCAAAAATCCCGCTGTCGTGGAAATAAAAAATCGCACATAGAGAGCAGCTGAAAAATATTTATAAGCCAAATCGATCCGATGAAGCCCGCGCATTTCGGAGATAAAGAGCGACTGGGCCGTACCAAATCCCCTAGTTACCAAGTAAAAGATCATAATGAAACCTGAGACAAAGGATACGCCCGCTATCTCTGCAGAGGATGCTGAAGATGTGATCAAAAGATTGATTTGATCCATGGCGACCCCAGAACTCGCACCTAAGGCAATGGGAAATCCTAGTCTAAAAATGGCCCCATAACCCATGCCTTATGATCCTAACGAACGGTTTTTCTAAGATAATTATTAATGAGTGGCAAATCATCCTTCGCAGCCGGGGTTTCATTGATGCTATCCAAGATTTCCTCGCGATATTTCTTATCTACCGCATAGTCACGTTTGAGATCGACATTTCCTGACACCTGAGTTCCAAAGGAATTGTCTCCGCTAATTTGGCGACGCTTTCTAGGTTCCCGTCCCTGCTCTTGCTGTTTCTCTTGCAGCGATTTTTGGGACTGATTTAAAAGTCGCGCAGCCATATCGGACATACTTTCAGCCGCAGTAAAGTTCTTGGTGGAGCCCGAATTCATAGTTTCTCCCATGGCTTCCGATGCAGCTTCCAGCCTTTTGGCTCCCTCCGGAGACATGGCAGCCATTTCTGAGACCAGAGACTGAGTGCTCTTTTTGTTTTTTTCTTGAGCACTTGCTGTGGCATTCCAATCTTTAGAAATTTCCTCTTGGCGCACATCCGCACGATCGAGGCGAGCGGAAATATCACCCTGATTTCTCTGCAGTTCTTTAAGCTTGTTGGCCGCATTGGCCATCGCTTTTTGCTTATCTTGCTGCTGATTCTTTCTCAACTCATCTTCGGCTTTTTCAAGGCTATCGATCCAATCTCTATAGCTGGAGACTGTATTGGCGAGTTGCTTCAAACTATTATTAA
>CAIMVM010000091.1 GCA_903844895.1 uncultured Pseudomonadota bacterium
AAACAGCCCAATCAAAAACAGCCCAATCAAAAACAGCCCAATCAAAAACAGCCCAATCAAAAACAGCCCAATCAAAAACAGTAGGTCATCGTTTTGTGTCGCGCTATTGGCGAAAGTTAAGTTTAAGCCCCGCTACCACTGAGAGTAAGTTACAAACCGCCGTAAGCCTCGAAGAGAAATGGCTTTTATTTTATGTGGTTATCATGTTTTTTCACGAATGTATAATTGACATTGTATAGTGCCAATGTTATGACCATCCCCTTAAGTTATAGGGGACCTGACGACATGCTTGATGTATTAACAGATGGTTTTAAGAATGCAAAAAATCGCCTTCAAGGTAAGGCAACCCTAAATGAAGACAACATTACAGTAGCTTTAGAAGATGTACGAAAAAGTCTCTTAGAGGCTGACGTAGAGTATTCCGTGACCAAGACATTCCTTGGGCGAGTCAAATCCAAAGCCCTTGGTTTAGATGTTTCCTTGAAAGCAGGTTCGGGACAGGATCGCCTTAAGGTTACAGCTGGCGATCACTTTATAAAGATATGCCAAGAAGAGCTTGAATCGCTCATGGGACCGGAATCTTTCAAATTGGACTTTCCCACCAATCGACCTGGGAAGGTCATGATGGTGGGCTTACAAGGGGTTGGAAAAACCACGACCACAGGAAAGCTAGCCCATTACTTCAAGAACCAACTTAAAAAGAAGCCTCTCTTAGTTGCCGCTGATATCTATAGACCAGCAGCAGCCGATCAATTGCGAGTCTTAGCCGATAAAATTGGCGTTCCTGTTTTTCACATTTTAGGTGCGAAGCCTGAAGAAATTTGTCTAAAAGCAGAAGCCAAAGCATACGAACTTGGCTGTGATTTGATCCTTTATGATACTGCGGGACGTTTAGCGATTGACGACGAACTCATGAATGAACTTTCCACGATCAAGCGAGAAACGAAACCCGACCATATCTTGTTGGTTTGCGATGCTATGATGGGTCAAGACGCTGTATCAACTGCTAAGTCATTCCATGAGCGGCTGGATCTTTCCGCATTCATCATGTCAAAGATGGACGGTGATGCCAGAGGCGGAGCAGCGCTCTCTGTCAAGGAAATTACAGGGCGCCCTATAGCGTTTATCGGGGCCGGGGAAGGTCTAGATCGTCTTGAAGAATTTCGCCCCCAAGGTTTAGCGTCTCGGATTTTGGGCATGGGCGATGTAGTTGGATTAATGGAAGACTTTAGCCGAGTCTCAACAGCTGATCGAGAAGAGGAAGCTCTTCGCATGTTAGAGGGAAAGTTCAGCTTTCGAGATTTCTATGAGCAGATTTCCATGATCCAGAAAATGGGTTCTTTAAAGGACATCATTGCTAAACTTCCCATGCAAAATCTAATCCCCAAAGGCATCAATGTCGATGAAACCGAACTGTTGCGCATAAAGTCCATGATTGATTCCATGACTGAAAAGGAAAGACTCAATCCCAACTTATTAAATGATTCTCGCATCAGGAGAATCGCCAAAGGATCTGGCAATACACCCAAAGACGTGACTGAGCTTGTCAGTCGCTTTAAAGTCATGCGCGGCATTATGGGCAACTTTGGCAAAATGGGCGGACTTGGCGGGCTTATGGGAAAAATCCCTGGTATGGGCGGCCTAGGTCAACTGAATGATATGAGAAAAATGGCTCAGCAAATGATGGGTGGCGGGGGAATGCCTGGAATACCCGGAATGTCAGGCCCAACTAGCTCTAGCCCTGTGAAGCGAATCGATAAAGATAAGTTGAAGAAAGTTAGAAAAGAAGCCGCAAAAAAACGTAAGGCAAATCGAAAGAAATAATTTAACTATTAGGAGAGGGAACCGTGACAACAACGGATCAACCCAAGCAAAAAAAAGTGCATATTGAGACCTGGGGCTGCCAAATGAACGTTGCAGACTCAGAGAAGATGCTTGCGATGCTCAAAACTGAAAACTATCAGCTTTGTGACACCCCTGAAGAAAGTGATTTAGTAATCCTAAATACCTGTCATATCCGGGAAAAAGCACGCCACAAGGTCATTAGTCGCTTAGGCGTATTAAGAGAGTTAAAGGAAAAAAATCACAACTTTCAAATTGCCGTCACGGGGTGTGTTGCCCAAGCAGAGGGAAAGCAACTTATCCAAGACTCCGAGCGAAATATAGACGTACTTTTAGGACCTGGAAAGATTGACGAGTTACCTCGGCTCCTAAAAGAGAAAGTCATTTCCGGCAAACCCCAAATTTCAATTGGCTTTAGGCGCCATGAAGAACAGCTAGAAATTATTAAAGAACAGGCATCCTTAGCTCCCACAGAAAGCCTTGCGGGAAAAAACGAGGTTTCAAGATTTGTAAACATTCAACAAGGCTGCAATAATTTTTGTACCTTTTGCGTGGTTCCTTTTACCCGCGGTCGCGAAGTATCTGAGCACCCGAACCAAATTCTCGACAACATTAAAAATATGATTGCAACAGGCGCCAAGGAAATCACCCTCCTTGGACAAAACGTAAATAGCTATGGACTGGATCTAGTTGAACGGGGAGACATCACGGCCAGTTCATCAGGCCCCTTCTATGATATTCTATCAAAGTCTCTTCAAGTGGATGGACTTGAACGATTGAGATTTACAACCTCCAATCCCCATGATTTCACCGAAGACTTAGCAAATCTCTATCGCGACAACCCCAAACTGGGCCGCTACATTCATCTTCCCGTCCAGTCGGGCAGCGATCGCATTTTGGCAGAAATGAAGCGTAAGGTTACCCTTGAAGAGTATTGGCAAAGAATTCATTGGTTGCGTGATGCCGTTCCAGACATGGCAATTTCCACCGATCTCATTGTTGGTTTCCCTGGGGAAACAGAAGAGGATTTTCAGGCAACTCTGGATCTCGTCGAGAGAGTGAGATATAGCTTTATATTCGCATTTAAGTACTCATCGAGAAAAGGTACTGCCGCAGCTAGATTCAAGAATCAAGTACAAGATGCAGAAGCAAGCAGTCGGCTCGCAAAACTGAATGCCATTCAAAATCAAATCACCATAGAAGAAAATGAAAAAGAATGTGGCCTTACTCGCGAAGTCTTATTTCTCTATGAAAGCAAAAAGGAACCTAACGTCTGGTATGGCAGAACCCCTCACTTCCGACTTGTGCGTGCTCGATCTGAACGCCAACTAGCTGGGGTTACAGCTCAGGTGCGGATTCTGACCGCAAACAAGACCGCTCTGGAAGGGGAGCTCATTTAAAGAGGGCATCAAGAAAATGTTGAAGCAGACCGCTAGCCTGCTTCAGCACTAATTTGAAGCTATCCTGAGTTGCCGGCACAGCAACTATTCGTCTTCAATTTAGCACTATGCAATTTTAAGGTATATTAGCTCCCTACTTTGTGAGGCTATCTGGTAGCAACTGAGCTAAATTTCGGCTAAAAATCCAATAGCCAACAATCCCTACTACGAACAAAAGTAACCCCAAGCCAATGCATAAATTGATCATATGTCCTCATTTAAAAAATCCAAAATATTCTACCCCTACTTCACTTCCTGAGTCACTAACAAGATTTAATTTTCCGGAAAATGCACCGTTCTTAGACAACCCATTGGTAACTCTGACCCGAAACCCAGTTTGATCAGAAGTGATGTTGACCAGTCGTAATGGAATGACTTCACCATTTAGAAACAACGAGGCGTTTTTGAGACTGAACGTTTCATTCCCTTTTTTGACTATACGAAGACTCCGTTCCATACTTTGCCCCTTTGCAATCGGGCCAAATTCAAGATAGCCTGAGCCTTGAACTACTTCACTTCCTAAAGTCAAGAAGACTGGGACTGTTACTTCCTTAAAATAGTAATCATCCGTTTCTAACGTTATCGCTCCCGAATATTTGCCTCGAGCTAGTGACTTTTGTAGAGCCACTTCCAGTGAAGTGCCATTAGAACTCTTTGTAACGGTAGCAAAACTAAAATTACTCCGAAACGATTTGATTGTAATCGCCTTGTTAGTAAGGGACTTCAAGCCAATCAATTTCGCTTCTCCCCCGGAAACATCGAGTTGTCCAAAATCAACTACGGGAGGCTCTACCCTGAAGATCTCTTCAATGCTTGCCTTGATTTTAATATATTGGATGGGACCTGTGCCAGTCAGAATACCTATTCGTCTCTCCAAGCGCCCTCGGAAATTTTCCGTGTCAAATTTGATTCTTATAGAGCCCTTTTCCCCTGGATTATAAAGCCTACCAACTTCTCTTTCAATCGCCATACACCCGCATCCTGAGTCAATAGCTTCTATGCGCACTGGGGCCTTGGAAGTATTCACAAAGTCCAAATCTTTGTGCGTTTTTTGGCCGCGCCAAACCTTACCGAAATTAACTGTTTGGCTGTCAAAGGCCAACTGAGAAAGTGCTATTTGGGGCCAAAGACAAAACAAAACTATTGTCAAAAAAACTGCCATATCACCCTCCGATATTGGGTGTAACGGTAACTTGAACCCAAAATGAGATGGGAAATAAATACCTATATTAAAGACACAATGACAACCGATACCTACCTATCAAAGGAGACAAGACCAAAAACAACCAAAGGACGCTTCATGGAAGATCTGGTAAATCGCTACACTATTCAACCCAACATTTACCCATCGCAATCATTGCGGCTAAATAATCGCTTGATAGCTTTTTTGAAAAACAACGTGGTGCATTCAAAAATATATATCACAATGAAAGAGACAAAACTAAAAACCACCGATCTTTCAGGAAATCGTATTTCAGGTATGCGTTTGCGATCCACGACAAACCCAAAGTCAGCTCATATTTCCTGTTCCATCAAATAGCCTCACAAGGCATTTTACCCGAGCAAAAAAGGAAGGAATACCATGGCCAAAAAAACTGCTCCGCTGGAAAAGAATAGATATACAAAGCTTTTAGTCCTTAAGTCTAGAAGGAACAGAATTGCCTTATCTCTAGCAGTTCTTATAGTGGCCTATACAACACTGCTAACATCGCGATTTGCTGAAGGCCTATCATGGCCCATTCTATCGATTCCGATTGTGATATTGGGGCTTCTAACTCTTCTTGTTCCGCAAAGTGAACAGTGGGAATATAAATATTGGCAGGACAGACCGGAAAGACACGAAAAAATTACTTTTGAATATGAACGCAAAAGTATATGAAAATATTTATGTTTATTATCATAGTATTACAATCAAACTGTGCTGCTCTTTACACCACAAAAAACACTACAAATGACCCTGTAAACGACCCTACAAATACTTCTACAACTGAAGAAATAGTATTGGAAAAAAGCTATCAGGACATTTTTTCTGACACCCACAAAATGAAACGTCCTAAGACAAAAAACGAAGGACCATTTCCTGTCACCTCAGTAAGGGACCAAGTCTTTACCCTTGGACCTTCAGATCAAATTTCCACTGACATGTTTATTCCTGACCAACATGGAGCGAGTCCCCTAATTATAATTGTACATGGAAACCGTTACTCGAAAGAAATGCATCTGGCTCAAGCAGAGTATTTGGCTTCCTGGGGAATGCATGTGATGACTCTCAATCTTCCCAACGAAAACCAATGGCTCCTAAACGGCTACCGTACAAAAAAAATGGTTTCTATGCTGCGAGCAGTACCAAGCCTAGTATCTCCCAATGTAGATACTTCGAAAATTATTCTAGTTGGCCACTCCTTCGGGGGGTCGGCAATTACAATTTCAGCTGCACAAGGCGCCAAGGTGGCAGGCCTCGTCCTGTTAGACCCAGCCGTCGTATCTGAAGAAGTCTACGACTACCAGAAGTCAATTCAAGTACCCGTAGTGCTGCTTGGCGCTGATAGAAATGTCTTTAAGTCTAGGCAGAGAAATACTTTTTCAAATAACATTAAGTCACCATTCTATGAAGTTTCTATTTCGGGAGCTGAACACACAGATGCTCAGCTGCCGCAAAGCATGCCTCTTTTTGACTTTGGACTGCAATCTAAGCCACGAGTGGAACGGAAGTCGCTTTTTAAACAGCTTATTTTAGAATCCGCAGTTTCCATCCTCGAAAACGACTTTTCCTATCTCTCAGAATGTATTCAAGAAGCTTCAAGAAATTCAAAAATCAACGTTACATTGGACCATTGGACGAGGTAAGTATAGGCGCCCCGTAAAAGAAAACTGAGACAGAAAACTGAGACAGAAAACTGAGACAGAAAACTGAGACAGAAAACTGAGACAGAAAACTGAGACAG
>CAIMVM010000092.1 GCA_903844895.1 uncultured Pseudomonadota bacterium
CGCATTTGACAGTTGCGGTAAACGTACAGACGATCCATAATCCTTCATGGAAAAGCCCTTCTTATTTGATTTTAGTCGACCAAACAAGAGTGGGCTTTTCTTCAACAAAATTCAATACTTAATCTTAAGCTAGTGCCATTGCCGTATTAACTAACTATTAGTTTTGACATCAGCATGAAGTTTTACTTTTGACTGCATCAAATAAGGGATGATTCCGGTAAAATTGAAAGCCATGGATGTCAAAAAAACCACGTTAAATATATTGGCTCCACCATCCACACCGACAAAAGCTAAAATTCTCTCAAATGCCACGTGACCCACTCCCAAACCTCCTGGAGCGAGAGGAATAGCCGTTGCTAAAATAGCCAGGGGGGCCGCGGTACAAAACTTAACAAATCCTATATTTTGCTCCGTCAATAGCTCCGCAATTTTCCAATATAGCAATATAGAAGCGCCCTGAATTCCTATTGAAATCAGCCAGGCCAAGAAAAGGCTGGACTTGGCCTCTCGATAGCGCAAAAGTGAATGGTAAAGACCCCTGAATTTACGCAGCAGAGAAACACTAAGTACCTTATCGACGACATCAAATCGTTTAGGATGAAACAGAACGTGAGCAAAAGCGAGAGTGATGGCGCCAAATAGAAAAAGTACGATTTGGGACATATGACTCAAAATGGGATTTTGTGACAAACCGTTCCAAGCCACGATGGAAACAAGGGCTGCGAAGGTAAATAGTCCGTAAAGCCCTACCACTCGGTCAAGCACGATAGACACTAAGGTGGCTCCTTTTTGTCCATGGTGGGCCGACTTGGAAATATATATAGCTTTTATGACATCACCGCCCACAGCGCCAGGCATGGCCGAGTTAAAAAACAAACCAATTAGGGAAAGGCGAATAGCTTGAAAATAAGGCAGCGCAATACCTAAACCGCGCAAAAGTAGAAACCAACGGGTAGATCCACACAACAATCCAAAAAAAAGCCAATACACAAAACAAGCAAAAAGCGCCCAAGGATGGTCCATGAAAACTTTAAGAGAAGCCATATCCAGCTTACCGCTTTTGATCATCCAAAAGATCATCCCAAAAGCGACCGCTAACTTCAAACTCGTCCAAACCATCGTTTTTAGCTTCTCGCTCAATTCAAGATCTCCCTGCTCGCCCACTAAAGCTTTGCCCCGAGGCTAATGTAAATCCCCAAAAACAAAAAGCCACAAAGCTCAAGCCGCTGATTATATTGTACTATTTATTTAAAGTCACGTATTTACTCAACGTTTATAGCCTTATTCCGAAACAAGGTTAAGTCATAAAAGTAACTCACTTTATGGGGTTCTCAGCATGCCATCAAATCTAAAGAACAAATCCATCAAGGTCGTAGCTGTAGATGCATCTGCCCCAGTGAGACAGCTACTAGCCGACGTAATACGATCACTTGGCTATGAAAATGTCCAGGGAATTGGGTCTATAAAAGATCTCTATAGCCTGCTAGAGGTGGAAAAAGTCGATTGGATCATCGCACCCGTCTCAGCAGACCAGGACTTCAACATTCTTCATCTTTTGCAAACTATTATTGATTTCCCTGAACTTCGCCAGACTCGAGTCACAGCCGTTTTAGAAGAAGCGGAACTGGACTTGATCCCATCTTTAGTAGAAAGAGGAGGCTTAGGATGGCTAACTAAGCCCTTCAATAAAGACTCGCTCACAATAAATCTAAAACAAATTTTACAAGATCTAGAAAAATTCCAGTTTGATGAAACCCAGTATTCTCTTCACAAGTATGACGAGTATTTGGAAAAAAAAGGGCGCCACGGCGAGAGAATTGAATCCATAAAAAACTTTATTCTCAAAATTAATCCGGGTAATCCAATGTTTTTGATGCTACTCGGAAAAGCTTATGCCGGGAATGGGAAGCAGGATCTCGCTAAAATTGCATTCAAACAGGCCATTACTCTTGATCCATCATTAACTCCTTCTGCTTCTGAAATAGCTAAGACTCTGCTAGGAAGTGATGATTTCTTGAATCAAAAAATTGGTCTTGATGGGGCCAATCTGTTAGGCATTGAAAATGTCGCCATCGTTGATCCCGATGCAGGATTTAACTCCGAATTAGAAACAGCCCTAAAAGATGCTGGTGTTCCGGGGGTCCATTGTTTTTCCGACGGTGAAGAAGCTTGGAAATGGTTTGATACACAAGAAAAGATCGGGCTAGTTATACACGAATGGAAGATACCTGGGCTGACGGGGCCTCTTTTACTACAACGCATTCGTCACAAATTTCCTATGGCGCCAGTTATTGTAGCGACGAGTGTATTTGAGGAATCTGACAAGCCTCTGGTTCATGAAATGGGCGTTTCCGCTACGATTTCAAAACCCTCTGACAGACCAAAAATTCTAAGCGAAATCATTTATACTATTCAGCAAGATCGTTCCCCAACTGACATAGATGCCCTTGAGAGAAAAATAAGGCAAGCTATTGCTGCAAAAGACTTTCAAACAGCAGGAAGTTATAGAGCTCAAGTCACAGATGACCAAAGTATACCTAAATCAAGAAAGCTAAAAATTGAAGCCGAATTTTTTTTAGCAGAAAATAAATTTTCTGAGGCGCGGGATGCTGGCATAGCAGCTCTAAAAATGTCTACAGATTCCATTACACTATTAAGCCTTCTTGGTAAATGTTTCTTACGTCTAGGTGACTATGCCGCATCACTTAAGTGTTTTGAAAGAGCTCAAATGTTATCCCCAATGAATATTGGCCGTTTATGTGAGATAGCTGCTGTTCATTCCGAACAAGGACAGGCCCAAGAGGCGAAGGAGAATCTAGAAAAGGCGAAAGAACAAGATCCTACTTCGCCAGAAGTGACGGAAACCGCCGCAAAGATTGCGCTGAATGGTGGAGATATTTCCGAAGCAAGAGCTATCATGGAAAAAATGGAGTCACTTGCTGACATCATATCTTACATGAACAATCGAGCTGTTGCCCTTTCAAAATCAGGAAAGTCTCCAGAAGGAATCGAGCTCTACAAAAAAACTTTTGACTCTATTCCTCAAGACAGGAACGAAGTTAAAGCTATAGTTAAATACAATTTAGCTCTTGCGATGATTAAGCAGAACAGTTTAATGGATGCCCAAAATGCAATTAATGACGCTTTGGCTTTGGGGCCCACCAAGATTGAAAGGAAAGCTCACTCACTTAGAGAGCGCATCGGCAAATCTATTAGAGATGGTATTGACTTCAAACTAAAAACAAACGATCCCTCACCTTCCCAAGAAATAGGTAGTCCGAATGAGTTGGCTGTGAAGGAGGAAAACAACGCAAGCATTGAAGCCATTGAAAAAAAGGCCGGGGACCTAGGCTGCTACAAAATTGTAAAAGATACGATGCCCCATGAGCTGATAAGCAAGATGCTCCAAAAAAAGCAGCCGCGATTTATGCCGCGAGAATCTATTAAAAGGGCAGAAACACTTGGAGTTGACAAGGCAGGATAGAACTCTATTTCTTGAAATTTACAATCGTCCCCGATTTAGAAGTTTTGGTTTCATATATAATTTTTAGCTTTACAAAATCTGATTTGGAACTTCCTCTAAGAAAAAGCTCATCCGGGATGCTAACGCTATCTGGGTTTGTACCATCGGCTATTTCAAGCGTTAATAACCGAGTGCTTGCGCTCCACTGGTAAGAGCCACTTTTATAGTCTTCATTGTAAGGAGAACTATAGTCTGAAGCAGACGGTGTAACCTCAACCCCAGACAGATAGTAAGTAGGTTTGATATAGACCATACGAGAATCAACAGGTGGAATTTGACTTTCGAGCAAAGGCCTAGACAGACTTAAAACGACTGGATCCGAATTAGAAGCGAGTGCAAAAGGCCGATTTAGGCCGTTGTCTAGGATAGAACTTGAGTAGGAAATGGAATAGGACGTGGATCCTTTATCCGCTGCCAAGAGCTTTGGTATCATGGCCAGACGCCCAGAGATACCCTGAGAAATAAGCGCGGGAGTAGAACTTGAAGTTTCTGATATATAAAAGTCCATGACACATCCATAGCACGGCAGCTTGGGCAAAACAAAATCGCCAGAAATCAAGCCGCCCTCAGACAAGAGAATGCGCTTCGTTGCATCCCATGGGTCGGCGGAAGTCTCGCTGGAAAACATATCCTTTTTTTTCCTTGCCAGCTGCATCCAAGGTGAAGGGATAGCAGACCACAACTGCTTTAAGGAATTGCCTGTTGCCGGCGTGTAGCGAAGAAAAAAACCACTGCACTTATTTAAAACTTGCTGATATATGCCTGGGTTCGTCGATTTCAAATAGAATCCATTCAAAATATCTGACTCCAAACTGCAATGTAACGAATGTCCAAAACCGGATTTGGAGCCATCAAGAAATGATGGCAAAGTCACCTCGTCAACAGTTCCGGATTTACCCACCACAACAGAAAATCCACCAGCTATCGTCGCCCGAGGCGGTGTCGCGCGAAGGCTAGCGAGATCCACGAGACCAAAGTTGTCCACTGGCAAATCAAGAATTCCGATGTCCATTCCAAAGCCACCGTTATAAGAAATCGCCCCTTGTAGCCCAGACACATCAGAAAAGTCCAAAATTGCTAGCAATACCTGGTCAGCACTTAAGATCTGAAAGCTGTATTCATGATCCACGGCAAATTGGCTCGTTTTAAACTGCCATGCGCCAAGCTTACTCGTTGTGGCTGAGATCCTTGAGCCTGTTGTCAAATCTAGCGAGGAAACAGTTAGGTTTTCTGTTGGAGAGCCATTTACCTGAATCAAACCAGAAACCGAAGTTAGTCCAGAATCTGAAGGATCGGAAGGGTCTTCACTCCCGCCTGACGCATCCGATTTAGACTTGTCTTTTCCACAAGCCCCAAACATCAAAAAGAAGACTAATAAGTAGCCCAAGCTCTAAACCTCGCCCAATAGCTGGGATGCTTTCCCTGTCTTGCAAGTATATCGCGGGTGTTTTTCAGTGCCTCGTCTATTTTTTGCCCAGATGCAACCAAAGGCATCAATGTTTTAGATACCATGAAGCTACTGAGCTCTGAAACGGCCCCCCTTGCATCAATAATTTGACGAGAACCCTTAGCAGATGCAATCGCCCTAAGAAGGGGGGAACCTAACTCGGTCCCACAAATATTTAAAAATAGGAGCTGACTTGCTGGCAACACCCCAAAGACATCCAACGGTGGGTAGTTTTGGCCTTTTCCCAAGGCAAGAATGGGCAAGCCCTCTTTGCCTAGGAGGTGGTGCCCACTGATCTCTAGCAAATGGAATTCCCCTTGAATTTTCGAATCGAGGGCTACTTTGCCTCGCATGCTTACCTTAAATTGCTTAGCCCCCTCCTGTACCAACTCTAGGCGGTCCAACCCATCGAATACTGTACCTCCCCAAAATCCATTCTCTCGCGAAGACAAATCAGGACCCATTCTTGGCAAAAGCCAATTGACTTTAGTTTCAATGCCAAAATAGCGATTTTTTTCCGGACCTAATAGTTCCAAAGGCAAAGGCAGAAATTCTTTAGACGCTATAATAGATATATTCTTTGGCAATTCTGATGGGAAAACCGGCTTCAAAATCTCACCAAAAAGGTTAATCCTTAGAATCTCAGTTTCTCCAGCAAAAGCCAAAAGCTTTTCCGAAAAATCGCCATAACGTAAAAGTACCGATCTTTCAAAAGGCGTGGTGTAAAAAACAAACGTTCCTTCCACCCGCCTAAGAGCTATGACGTTTGCCTTGAGCGACCATAACACTAAACTGTCAGTGGGCAGACGGGCCAAAAAAGATTGAGAAAGGGAACTTAGCAAAGACTTCACGTGATCATCAGAAGACTTGGCAGAAGCTTCTCCATCACCTAGTTCCTTGGCAAGCCTATTCGTTAGATCAGACAAATTCTGTGAGGCGCCCGGAATTGATGTCAATTGATCCATTTGCTCGCGAAACTGATAATACGCCAATATTCCCGCTGCGAGATTTGGATCACGCGCACCACTATACTCAAGCCAACGATCCACAACGTCTCTAATAGTGATATCTACCCAGGTTGTATCAGGACCAAGTCCTAATCGTTGGCCGGGCGGGAGAGAGAGGGCAACTAATACAGCGCGATCTAAATCTTTCTGAGCTGCCGCCACATCTCCGCGTTTTCGACTTATCTCACTACGAGCATATATGGCGCGCCAAAAGTATTCTGGATTATAATCCTTCAAAAAATATCCTATAGAAAGATTAATTTTCTTTGAAGCCTCTTCTAGGTTTTGCCTTCTATAGTGAATCTCGGAAAGTCCCATGCGAGATAATGCAAGATTACTATCGAGACCAAGTCGAATAGAAAGGCCCTCAGATTCGGCCAAATATCGATTGGAGGAAGCTAGGTCATATGCCGCTAATGCAGCAAGCCCAAGGTTTCTTTTATCACTTGCAATTGCCGTCTCATCAAGCGGATCATCGAGTTGCAGAGCTTTTTCATAGTTTTTAACGGAGAGATCCACAAAGCCATAGGCTCTCATCCAAAACCCTTGATTCGCTAAAACAAGCGATGTTAATTCCGGAAACTTAGACTCTTCGCTAAGACTGAGGGCTTTCGTGAACTGTTGTGTGGCAAGCTGATACCACCCCTGCTTCGCTAAAATCATGCCATTTAGATTTAAATCCAATATTTCATAACGTGATCTGAGTGACGCTGAGTTCAAATTTGCAAATAATGCTCTGGTTTTACCCTGCCGAATGGAGGCTTCAGAAAGTCGACCAAGTCCAAAAAGCGCTGAATTGAGCTGTTGATTTATTTTTAATGTAATCAAATCATTACCAGTCGAAGCTTCGTCGACCTCCAGTTGCTTCAAATCCGAAAGCGCTCCATTAAAAGAATTCGACCGCATTTTGATCATTGCAAGCCCAAATTTCGCCTCAAAAGACCCAAGTTTCTTTTCTTCAGCATATGATGCGGCTTCGGCATAATACTTTTGAGCTCCCGGAAAATCGGAAACCTTATCAAGTAAATAATTACCTAGAGAAACTAAACCGCGCACCTTAGCTTGGGAGTCTAATTTGGCTTGCGATGCCTCAATAAATACCTTCCACTGGGCAATGACGTCTTCTTTCTTTAATGTGCTTTCAGCCAATATCGCTCTCATTCTGAGTAAGTCAAGGTGAAGACTGGGCTCTACCTCGCGGGACGAATAGTAAGCGTCGAGACGATCTAAGGCACGCTTTGCTAAGTCCCATTTTTTGAGCCTAGATGCGATGGTAGCGAGAGCTGTATAACTTTTGGAAACGTCCCTATCAGGTAAATAAGTCAAAACAGATAGAACCTGATAAGCCAAGGTGTTATTTTTTCTGCCCACAAGTTCTTTAGATAGTCTATCCAGGAGTTCAGATCTTAGTTTCAGATCAGCTACCTTTGCTAGACCTGTGCTCCAGGCCTTAAAGTATGCAGCGTCTGAAAGCTCTGCATCAATAGCATCAAAATAGTCTTCAGCCAAGGGTTCAGATCTCTTAGAATCTGAACACTCAAAGGAAACAACTATATTTCCTTTAAAATACTCCCAGGTAGAAGCATAGAGCCGATCCAAGGAATCTTCCTCTGCCTTAGACAAGAGCCTCTCACTTTGGGTTTTTGTCGCGCAAACCGTCAATTGTCCGCCCTCTTTTCCCAAAGATTTCAAGTCATTCAACAGCGGCTTCAGGCTATCTAGTTTTGTAAGATCCACTTGCAGCGGAATCCATTTCAGAGCGGAAGCATCTGAAACAGGCAGTCGAACTTCTGTTTCCGACAAAACCACATCAGAAACTGCAACATCAAACATAAAGAATTCACTGGGCACTTTTTCATGGGTCAAGAAATTAAATCTTCCCGAATAGTCCCCATTTCCGTTACCAGAAAAGTTTACTTTCGCGAGATACTCGAGCATTTCTGAGGAATCTAAACCCAATGCCTGTCGCATTCTTACGAGCTTCGCACCATGAAAAAGGCCGCTGTTCAAAGCGTTTTGCCTGTCCACCGGAAGCCTTGAAAAATAGGATAGAACCTCGTCCAAGTCATATCCGCGGAGCTCTCCTGAGAGCACTCCTTTAGCCCAAACAGCTAGGCCTTCCTCGATTCGATTTACAGACACAAGACTAATCCAACGGCGGGCGCCTTCTACTTTTTTGCTTTCTTCGGCAAGATATAAGGAGATCTTTTCAGGTGAACTTAAATAGAATGGCCTTGAGGAATGATAGTCTAAGCTTCCCCGATACGAGAGACTTCCCAAGCTCAATCGCGACTCAATAGACGACTTTATGGCAATACAATTCTTATTGCGATCCCCATTGTCAATCTTCTTACAGCCTTTATCTGCCAATTCTAAAAAACGGAGCATGTCGCTCTCAGTTTCCTGGCGATTTTTTGAGATTGCGAGACTTAAATCCAACCAATAGCCCAAAATTAAGGACGTCTCTCGGTTAAATACATCACTGGCCACTCGTTCCAAGTCGGACCTGCTATTTGTCAAAACTTTAGCAGCATCATCCATCAAGCCTGCCCTAGAAAGCTTTTGCGCAGAATCTATGGCTAGCTTGGCTCTAGAAACAAAGATATCTGTATTACCCAATACACGATTTAGAATTCGCCCAAAGAAGCCCACTTGAGTCTGAGCTTGGTTTACATCAGCTAGAATTTTCTCCTTGTCGGCAGGAAGAGATGTCATTTCTCTTTGTAGCCATTTTGCCAATTGATATACGTCCTCTCCCAAGACTGGCTTCAGGGATTCTAATTGGGAAAGATCAAGGGATGTAAATTCTTTTTGAGACAAACTCGTTTTTCCTGCTAAGCGCAAAAACCAAACTCGAAGCACCTTAAATCTAGTAGCAATCCCACCTTCAGACACAGATGCAATCGCCGACGCTTCATCCGCAGCTTCTGCATAGCGCCCAGCCTGAAAAAGAAGGTATGCCTTAGATTTTTTTATTTTAAGAAGAGCAGAGTCATTGATTTTTCTCGCCTCAACCTCGGCAGCGCCTGCCAATTGTATAGCGATATCATGTTCATCAATTTTACCAGCCGCAGAACTGGCTAGATTTAGAAAGTAAGATGCAACCTCGGCATCTTCAAACTTAAGTGCAGAAATACTCCGCACACGTTCTAGACTTAAACTGAATGCTGACTTAAAGTCGCCTTGCTCAAATAAAACAATGGCAAGATCTTGCGACAGTAGAGGAGATATGCCGCCGAAGTTTCTTTCTATTTTCTCGGCCCGCCTAAGTTCAGTTAGGGATTCCTCGAGATAGTTTGTTGATGAAAGTCCAAAAATTCCTCCAAGGATATCCCATCTCGTTTTGAAAAATCCACTTACAGAGTCACGTCTGGCAATTTCAGCCAAGTGTATTTGAAAGTTAAGCCATCCCAGCAAACGGAAATATTCGCTTTCATGATCATAAACTCCTGAAAACTTTCTAAGGTCGGTCAAAATACTCCTAGCCAAGCTACTGCGTTTGGAGGGAGCAAGGCTTATGTTGATTTCAGATGTTTTCTTTAGAATGTCATCAATTTCTTGTTGGCCAGGCAGAGGGACTCCCAGCTGAACCAGACCTTTTTTTGCACCGAGACTATGAGGATCAAACTTAAGAGCAGAAAGAAACGATGATCTTGCCACCGCTTGCTCTCCCTTTGCTATCGCGTCATTGCCCTCTCCCACAAGGTAGTTTTTTGCAGAATAGTAAGACTTCTGTTTGAGCCATGGAGCTGAAAAGCTGGCTGTCTCCAATTCCAAAAGAGGAATCTTCATCAGTCCTCGAAGACCGGCCGCTGAAGAAAGCTCACCCGCTTTTTTAAGTGCTGGGCTAACATCTAGCCCTTGCTTAGCAAACTCTCTGGTGGTGAAAGCCAATTGGTTTAGTGCCAAATCAGAATCGCCTGTTTCAGCAATATGAGATACGATTCCAAGCGACGCAAAAAATGCTGTATTAGCTTCGGCATTTTGAACTAGATGTCTCAAGTATTTGAGATAGCTCGGAGAGCCCGACATAACCCCTATGAGTCTGGAAAGAGTATAGGGACTAAGATTTTTGACCGTCTTTAACAGAAAATAGGCATCTTCGACTTTAAGTTTTTTTGTCCTCAGTGCAAAATCGATAAGAATTTCCGTTGGAAAGGTATAAGCTTTAGAGGTCAATAGCGACGAAAGATCAGCGGCATAGCGCGCCTTAACTGAAGCAAAATCACATTCAGAACGGGAACAACTGCTTTGATTTAGGGTCATCGCAGCTGGGCTGCCCAATAGAGTTGTATTTCTAATCACATAGCGCCATTCTAGAGACCTAATGACACCAAAGGTTGCTGCACTGCAGACCGAAATAAAAGTCTCGTATTGAACTCTCTCTACAGCAGAAATGAGTGAACACTCGCGAGGTGTTTCCTGATACTCCATCAGCTGATAGCCAGCTTTGGTGCGCTCGGTGACTATGAGTTTTCCAACGGTGGAGGCTAGGGTCAAAATTTGAAGGTTGCCAAATTTTAGAATCTCTTCTTCCCCTAGTACATCTAGATTTTTGATCCTTACTCTTACAACCTCGTAGTCATCCGTCGAGTCAATCTTACCGTCACCATTGCTATCGGCCGAGTATCTAAGATAAACCAAAGTAGATTCATCTACGAAGCTAGCGCTGCGCCGCAGAAAACCATCTTTTTTAAACAAGGGTCTTAAGTTGCTATCTTTTCCAATGAGCAGTCTGCCATTTTGATTCCAGACAACTTGGTTATTAGGTGATACCACGGGAGTATCGCCAACAGAAAAATTCGCAATTTCCCGCGCTTTTAAGTCCTTTGTATAGACTCTTGCATCGGCATCGGTAACCTTCTTACTTGAGAAGTAGACAGCACTATTGGTCAAAGCAGGATGAGATTCCTGGGAATTTGGCAATCTAATCTCATCATTGACTGCCAGTGAGACTTTCTTTCCAACGGTAAGTTTAGCAATCACTACGTTGCCTAGGGGATCATTAGCTCGAGATATATAAGATACGAATTTCCCGTCTGGTGACACAGAGGGCGACTCTTCATCGGAAGTTGAATCCGTGAGAAATAGGAAAGTAGAGTTTGTTTTGTTAATTCCAACTAAATCTTTTTGGCCTTTTGCGTCCGAAACTCCAATAATCCAATCTGAGTGGGGAACTAATACAAAGTCCGTTATGTTGCCGACGGCTATTGAGATTGCTTGTCCGTTGCAATAGTTTCCCGGCCCATCAAATTCACAGATAGCATAGGCATACGAAGACACAAAGAAGGGTCCAACAAGCCCTAACACCATGCTGCGCAATGTCGAAATACTCATCGATCGACTCCAAATTGGCTCCATAGTCCATTTTCAAAAACATACCAGCCCTTCTTTATCTCGGACCGAAAACCTGGACCCAATTTGCTCTCTAAGCCCCTTTTTTTAACCTCACGAGCAATCTGATTTAGTCGACCAGAAAGGACTAGCGCTTCATAGTACTCAGAGGAGTCGTCTTGTCGCGACGGAACTTTTTCCAACCCTTCACTGGGCTTCCAGCCGAGATAGCCAGCATCTAGGTAACGATAGGACAGTTTTGTCCATGCCTGTTCACGTTTCATAAGTTCGCTATTAGAAATCTCGCTAGGAACGACTGTTTCGCTCTGCCCTCTGGTTACCGCTCTCATTAATACAGACTCCTCTGTAGGAATTAGATCGCCAGCTATTTGTTTCTCTAGTTTAGTTTTTGATGTTGGCACTTCTACTTTAATGACACACCCAGTTGATATGAAAATAGACGCTGCCAAAATTTTCACGAAACTTGGTTTCATAAGGACTCCTTTTTTTCTAAAATATCGGCTTTTATATTTTCAATCATGTTAGAAACTTTAATTCCATTTAGGTTAGGAAGCGGAATCGGAGCACCCACCAATCTAACATCCATATCAAGACTCATTTCGCCTCTTTTTATGACCACCAGTGCTTTTTTAAGTGATCCGACTTTTAAAGCTCTTCGAATGTTATTTATCGAAGAATCTGCGTGGTCAGGATCAACCATCTCAAGCATATAATTCATTTGTTCGGCGCCGATGGACGTAACATCAAAGACACCATCCAACTGACTATTTCTTACTAAAAAATCCAAGTGAAAATTTCCACTTATGGGCTGTGATGGTCCGCCAGAGTTCTTTTTCCCGATTAGCAGAGGAATCTGGCTGGAGTCTATTCCTTTAACGTGGGCTGTAAGAAGCACGCGTTCAGGCATTGGGGAGATGGGTAAAAAAGCACTTCCTTGTATCCGCCCCCCCAAAACCTTGCCTAAAAAGTTTTTTACCATGATCGCTTTTGAGGAAATCTCAACACCACCTTCAAATTCTTCTATGCCCACTCCATTTAGAAATGCCTTATATATTTTTAAATTTCTGTCTTGGGAAGGTCGCGCATCACGCCACGATAGTAGATTGGATTCTGGCATTGAAATTTCATTAACTTTAGACTCACTCTTTAGATAATTATCTATCGTTTCTGTAAGATTTTTGTTTTCGTTTTTCTGGAACCATTTTTTAAGATCTGAAATGTTTTCATGAAACGATATAGGAATTCGGCCTTCAATAGAACCAACTTCAAAGCGACTTCCTCCTGCTTGTGCATAAGACAAATGGATCGCTTCTAGTTTTGAAAACGAAGTCAAAGAAAGTCTATCAAAAGACTTTACGTCAAGTTGTCCCTTATAAGACAACGTTCCACCCGCCTTTAGCCCTGGGACATAGGATTCTAGTTTCTGGGGATAGAGATGAACCAAAAAGTAGGAGTTGATATCTTTTGCGTTTAGATTGGCGGTTAATTGCAAGTTGGCATCTAATGCGCTATTGGCAATTGATGCTCTATCTATGTCAAGCTGGACATTTTTGATGCCAGAGCTAGAGAGACGACCTTCAACGGTATGATTTGAAAGTGAATACTCTTTAGGAAGCGCCGCTAGGATGTTTTTAGCTTTCAACTGCCAGCTTGTTGCGGTGGTTGCCTTTTTCTTTATTAGTTTGAGATTCGTCAGGTTGACATCGGTTTTTGCTGTAAATTCGACTTTTTCGATTTGAAAGCTTTGGGTCGCAGACGGGGAGACTCCGAGCTTTTCTAACTGGAATCCTGAAGAAATGGAGCTTTTTATCAGGCTCCCTTCCGCTTTAATCGCTGCGTTGAGTCCAGCTACACTCGCCGCTTGAAAAGGCACTTTTAAAGAGAGATTCTTTACGTCTCCGTGCATTTTCCAGGTTGGCGCGAGGTCTTCAGGGAGGATTTCTTTTTTGTCAAATGATGGCACCAAAAGAGCCGCTTCCAGGCCGCCTTCAACACTTCCTTCCAGGAATGAGGGTAAATATTTTACTGCCTCTTTTGCCACATTGTTTTTAAGTATTTCTACAAAAGGCATTAACTTTTGCGCCACAAAGCTCCCACCGATATCAACTTTGCCGCAAGGACTGTTGCACTTAACTTCAAATTTAGATTGAACTAAATTGCCCATACTACCATTGCCAAGCATGTAGAAATTCGATAGCTTTTCTAAGCTAGAGGCTTCTACGTCAACTTTTAAGTTTTCATTTAAGATTTCTTTCTTGCTGAGTTTTGCAGAAATACTCTTCACGTTTAACGCTAGCTTCAAAGAATCAAGTTTCTTTAAAAATAAAGTCGCCTTTGAGGTTAGAGAGGATTCAAAATCTCTGGCATTGAGTTGAATATTGTTACTCTCAAAGGAAAAATCGGCGAAGGATAAGGAAACCTTGGGACTTATATGAATGTCGTTGTCTGTTGAAGTTATTTGAATCTCACCGAGAGATTTTAAATTTCTTAAATTGATCTCTTTTCCTAAAGACGCCTGAATTTGGTCGGCTTGAAAGGTGACGTTAGAAAGGGGCAGTTGGATGGGAAGCTTATTTTCGGAAATTTCAAACGGTCCGTCCACAGAAAGCTTTCCCTTAAATCGCCCCGAGGTTTTTAAACGCATCATATTCTCAAGAATGCGAGTAATCGGATTGTCTAAATTGATATTCGTTTGGAAATTACTGCGCAGAGTTCCATGTAATAGAGAATGCTTGGGGAATTGGACTAAAAAATCACCGACCAATTTTATTTCATTTCCAACATCAAATTTCAAGTCTTCCAATTGGAAAGATGTCAAATCTGGAGCTATTTTGACTTGTAGCGAATTGCTTAAGATGAGCGGCTGGGTCAAGTAACTGCCGGAAACTTTATTTGTAGACGTAAATCCATATTCCGTCCAAGAGCGGATTTGAAACTCGTTTTCAAGTCTTATGTTCCAAAGACCCTCTTTGTCTTTAATTTTGAATTTCAGTTTTGTGAGATCTGTGGCTAATTTCAGAGATCCTTTTATAGTCTTGCGGTATATCTTTAGAAAAGAAGAAATATCTAAAGGCCCTAGTTGGACGTCTAGGGAATCATTGACAAACTTTAAAGAGACATTTGAAATTAGGAGTTCGGTAAGCTGAAATGAGCCAGGAATAAATATTTTGTCTAATGAGATCGGAAGGGTCGGCAATTCAAACCACGGGGTCAGGCTCTCTGCTTTGGGAAAATTTTTGGCTCTATAGGCAAGAAGACCCCCAAGGTTGTTTTGCTCTTTTCGAAGATTGAGGGAGATGCTGGGCTTATCAATATAGGCGGCTACCTTAAGCGCTCCACGCCAGAGCCCTCGGACAGCTAAATCAATCTTTACATTCTCAAAGGTGATCAGTGGCTCATCTGCCAACTCGCCCCCCTCCCCAAAGCCAACCTCGGTTTTAGGGCCGGTAAACTGAATGTGGGTGATTCTGATTTCCCGCAAGACATCAAAGGCCTCTACTTGAAAAGTAAGCCGCCCGCCTGTCTGTTTTTTGACCACCTCACTTAGGAAGTGTTCAATATCTTTTTGTTTCACGAGGGCCCGGACTGCGATCCCTGTTGCAATTGTGAGCAGGAGTGAGATACCTGCGATCCAAAGGGAAAGTTTCATGAGTCGTAAGAGTGTTGTTTTTTTCATAGTTTTAATAAAATACATTCTTATATTATGAATTAGATTAGAAACACCCACCCATTATACCGCTTTTTCTCAATTTCTGACCGCTCGGTGGTTGGCAATTCCGCGGAAAAAGATTAAACCGATAGGGACATCTTGCAAAGCGATCCTCCCCATAGATTTTTATCTTGGATGGGCAGGGCTTTTTAAACCGTATAGGGGTGACCATGACTACTAGCAATGCTCAATTATTAAAATGGGTAAATGAGGTGGCTTTACTTACACAACCTGAGAGTGTGGTTTGGTGTAATGGAAGCAAAGCTGAGTATGATCAGCTTGCAAAGGAGATGTTAGATAGCGGCGAGTTTATAAAGCTTAACGAAGAATCCTATCCCAACAGCTATCTCCATCGTTCCGATCCCAACGATGTGGCACGAACCGAACACCTCACTTTTATTTGTACTCCACAGAAAATTGATGCGGGCCCCAATAACAATTGGAAGGACCC
>CAIMVM010000093.1 GCA_903844895.1 uncultured Pseudomonadota bacterium
ACGTTACAATACCCAACGTGGATAAATGCGACCAATACTATGACCCGCAGAAAGGCTGCTATACGGCATCTGGATTTTGCTCTGAGTCAAGTGGTGGTTCTGGCTCTGGTGGTAATTGCCGTGGAAGGGTAGAGCAGTGCTTTGATTCTTGCACAGGATCTTATGTTTCAGTGCGTAACGTGAATAAATGCGACCAATACTATGACCAGCAGAAAGGGTGTTATAAGGCCACGGGTTACTGTAAAATTTTCTGAGGGCGATATTGCAGCGGTTGATCTGTCCATAAGTCAATTTCTGCTCCCTAAGACCCGTCCATATTTGTACGCAAGCTGAGGCCCAATTGTTAGGGTCGGCCTAGTTCGAGTCTTTAATTATGAAGTAGGGGATCCGGTGATTCAGGAGGAATGGAATTTTAAAAGCTTGAACCCGATTTGCCTTATGGGTAGACGGGCTCAAGAACGTTTTGTTTCCGCCTAGCCGAAGCTAATTTAGAAGGTGAGTGTCCCAAGCAACCTGTAACCAATTAGTGGCGGAGAGAGGGGGATTCGAACCCTCGTTTACCTGTTACAGTAAACACGGTTTCCAAGCGTGCGCCATCAGCCGCCTCTCCAATATTCCTTCGACAGTTATTTTTTTTTGGAAACAAATCGTTGGGAAACGATGCATTGATTCTTGGGAACCCGAAATTCATGCGAGTTTGGTAAAGATTCTTACTTTGAGAGCAGGATCGAGTGGCCTATGTACCCCAGTATATCCTATATTAATCTGCAATTATTATAGTATATTAGGTATGTTCCTACGTTTTCCTGATGAATATGTTAAAATAAAATACACTTTTCCTGAGGAATGCATGCACCGAAAGATTGAGGAAAGCCTAAGTATTTGGAACAAAAGAAAAAATAGGAAGCCACTAGTTCTCCGAGGGGCACGCCAAGTTGGAAAAACCTATGCACTAAAAGAATTCGGCAAGCAAAACTACTCCGATGTTGCTTACTTTAATTTTGAAAAGCAAGCCGACCTGAGGGAGCTATTTAAAGTCAATCTGGACGTCAAACGCATCCTCCAGCTGCTGTCGGCAATTCATGGACGGCTCATTCATCCCGAAAAGACCTTAATTATATTTGATGAAATTCAGGCATGTGGCGATGCCCTAACCAGTTTGAAATATTTTTCAGAAGATGCGCCTACTTATCATATCGCTGCCGCAGGTTCCCTCCTTGGCGTTAAACTTGGGCAAGAGAGGTCTTTTCCAGTAGGTAAGGTAAATTTTCTTGATTTGCACCCTATGACGCTTAAAGAATTTCTCTTAGCTAGCGACAATTCCTCGCTGGTTGAATCGCTCCAGCACCACGATTTTAGCTCTAAATTTCCAGAAGTCATGCACCACAGGTTACTTCATCAAGTGCGTTCCTATCTCATGATAGGGGGAATGCCTGAGGCCGTTAAAACCTGGTTTATGACAAACGATTTCGAGCAGGTTCGGCAGGTTCAGGCAGAAATACTCACCTCCTATCAAAATGATTTTCAAAAACACACCTCGGAGTCCGATGCGATTCGGATTCAAAGAGTTTGGGATTCCATTCCACTTCAAATTGCCCGCGAGAATAAAAAGTTTAAATATAGCGATGTTAAAAAGGGAGGACGTTCAGCTGAGTTTGAAATCGCTCTCCATTGGCTTGAAGCTGCTGGATTGGTTCTGAAATCCTGTCATGTCGAATCGGGACGACGACCACTTACCGCCTATCTTGATCCATCTCACTTCAAATTATTTTCGCTTGATGTTGGACTTCTTGCTGCTCAACTTCGTATCTCAGCCCGTGCTTTTTTAATTTCAGACAAGATCTTCGACGAATTCAATGGTGCGTTCACGGAGAATTTGGTGGCCCAAGAGCTCGCGGCGCGAGGAATACCTCTCAGCTATTGGTCTAGTGAGCATGAGGCCGAAGTTGATTTCCTGATTGAGGTAGCCGATGTCATTTTCCCTCTTGAGGTGAAAGCTGGTACTTCGCGAAAGACGAAAAGCCTCCGAGTTTTCGAGAAGAAGTTCAAACCAGCAGCATTGTATCGAACGACGGCTCTTAACTTTAGCCTTGATGGTGGCATTCAAAATATTCCATTCTACGCTTTGGGTAGTTACATAGACCGTCGACTAGAGATACAAGCCAAATAGTTCATTTATTAAATTTCTTTCTATTGTGCAGCTAGCAGGCAGTTGATCCCTAGTCAAATCTTAGGATGATTAGCAACCCCGCAGCCCAATTGTTTTTTGTTACGAATCGCTAAAATCCGGTGATTTTAATGCTTGTTCCGAAATTATCGAACAAGTTCTTGTTGAAAGCATCGCGAAATTTTTTTGCTTCCTCCAAACCATTTTGGCCAGCTATATCACGGAATGTAGCCTCTTCTTCCTCCATGGCAGCCCGAATCCCCTGATCAAATTCCTTTTGGGATATGCGGGGAGCCTTCTGTTCCATCGTCGCCACGAGGCGTTGAGTCTTTTCACCACTGCGGCCTACAGCTTTTTCTAGCCGCTGAAGATCATCGCGATCCATTTTTAGGTCAAAAATATAGAATAGAGTCTTCTGCTTATACCATTGGTCCATAGCTAGCTGTGCTTTCTCCATTTCAACCGCCACACTGTCAGTATTCGGAGATTTAATATTCAAACGATACAACTGCTCTTCAAGTAATTCGAGCGATGCACCAAAAATGCTTCCTCGGCCTTCTCGCGTAGGCACGCCCACTACTGCGCTTCCTGAATTGATGGTTTCTTTTAAGATGTGCCGGCTGCGTTCGAGTTTTGAGGAATTGCGAAATAGAGCGAGAGCTACCGTGCATGTTTTGTGTTCGGATCCATTTTCATAACTAGCCATTATTGTGCCATCAAGTTCGGTTGTAAATGATTTAACAACAGATCCACCAGTGTCCTTTGCAAAGCGACTTAGATCTATTGGTTCCAAGTCGGCGCCACAATATCCAAGAACAATATTCTTACTTGCACTGTGAACCAAAAAACCTTCAGAATTTAGACCCATTTCGCCATATCGAGAAAAAACATGTTCACCATTCGATTGTTTTAGGACAAAGAATCCTTTGCCCTGAATTGCAACATCAAATGGTTTTGCGGTACTTCGAATACTGCCCTGCGTCCAGGCGTTTATGATCGATCCGGCCACCACTATTGGCGATACTGCCTCTGCCAACAAAGTTTTTGGAAAAAATATAGCCGTCACTATCAAGATAAATTTAGTCAATGGAAGCCCCAAGTGAAGTGAATGGATTCACTTCTATTTTAGAAGGGCTTTGGGAGTGGAATAGTGGGCAAAAAAAAGCCTAGCGCAGTTTCGCAGGGAGTAATGGCGGAGAGAGGGGGATTCGAACCCCCGTTACCTGTTACAGTAAACACGCTTTCCAAGTGCGAGTTTTCGGCCAACAGGTCAACATACTGGTTAGACAAAGTAAAGTGAAAAGTTCTAGTAGACCTTAGAAGTGGTTCAGTTTTTGTGAGAGATCAGTTGCTTTTATTGAAAAATACCACTAGAAGGGAGCCGTGACTGAAGGCCCATAGAGGCTGTTTTAACAGAGAAGATTTGTCCCTAAACCTCAACTCCTCCGTCCTAAATATCTAACCTATGGCCTGCTGGTTATTAGGGGTGGA
Source organism: uncultured Pseudomonadota bacterium (assembly GCA_903844895.1). Taxonomy (GTDB): domain Bacteria; phylum Bdellovibrionota_B; class Oligoflexia; order Oligoflexales; family CAIMVM01; genus CAIMVM01. Next base: position 3,659 of record CAIMVM010000093.1, read on the forward strand.
AGGTTTTGGTTTAAACCGGGTATTGGTAAAAGTATCTGCAAAAGCTTCCTTGAGGTATTACCTAAAAAGCTCAGGCTCAATACAGCGGTTGTTGGGCCTGTCGGTCCAGTCACAAAGATATTGATAGTTAAGTTAGTTTCTAAATAGTCGCTGGCGCGAAACCCAGGCTGGTCTAGAACCCTTAATTATCAGCTAATTCATTCCTTTTCTAATTTTTCACCTTTTTCTTTGTGCTTTTCCTTCAAATTGGATTCTATGGCTAGGCGGCTTCTTTCATCTTGCCGC
>CAIMVM010000094.1 GCA_903844895.1 uncultured Pseudomonadota bacterium
AAATAGAGCCCTCTTTTAAGCAAGAGGCGATGATACAACTAAAATCCCAAGCAAATAGGGGCTGTCTCATATGCTTCCCATCGCCTGGAATGGGAAAAACGGGGACTTTTGCCATAAAGCGGGATAGCCAGCCGAGATGCTTTCGATCAAACCAGCCAAACATCAGAGTGGGTCTAAGCACCACCACGGGAATGCCGCTTTGAATCACGAGCTCTTCTTGTTTTCTTTTGGACTCCGTATAGAAATCTCTAGCTTTAGAATTGACCACGCTAGAACTGATATGAACCGTATAGGGAATCTTATACTTTTTGATGACGTCTAAAACAATCTTGGTGGCTTCCACATTATTTCTAAGGAAAGGCTCTTCTTCGGGGCTTCCGATTTGGGCCTGTAAGATGACGACCCGGTCAGCTCCCTGGAAATGAGACTCCCAATCCCCTCTCTCTGCCAAGTCACATTCGATACAGGTGATTTCGGGGTGAAGGCGCTTTAAGATCTCAAGATTATTTTTGTGCTTATCCAGCACCACAATGTCACTAAAGTCTTGTTTAAGCCTTACGACTAAGTTTTGCCCTACTAAACCTGCGCCGCCAGGAAGAACGACCTTCATAAAACCCCCAAATGCAATTTTCTTATATAAATTCTAATGCCAAATCTGCAGCTTAAAAACCGGCCAAAATCAAAACCATAGGAGCAGATGGTCACTGAGACTACCAGAGTCCGTTAAAATATCAATCATTCCAATGGATCGGACCGCACTCCCAAAAGCTATCAAGAACCTAGTTGTTCTTGAGAAGGAGGCCTTGACATCGCCTTGAAGGGATCTAGCGGCGGTGAGAGGAGGCGCTCTTACGACGCTTCGCCACGGCGTCTGCCAAAAAGAGTTTGATGAGCGCTTGGTAGGGAACATTTTGTTCTGATCCTAAGGCTCGCAGCTCATTCAAAAGAGGTGTTGGCAATTGAATCGACACAACCTGCGTGGGAGGGGTGCTAGGCAAACTCACTCCCATTTCGCTTAAGAGCAAAGGCTTATTCGCATTCACAAAAGAAGTGGTATCCGAGTTGTCGTAATCCACAATTACCTGAGATCTGACTTTACGCTTAGTTTTCATAAATTTCGCGCTCCTTTTTTGATGCCGGCCTTGCGGTGATGATGAGAACACAGCCTCTTCGAATCGTAAACCCAACCATGAGCCATCGGTTCTCTATTCTTTTACCATAAAGAAGGAATCGGATTTCTTTTGCGGTGGAGTATTTTTCGTCTTTAAAAAGTTTGTTTGATTTGTCATAAAATAGACTATCCGCATCAACGCAACTCACGTCGTGTTTTCATTCGTTCTTCTGAAATTGCCGCTGATCCCAATCGAAGACAGTTTATTCGACATGCATGTAAAGACCTGCGCCTGTTTTCGTCCCCCACACTACTTTCATAATACTTTAAAGGCGCAACTTTAATGGGACAATTTTTTACAGCAGGTTTAAAGCCCGTTCTACCAGAGTCCGTATGCATAAAGTCTTTGGATTTTTCTTCCGGGGGGCTGTACCAAAGCCAATAAGGCGCTGTAACTACTGAACAATAAAGATAATGCCAAAAACTACTAACTTTTATATTAAAAACTTCCGAAGTATTTAATCATATGGATTCAAGGTAGGAGGCTCATATGAGTTTTATGTCCCCAAATAGTATGAAAGAGGCAATAGCTTCTATTACAAAGTCCCTTAATTTCAATGAGACTTACATGGCTGGTTTTTTGGGTGTCACCGTTAAAACCATTGATGATTGGAAAAAAAGAGAGATGGGAGACCTCCCACCAAAAGCTAGAAGATTAGTAAGACTTTATGAGGTTATCCATTACCTTCAAGACAGACACAAAGAGATTCCTGAGTCTTCCTACAAGAACCTGATTGAAAATGGGCGGATCACAATTGACCCCAGTGACCCTGAGGATGGAAGCACAACCCTGATAAGCTTTATTCTGGCTGAACCTGCGGCTAAAATATGGGCTCCTTGTGTTGACGAAGTAGTTAATGAATTCCAGAAGAGCAACCAGAAAAAGGCGGAAAAGCTTCGTGGCGACAATCCATCAGTACGATACGCTTAAGAAATTCACCGATTATATAGATAGCAATAATAAACAAAAACATCTCACCCTTGATCAAAGTGTCGTCTGCCGGTAAAGTCTGAGCTTCACTCCTGAGGGGAACCCATGCAAGACACTACGGAGCCTTCCTACACCAGCCGTTCCATTCGCCTGCAGGGTGCGGCGTGGAAGCAGCTGTTACGACCCATAGATCCCTATAAACTTCATTTAAGATCCCTGAATCCTGGCTTTATGCTGGAAATCGGCTGTGGAGTGGGAAGAAATCTAGGATTTACCCATGGAAACTGTGTAGGAGTGGATCATAACCATAGCTCGATTGCCCATTGCCGGGATATGGGCTTTAAAGCTTTTACAACCACAGAGTTCCCGACCTCTGAATTTGCCCGCGGTGCTCAGTTTGACAGTCTTCTGATGTCTCACTTATTAGAGCATATGGATCATCCTACAAGAGTCGACTTGCTTAAGACTTATTTGCCGCGCCTAAAGATTGGCGGCAAGGTGATCATGATCACTCCCCAAGAAAGAGGCCAGGCCTCAGATCCCACCCATGTGGAATTGGTTGGTTTTAAAGAGCAGTCCGCACTTGCGGATTCCTGCGGTTTAAAGCCCCTTAAATCCTATTCATTTCCCTTTATGCGTTTTATGGGACCGTACTTTATCTATAATGAATTTATTTCGGTC
>CAIMVM010000095.1 GCA_903844895.1 uncultured Pseudomonadota bacterium
ACCCTGCAAACGTTTCATGCTAGATACAACCGGCAAAACCTTAATACTAAGCCAGCGGAGACCAGGCGTACCTGTCAAACCCTTAACTATCAGTACAGGCAGGCCAAAGCAGCATGACTTTTACTGGAAACTTCTGTTAATTATAGTTAGTACTGGCCCATGCTCAGCAGTTACCGCAGCAAGCTTTGCTTTCAAGGTAATATTTTCAGCGATAAGCTCTGATGTGTTTGGTTCTAGTTCAGGAATCGTAAAGAATTCCCATTCCCCATTCTTTTTCCACGCCTTAAGAGTCGATAGTGAGATCCCATATTTTAAAAACTTCTGAATGTCGTCGGACATTGCAACAAGATTTTTAGGGCGATGGTCATAACCGCGATACTCTGATCTTTTCATGAAAATATGCCCTTTTAAAATCCATTAAAAGGGCTATCGGATGGATCGAGAAATGTTTTTGTACTAGCGGAAAACTCGCCGGAAATATCGTAGAATGTCCATAATTGACGCAGGGCTATCAATTATGTGGCAAATAGGTCGTCTATTGTCACTATATTTTGCACACATCTGCGCTTATGAGCATTGTCCTTTACGCCATTTGGCGCAATAATAACAGTATTGATGCTTTTCTTTGTCCTGGTAACTTCAGCGAAAATGCGTTTCTTTTCGTCAAGTTTATTTCCATAAGCTTCCGAGATTTCAAAAACATCGGAGTAATATTTCATTTCACAAAGTGAGATAGCACCATCATCTCGATCTATTACCAAGTCTATTTCGGCACCTCTTTCTGCCGAATTCTCGAGCCCCTTGGATTTCAATGAACGACCTGCCCGGGTTTTCAGTTTCTCCTTCGGTGATGTGGTCGTTTTTTCTTGATCCGGTTGACTTCGTCTAACACCCCACGGCGCCATTTTTACACGCAGAATGCGAAGGCCCAGTGCCTCTAATAATTGCCGTTTGTGACTCAAACAAATACCTTCGAACACTCCGCCTTGCCATACAGAAAATTCCTGCATTTTTTGGAGTTTCATGAAGAGTTCTCTGTCATCTCCTTCAGACAGAAAGCCACTTCCCGCGGGCTCGATCCATTTCAATGAGAAAAGGACAAATGGATCGATAAGGCGATATCTTGCAAAATCATTCTTATAGAGAGGCTCAATAAGTTCAATGAAGCCTGAGCTGCTTAGTTCGCTAAGTCGGGTTGACAATGTGCCCCCACTTGCCGAATGAGTTGAGGTCAATATTTCTTCGCGCGTCATACCTTTTTTCTTGGAAGCGATAGCTCTGGTGATGTCGTCGTGGCTTTTATGGTGCTCGAATAGCGATGCATAGAGGAGTTCGTATTCATTTCGGAGTGGTCCAGACCCAAAGCAGATGCGCGAAATAGCTTGCGCGGGGGGCTCGCCAGCGCGAACAAAATTCAAATAGTACGGTATCCCGCCAAGCGCCATATAGAGTTCAAGGACTTCGATTTTTGACAGTGCTATTCCTCTTGAGTCTAGGTGCTCCTGTGTTTCCTTGAGTGTGTAGGGTTTTATGTTGAGTTTGGCTGTGAGTCGATTGTGAAGTCCTGTTCTGCTGTTGATAATGTTCCTAAGCATCCAAGAGGCAGCGCTTCCCGCTACAACTAAACGCAGGAAATCAAAGTTCTTTAGCGAGGTGTTCCACGAATGCTCGAGGGCTTCCACAAGGCCAGAGCGAGGTGTGGCAAGCCAAGGAAGCTCATCCAAAAAGACGAATACAGGTGGCATGTCAGGTTGCCGATTGGCTGCGACACTTGCTAGTGCTGCGGCGAGTGCCTCGAATGCTGATGGCCAAGACAGCAGATCCGGGATGGGAGCGTCGTTGTAGAAGCTGCGCTGAAGGGCGAGACGAAAGAGGCGGAGTTGCTTTTTGGATGGAGCCTCGCCCCCCTCTTCTCTGGCAATTGCCCTTCCCTTAGCTTTTTGGCGTTCCGCTTTGATACCAACAACTAGCATAGTCTTGGCGACCCGCCCGCGAAAGAACTCCTCAACAAGAAAGGTTTTTCCGACTCTGCGGCGACCCCAGACCGCCACGAACTGGGCTTCTGGAGCGTGCAAAACCTGTTCAAGTGTCCGTTTTTCTTCGATTCGTCCAATGATTTTGCGTTGCATTTTTGCTCCACAGTGTCATGTTTTGCCTACTATAATTTTTATCACCAGCCAGAACAATAGAAAAAATGTTGTTTTTGGCCGCTTATACATGATTAAAATCGGCCAATATGTTGGTAATGTCTAGTTTTATGGCCTAGTATAAAATGAAATAGCAAGCCAAAACTTATAGTTGAGCAATTACTGCATTTTACATACCGCCACATGTGTTATCTCGCTCTTTAATCTAGTTAAAACCCCCCTGTTATTATCTACTTATTCTGGATCCTGTCGAAATCTGCTTAGCTATTCTGTATAGGGCTGTCTCTGTAACAAATAGTTAAGCCGAGGGTTGCTAACACCACTCGGCTTTAGGAGACACTCACTATGATTTTGCCCGTTCATGTCTGTTTAGAGGAGTTATCACTTGCGGAAAAGGAATCCAAGTGGGAAAAACCTGCGGCTTGCCCTGGTTGTAACTCTCAACGATTTTGGGGGCATGGGTATCGTCGGGCTCATTTTGTAGAGTCTGCGGTAGGGGTTTGGGTCAAGAGATACAGGTGCGATAGTTGCTCCAAAGTATTTACTACTAGACCTTCTGCCTACTTAGAGCGCTATCAGAGCTCCACCAAAGAAATAGTAAACGCTCGTGCAGATAAGCTTACTAATTTCAAGTGGCCTTCTTCTCAGACTAGACAAAGAGCTGGCCAATGGTTACGACGTTTTATTTGTTTTGTTCAATCGGAATATGGTTTGATTAGCGACAGCACGCCATTTGTTGAACGCCTTAAGAATCTTTATGCTTTATCGTGCCCATTTCTATCCAAATTATCGTAAGAATTGTAGAGATTTCCTCGGACCTACCGAAGCTTATCATTACGATCCATGGTTATTTTTTGCTACCTGTTATTTGTGGTAGAAAAATTAACATTTTGGAGAAAATAATGACGGAAGATGAAAAAATGGCACTGGCAACGTTCAAATTTGGAATTATTTCTGAGTTTGTGACTGGGGTCAAACTGGGGTTCGGTGATAAACAACGACTGCTGGCTGAAAAGTCAGAGCGCAGTTATCAAATCCCTATGTCTAAAAGGACGAAGTTAGCCGCTCTACGATCATGCAATGGGTTTACAGCTATAGAGCCGCCGGTAACCAGATCGAAGGTTTAAAGCCAAAGTCCCGAGCAGATAAAGGCACCTTTAAAATTTTTAGTACTTTAGTCAGCTGTAATTTTAGACTATGTAAAGGCGTTGCAGAATTCTGAAGTTATCTGTTTCCACACTTCTGCACGATTTTGCAGAGGCAAGCCGCAATATTTATGCAGCCCGAATCGTTAACCTTGTGCCGGTGGCAGCAATAATCTTGAGAAGTAGGTCGACTGACACCGAAACAGTCGCTCCGTTTTTCACCGCTGAAACCTTAGACCTTGCCACGCCAGATCGCTCCACGATTTCATTTACAGAAAGTTCGGACTCGACCATTGCCTTGACGGCAATGCTAGAAATCTTGGCTTTGTACTTCATTAGTGCAGTCTCGCTTGGTGTTAAACCAAGCAACTCACCTAATTCGTCAGCGTTTCGAGCTGCATTCTTTTGCTTTGAAGATGAAGACTTTTTTGCCATATGAATATTTTCCTTTATTAAATTTGACGCAATCTGCGTTGAGCGAGTTCGATTTCTCGAGATGGTGTCTTTTGTGCTTTTTTAATAAAAGCATGAAACACCACAAGCCCGCGTGCAGTCACATGAACAAAAAACGCACGGTAGGCACCAGTTTGGTCTCGGACCCGAATCTCTAATACACCCTTGCCGACTGAGGGCAAGGCTACGAACATCCGGCATCCCAACTAGTTCTCTGTCCTGGAGTCTCTGGAGGACCGAACCAAGGCTTTGCCTTACCGATACCGGCCACTGGCGGATTTCTCTTCGAGCCTTTTCACAAATCTCTACCAACATACGCCCGTGCTCCACGATCAAGGCAAATCAAATGTCCCACAAAAGGGACATTGAGTCAATGTAAAACCAAAACCGATGGTCAACTGATGGTCAACAACTACCCGAAACTGACCGAAATCTCCCGAACTGAACCGTACTGCCCAAAAGCCTGAATTGCCTGCTGTGATTGGATTTGACAAGTGATTAGTTGCCCTTAGAAAATGTCTTGAAACGCACTCACAACCCGAAGGCCGCAGGTTCAAATCCTGCCCCCGCTACCAAAATAAGTTCCGGCTCTGATTGAATAAATCAGGGTCGTTTTTTATATGCATTGCAGGTGAAAATCCAGAATAAGAGTCTGACCCGCAAACAAGCGTAAAGATTGAAAGAGCGGGAAAATTAAGCTAACTGTTTGACCAACAGGAGTCATTGCTTACAGGCTATAAACAATCTGCTTTTTGCAAAACATAGATTTTTGGACAAAAGGCGCCTCAAATAACCTAAAAGCAGTTCGCAGTTATGGTTATTTTCTAAAGCGGCGGACCTTTCTTAAGATGGATTTTTGATGATGCTAGAGTTGCAAATTCTTTTGTCCAGTAAATTTGGGGAATCTCACAGGGGATCTGAGTAATTTCTTTGCCACTCCTGTTGGCAAAGCTTGATCAATGTGACCTGTTGCTGGAAGCGAAACGCAGCAATTGTGGGGCCATGTTTGATTTAAGAGAATTTGCAAGCAGTGCACTTTGAGTTGACACTAGAATAACTTATAAAAAAAACATCGCCAATCATTTCCCGTTTTTTGTATCGCCCATGCGTGAGTGAATTTTGAAAGCCTAATGGGTTTAGGCTTCCTAGAGGAAGCCTTAGCTCTTAGTCATGGGATTCACTATATAGTGCTTGCGAAAGTACAAGACGATGGCTGGGCTTTTTTAAATCGTGATGCTTTTCTGCTCGCTGGTACGCAAGTTCGAAATTCAGAAGCAGTCGCAAAGAATTTCGAGATTCTTCTTTAGGAAGGCCATTGCAGGTCTTTTATGTCATCCCTGATTCTTTTGAAGGTAGCCCTTAGGCAGGAGCGGGGGGATATAGTGTTCGCCTGTTCTGATGGGCCAGCAAGCCCTATCATGGAGCGAGAAAGTTGCCTTTAAAATCAAAGAACGTAAAAAATAGTGCTCGTGAGGACATTTCGGTGTCACCTACCTTAAACATTTTAGAGGCGACATTGGGCCAACTGAGCCTTGTAGATCTTATCCGGATCCATTTTTTAAGAATTTTGGGGGATATCGTTGTCAAGCTTTTCTACTCACCGGAGAAATGACTGCAATTGACCAACCTGCTCAAAGTCACTAAACCATGCATTGCTTGCCTCTGCGGTTTCAAGAAATACGGCGGGCATTTCGTCAATTTTTCAGCTCTATTGTCAAAATGGGTTCCCTATGCCGGATTTTTTAGAGATTCTATTGTTTTGTTTTACTATCGCAGGCTTTGAGGAAAGATTGTTGTGCTTTTCCATTGATCAGCATTCACTTTATATATCGAAACGGTTCCTAACTAGCCGAAAAAATGTGAAATGGAACTTTTTTAGGTATTAAATTGCCACGAGACGGAGCGCTTATGGGGTGTTAATAAAAGCTGGGAGCAAACGACAATTCTTTAAAAGAATAATTGATTTGTGTTCCAACTTTCTTAGCCCCCAACTACGATTCATTAACAGAGGATCACCAGCTGTTCTGAGCTTTCACGCCGACGATGCCAAAGGAAATGTCTGATCCGGGATCCGCATTCGGTGAAAGTGCTGTTGTAGCCCAGCTTCCAGATGTATTTGTAGCATAAGATATAACGAATTTAGATTGCCCTGAATTATACTGAGAAATCATCATGTGCAGTTTGTTAGCTTTATCTACGCCTAGACGTATATTGGAGGAGCCGTTTCCTGAAATGGCTCCCGGTGATGAAGATGCGGCACTCCAAGATCCGCTAGCGTAGTCCATAATGCCATAGCTGTTATTGGTATCTAAATGTGCGACATGGAATTGTCCTAAGCTATCAGCAACGATAGCTGTTCCGTAGTAAGCAGAGCTAGTGGGGTGGATTAATGTTTTCAGCCAGGAACCACTGGCATTAGTGGCAACGTAAAGGTCATGTAACCATACGTTTGATGCGTCTTTATACTGGTGGAACGCGATATATTCTTTGTCGTTACTATCAACCAGAATCGATGTGCCATTGTATCCAGACCCAGCACTAGCCGTAAATTCCACTTGTGCTTGACTGGTCGAGCTTGCACTTACGGTTGCGTATCGTAAGTTACCTTTGCTTGAGTCGACGGCTTGGTAGTGTGCAATGTGAGCGACGTCCTGGGAATCCAATGCCATCGATACATAGGTTCCGACGTCCGCCGAATTGTCCGCTAGCGTGCGCACCCACGAGCCGGACCTATTTGATAGATGGTAGAGTCTGCGGTCTGGATTGCCGATCGAGGAACCGTAGGCGATGTGTACATAATCTGAAGAATCTATAGCAATAGCGAAATCGAAAGCAACATCGCCGGTGTAAATTGTTTGTGTCGTCCATGTTTTATTGCTGTTTCGCTTTGAGAGCTTTATATTTCCGCCTGTAGTTGTCTGAGAGACTATATACGGGGTTCCAGTACCATCTAGCGCAAGTGTTGGGCTGTTGCCTTCATTCGCGTTGCCAACTGTTTCGTAAACCCACGAGCCGCACTCATTTGTGCCGTAACCGATAGATGCTGTCGCTTGGATTTTATATGTCATATGAATCACAGCTGCCGGGGCTACACAACTAGCCGAGTTTTCACCTGTCGTCGTACCGCCAGAGCTCCCGCTACCAGAGGTCGTACCTCCTTCAGAGCTCCCGCCACCAGATGTACTGCCGCCAGAAGTAGGATCTTCCTGTGATTCATCAGTTGCAGTGTCATCTTCTGCATCTTTTTTACTGCAGCTAACCGCCGCAAGTGCGAAGAGTAAACTTAAAGACCAAATGGAAGAACGCATATGACTCCTTCATACTGCAACTGACTGTTATAAATAGAGGACAAACATCGCTTTCGGAAGAAAGTCCATGAGTCTTTAAATATTTGGCTGCTTGTGCTAGTGAGCCATCTCTAACATGATGTTTTGTTTGGGGAATATGTTTGACGAAAGTTCAGCATAAAGTCTGAGGAAAGACATGCTTTACCGGTAATTGGCGCAGCAGGCGACTGTATTGCTTCGGTACCTCGCTGCATATGTGAAACTCGATTTATTTTCGTTTTTTTGTGAGTGAATTTTCGAATTGACCTAAGTGATCCGTTAAGCATATCTGCTAATTATTTCTTTTATTTGGGTCATTCCATAAGTAACTCCTCGAAGGAGTATCTTTAGCCATCCAGTCGGAACTAAAAAGCCAGATCTTGAATTTGGGAAAAAACGATTCCAACCGCAAGAGTTACGTGGCTTACTTCCATGTGATCACTGCAAACGTCAAATAAAGGATAGGAAAGGTAGTTTCCGTTACCACTCGTGTGCAATTGGCAGTTTCAATAGAGGGCTCCCATACAAAGAGTTTTAATAGAAAAAATTAACTAGATCAAAACTTTGGCACAATTCTTCCGATTCTCTGTGATTCAAAGTCAGCCCCGTAAAGGAGAGATGGCTATTCACGTCGTTATATTCAACCATAGCGCCGTATCTAGTTTCCTCTAGCGCCTAGTCATCAAGCATGAACTCTCATCCCGGATTCCTCCCCGCGTCAAGTGGAGCTTTTTGAGTTTGCTTCCGTAGAAGGCCTATTCGGAAGTTTGGGTTTCAAAAATGAATGACATCTACAGTTACGGGGCGCTTTGTTTAAGGGCTAATCTTCAGTTTAAAAAGGAAAATTTTCCTAAAAAGCTTAAACATAATTAAAGACAACCATTTTCAACTACATAAACTTAGGATCAGTTAGTTCACTGATATACCAGCGAAAGAAACTCGTTGCAAAACTTCCTACGGCTTCGTTTCCAAACTTATCTTGAAATTTCTTGAGTTTGATAACTGCACTACTATACGAAAGAATGCCATTCTCGTAGGGGTAGAACTCCATTTTAAATTGCAGTCCATATGGATCTGCGATTATACCGACAAGGGGTACGGAAATGGCCACTTTGTTGTACATATATGCTGAGACAATGCCTGCTTTTTCACTGTAAGAGATCTCCATTCTCGCATCTTTTACCAAGCTGTCAGATAGAGGTACCATTAAGATCAACTGCTTAGTCTCTAGATTTCCAGCTACTTTACCATCGACAGTGTCAGCGACTTTTTGCCAATCTTTATTGGTGGAATAGCTATCCTTAAATATCGGTTTGCCCTTGTCGTCTAGAATTTTACTAAATCTCGAAGACCTCTCCAAAAGTGAGACTACATTTTTAGCATCAGAAGGAGTTCCCAGGTTTACATAACCATAAACTTCGGCAATCACATCTCCTGTTTTCCACTCGTCGCGCAATGCTTGGGGTGCTTCATTAAACTTCCAAACTGACCAAAGGGGGGCTTTGGAGATTGGTACTGTATTTCCGCTTTCATCGACTTTCGAACTTTCTGTGTAGAGCGCAGCAACTTTACACCCGTCGAATCTAGGAATAGCGATGGGAGCGCAGTCGTTTAGAGAATACGGATCTGTTTGGTCCTTAGGCTTTCTGGGGTCTGTTCCGCAACTGACTAATATTAATAATGTAAATGCGAATTTCATAGGCTTTCTCCGAGTTTGATTGGTCCTCCCTCATGTATCGGAGTTCTTGTCTCTAACTCAATGAACGGCCAATGATGGATTCTTGGTGGAAGCCAACCTAATTCCAATGGTGCCATTAAGATTATAGTGTTATGAAGATTGGAGAATTAGATTCTGCGGGTATGGCTGCCTATCCTTGGCAAATATATAGGGGAGAGCTGCCGCCAGCGCTTATGCATTTTAGCGATGAGCTTTCGAGTTTTCGCTAGAGATGAGATATTGCTGAGCTTTAGTCCTTATTATATTGAGTTATTTTATGAAAAGTTTGAATGAGAAGTCTCTAGGTTTTCTTTATGCCATCGGGGCCTTTGTGTTTTGGGGCCTCGTTCCGTTATTTTGGATTTTACTTAAATCCATTCCTCCACTCCAAATTCTGGCTCATCGCATCATTTGGTCTTTTATTTTTTTTATTGCTCTTTTTCTCTATAGAGGTGAGCTTCGGGCCTTTGCCGGAACACTTAGGTCTAAAAAAGTATTGCTATCAAATTTTCCCAACGCCCTGTTTATTGGATCTAATTGGGGAATTTATATCTATGCCGTGAATTCAGGCCATGCGGTTGAGGCAAGTTTAGGTTATTTTATTAATCCTATATTAAATGTTGTGGTTGGGGCTTTAGCGTTTAAAGAGCGAATTCCAAGAAATATCTGGATTGCATTTACTTTTGTTGTATTAGGTTTACTTGCCATGGGGAGTGGTCACAATAGGTTTCCTTGGATATCGGTGTCACTCGCCTCTACTTTTTGTTTGTATGGAATTTTTAAGAAAAAGAATCATCTCTCAGGACTCCAGAGCATTTCTGTAGAATGTGCTTTGTTATTGCCAATTGCCCTATTTTTTCTTTTTTTGCCCCAAATGGGCCATGTTGATATTTTAAGCTTAGAGAGAGGCCTCACTTTCGCCTTTCTTATCTCCATAGGTGGCGCCTTGACCGCTGTTCCCTTGATTTGGTTTTCTGAGGCCGCAAAGAGAATCCCTTTTTCCACTCTGGGATTTTTGGGGTATCTCTCACCTATGCTACAGCTTGCCATCGCTATTTTTGTTTTTAAGGAAAACATTAATTCTGAAAAAATAGTAGCACTTTGTTTTGTTTGGATTGGGCTTTTAGTCTATGTCGTCGACGGTCTTAGAAGGAACAGGCTAACTCTAAAAGAGATGACCAAATCCTAAGCTCTAAAAGATTAAAGCTTAGGATTTGATCCTATTTATCGCATCTCTTTCTCGAATCTCTTTCTCGCATCTCTTTCTCGCATCTCTTTCTCGCATCTCTTTCTCGCATCTCT
>CAIMVM010000096.1 GCA_903844895.1 uncultured Pseudomonadota bacterium
AATCTTTAAACGGTTGCTTCTGGCCACTTGATGGAGCAGAAACCCAGATACCTACCTTAGGCTTAGCAGGATAGGTTCGAATTCTATTTCTTTTCAGACTCAGATCCCGAATCACTCGTGACCAGATCTGTCTATTACCCACATCCTTTCACCTAACTTAAAAGAAAAAACTGGACACACCTAAAAAAGTCTTTTATGCTCTAAATTCATCCTGAATTGGAGTGGTAATGCCTGCCGAAAGAGCTCCACAACATGAGTTTGGTTTTGATCCCAGTAAAGCCGATCCTACCTGGAATAGGTCTGAATTTTCTCAGGTAAGCTTCGGTGATAAGCGGCTTAAAAAACGTTTTTTTAAGGTAGCTGAAGACCTGTTTGCCGCCCCTCTTTCACCGATCAATCAAGCCTCGGAGAACTGGGCAGATACTAAGGCCGCTTATCGATTTTTTGACAATGAAAAAGTCGACTGTAATGCCATGCTGCTTCCGCATAGGCTGGCCACCGTAAGGCGAGCTGGCGATAGTTCTGTGATTTTAGCCGTACAAGACACGGTCTTCGTTTCCTATGGAACCCACCCCAAGACCGAGGGCCTGGGACCGATTGGAAAGAGCAATGCAGCTACAGATCAAGGTGTAATCATGCACAATTCATTAGCTTTTACTACAACTGGCGTTCCACTTGGTATTCTTAGCCAAAACATCTGGGCTAGGGCTGAGGTGCCAGATGAATCGCGGGTTGAGAAAATAGAGAGGATCTCTCAGACCGCTCTAGAAGAAAAAGAGAGCTTTAAGTGGATTCTAGCTCTACAAGAGACGGTTGAGGCCTTTGCTTCGACTAACTGCAAAGTAGTGACCCTTGCTGATCGTGAAGGGGATTTCTTCCAATTCTTGGCTGAAGCAGATCGACTTAAAGCGAACTATGTCATAAGAGCGAAAAATGACCGAAAGTTAGAAGAAGGGTCAGAATTTGGCACCTCGTTAGAAGCCTTAGTAGCGGCACCCTGCCTAGGGATTTTAGAAGTCAAAATCCCAGGAAACGGGTCAAGGATCGAAAGGGTGGCCCAGCTTGAGCTGAAGTCGGTTAAAGTGAGCCTTCCTCCCCCTTATCATGCAAAAAAGCATGGGGATTATGTAAACCCTATTTCTACAACCTTGATTTCAGCTTCTGAGGTCAACCCTCCCGAGGGCCAAACGGCATTAAGTTGGGTTTTAATGACCAACCTCGATGCCAAAACCTTCATCACAGCTTCCGAGAAAATTGAGTGGTATACGAAAAGGTGGGGAATAGAAACTTGGCATAAGGTCATCAAGTCTGGCTGCAAGGTGGAAGATTGTCGACTTGGGACCATCGAACGCCTAAAGAGATACTTAGCGATGATGAGCATTCTGGCTGTTCGCATTATGCATTTGACCTATATTTCAAGACTCGACCCTAGCGCTCCTGCTGACACCGTCTTTGCTCCAGGAGAGATCGTGGCTATATTTATTCGCACAGAAAGAAAGATGCCGCCTCCAAGAAGAGTGGTCACCATAAAAGAAATCGTAAACATGGTTTGTCTACTTGGTGGACACTTAGGAAGGAAATCAGATGGGGATGGTGGTCCGACGGTCATGTGGAGAGGCTTAGTAAGCCTTTATGAAACCGTAGACACCCTTGCAGCCCTTGAGTCTATGGGAAGGAAGATCACGTGAGGTACTGTGGTCGAGACTTTAGCGAGTCTGAAATCTCACTAATCAGGTCCATGATCGCAGATGACCCAAAGATGACCAGGTTCAAACTATCAAAATTAGTCTGCACCACTATGAATTGGTTAAGAATAGACGGCAAACTTAAGGACATGAGCTGTCGAGTCGCTCTCCTTAGAATGGAAGCCGACCAACTATTTAAATTACCGCCCCCAAAAAATGCAAAACCCGTGAGAAAGGCAAATGACTTAGAGTTGGAAGAGGCTATTAAATGGCCAGAAAAAATCCAAGACTTTGATCTTAAGGAGGTAAAGATTGAGATTGTAAATGGGCTCAAGCAGTCTCGACTCTGGAACTCCTATATAGACAAGTATCACTACTTGGGTTTTGCCCTCATTCCTGGAGCTCAGCTGCGCTATCAAGTCAAAGTAAATGGAAATACAGTCGCTCTTCTAAGCTTCGGGGCCAGTGCTTGGAAAGTTATGCCCCGAGACACCTACATTGGTTGGAATAAAGAACAAAGAGAACAGAACCTGCATCTTATCATCAATAACTCTCGCTTTCTTATTTTGCCTTGGATCACAAAGAAAAACCTAGCCTCAAAAATCCTATCCCTAGTATCCAAACGAATCTCAGACGACTGGAACAAACATTACTCCTATAGACCCGTCCTTCTAGAAACCTTTGTCGAAGACCAACGTTTTTTAGGAACCTGCTACAAGGCCTCAAACTGGACCTGTCTTGGAAAAACCCAAGGGCGAGGGAAACTAGACGTCCACACTAAAAAAGAAAAACCCATCAAAACAATCTGGATTCTACCAATAGACAAAGCCTTCAGAAAAAAATTGAACGAAGAAAAGGCTGGGGCTCTTTTAGCAAATTAAAATTGTGGGTAATAGACAG
>CAIMVM010000097.1 GCA_903844895.1 uncultured Pseudomonadota bacterium
AAACCTGGAGCGATCTCAGCTCTAGGTGCTAAAAAGCAGTATCTGGTAGGCAGAATGTATCTAGTTCCCACTAGGTCTATTCTGCCTTTTTCGTTTTGTAGCCATTATGAGAGAATCGAAAGGTTCGTACCCGCTGCCATGTAGCTATCAACTCTGAGTGTCCGGCTTGCCCCGAAATAGCTGTCCGGCTTGCCCCGAAAGAGCTGTCCGGCTTCGTCGAAATACGCACTATGGCACATGAATAATTTTAAGGAATGTGGGACAGAAGGATAATGTACCGAAGAAAAGCTTTTTAGAAAATCTCAAAAACAAGCAACTCCAGCATTCTTCCGCCTTAAAATGCAGAGAAATGCTACCATTAGAGCCAGATGCTGCAAATTAAAACAGGGGCGGAGTGAGGTGGAATATATCAAAAAGGGGCTTGATTTGCCTACAAACGCTATACATTTGCAAGATCTTCTAAATAGGCGAACGAACTAAAAATCTAAAACGTAAGCTTCCCAAGTGCAGTTGGCAGGTCTTCAAAGACTCGCTGTCGCATCGCCCCCCCCGGTGCGAGCTTTAAGGTGGATTGGCGAATCGGATTTAAACTTCTGCTAATCCGCACATCAACCTAAATCTGTGGAATCGAAAAAACAGAAAACTCACCTAAGCAGCATAAAGAACAATTTCCACTTCTGTTCCAGCGTTAACTGCAGCAGAGGCGCGCTCCATAAGCTTTTTCGAAACGTCAACCTCCAGATAATATTCGCCACAGTTAGGACATACTTGTGCGGGAACTTCTTTGAATACAACTACCGTTTTTCCTCGCACCAAAGTAACGGATACCAATCCTGCGTCTGTTGACCCATGTTTGCAAATGACACATTTCATTTTAGTTTCCTTTTTCTAAATCCTAATTCCCAAAAGAATAAAGTGGGCTCGTATGCTGTAACTACTATGATTTCTTTATCATCGCTATTTTCTGCTATCACCACATGAATCGGTCTGTTCTTGCAAATCATAAAGATGAGACGACTTGGATATGGCTTGTCCTCTGAATAGACTTCAATAGTTTCACCTTCGAGGCATTTCTCAATATCATCGACTGAAATGTCTCGTTCAAACATCTGGGTGATTGCATGTTTGCTAAACACCACCTTTGATTTATTCATACAGCGCCTTCTCAAAACAATCAAAGCTATAGAATAATAGACTTTAAATAATGAGTTCTGTCGAGACAAATATACAGAAATAATCCTAAAATGCTGATATCCATTTTTTTGAGATCCTCTAGATAACAAAATTTAGCCCCAGCGGAGCATGTGCACCTCTACTTGGTAGAAATATCACAAATAAGGTATTTCGGGCAGTCTAGCAAAAATTTGATTTAGCTCATGAATGAGATCGCAGCATAAATTTTAGATGCCCTATACCTATAAATGAGACTCTTAAGGACTGGAGATTCCTATGGTTTGGTTGCTGAAGTCTTGCTGTTTAGGTAACAGCTGCTGGCTATTTTGGCTTTTTTTCATGAAAAATGCTTTCTGCTGAGGCTTTTCAATCAAATGTAACAATATGATTATTCTAGATTTTTCATCTACCAGGGTGATGGGACTCGAACCTACGACCTCATACTCCCCAATCTCGTGAAAGCAATTTAATCCAATTTTTGCATGTGCCTATCTCAATTCCAGCAAAGCTTAGCCAGACGGGTATTTGCCATCTATTGAAAATAGAAAATTCATTGGCGGCTTGATGTTCCTGGCTGCGGTTTAAAATGGGCTAATTTGCCGAATTTCCACCATTATGTACCAGCCCATTTCCTGAATCATGTTCCAGCCGATTTCCCAGGACATGTACCATGGAATATCCAGGCATTATGAGCCAATAGGCGTCATGGAAACCGACTTCCGCTAAATTATCCCCCTAAAACCATTTGGGGAGATACTATGTTTGGAGTCGAGTTACATATAAAGATTATCGATGATGTTCGTTGGCTTGTTGCCCTTAATTTGAACCATAGGTCTATTGCCCGCGCGCTAAAGATTGACCGCCGATCATTAAAAAATACCGCAGATCCTCTAATGGTGAGGCAATACCAAAACCGTTAACACTCCCCCTGGTTGGCGCAGAAGCCTGGATTGGGGCGAGGTCATTGCTGAAGTCCGGCGCGGCGCTCCTGTAAATAACTGAACTTCTACACATACGACTTGCATATACCAAGAAAAAGAAAAGCAGTTCCCTGAAATATGAACTCGAATCCATAGCACCCGCTCGAAAGAAACGCCCAAGATATTGAACATCTATTGCTGCAAGTGCAAAAAGCTTTGGGCAAAAAGCTAAAGAAGGCAAATTGACCAACGAAGACTTTGCGGGTGGTACATTCACGATTTCTAACCTGGGAATGACAGGTATCGAAGACTTTACTGCCATCATCAATCCCCCTCAGGCAGCTATCTTAGCCGT
>CAIMVM010000098.1 GCA_903844895.1 uncultured Pseudomonadota bacterium
AAACCTGGAGCGATCTCAGCTCTAGGTGCTAAAAAGCAGTATCTGGTAGGCAGAATGTATCTAGTTCCCACTAGGTCTATTCTGCCTTTTTCGTTTTGTAGCCATTATGAGAGAATCGAAAGGTTCGTACCCGCTGCCATGGATAGAGAGTTTTCCATTTCTAGGCCGGAAGTTGTAAAAAGCTAAGGAACTCAGATGAAGGTGTTTTACAATCCAGTTCAAAAGACTCATATTTTGACTCATGAAATCATTGCGGGAAAAAGATACCGGCATCATGAAAAGAAGGCTCGTCTTGAAAACATCTTAAAGCATCTTAGAGCCGCGAAGAGATTTGATGTTTGTATTCCGGATGCATTGCCTATAGAAGCGGTTTTGGCGGTTCATGATGAGGGCTATATTCGCTTTCTGGAAAGCTCGCAAATGCTCTCGAAGGAGGAAGTCATTTGGCCTTACACCTTCCCCAACGACCGCCGCTTGTCCATTAGAGAACCTGTTACCGTGTTTACCGCTGGCTATTACTGCTTCGATGTGGGAACCCCCATCATGAGCGACACCTATATTGCAGCCATGGCATCTGCTTCTGGAGCCTACGCGGCAGCGAGACATGTACTTGAAACCGGAGAAGCTTGCTATGCTCTAGCCCGTCCTCCTGGGCACCATGCAGCGAGTGCTTTGTTTGGCGGCTATTGTTATATTAATAACGCCGCCATAGCAGCTAAGTATTTGTCCCAAAAAGGTCGTGTTTTAATAATCGATTTTGACTTCCATCATGGAAACGGAACCCAGTCCATTTTTTATAATTCCAACGAAGTCTTCTATTACAGCATTCATGGGGATCCTAGTATTGAATATCCCTACTTTTCTGGCTTTGCTGAAGAAAAAGGAATTGGGGAAGGGCTAGGATTCAATCTTAATATCCCCATTGAACCGATGGTAGGAGCCGCAGAGTATTTGGGTGAGTTTAAGGAAGGTCTAAATCAGATTCTAAAACGATTTGATCCCAAGTATATCGTCTGCTCGTGCGGTTTTGACGTAGCCGAGGGGGATCCTCTAGGGCATTTTGCCTTAACCCCGGAGCATTTCTATGAACTTGGCACGACCATAAAATCTTTAGGAAAGCCCGTAACCTTAATCCAGGAAGGCGGCTACTTAGTCGACCGCCTAGGGGTCAATGTCCATGCCTTTCTTTCGGCTTTCCTGTAGACAACAGGTTTTCATAGTGAAGGATTTGTTTTAAAATTTCGGCTTTTCGCAGCTAAAATATTCCCTACTGAAATGCTGCTCATTTAAGGTAGATGTCTTTATGATCGACGATCCGTTTCGGAAACTACTCCCTAGGTATACTAAAACAGTGATTGATTTCTATCAGACTCTTGGTCTTACCCCCAATCATATCACTCTTGTAGGGCTTGCCTTCTCCATGGTTGCCGCTTTTTTGGTGACTCAAGGAAACTATTGGGGGGCAATTTTAGTGTGGTGGCTGGGTCGGCTAGCAGATGGTACTGATGGTATTTATGCCAGACAGACAGGTCTAGCGACACCCTTTGGGGCTTATCTTGATATCGTTTGTGATATGTTGTCTTATTCCATTATGATTTTAGCTTTTGCAGCGATACATCCAGACCTTGCTTTTTGGTGGCAAGTTATTTTGCTGCTCTACGTCCTATGTATCACGAGTGCCCTGGCTTTAGGCTCTTTGCAAGAGAAGGTTGCTTTTAACTCCTCTGACAATCGTGGGCTCAGATTGGGTGCGGGACTTGCAGAAGGCGGTGAGACGGGACTGGCCTATTCGCTATTTCTAATATTTCCTGCATATATAAAGCCTTTGGCATGGCTCTGGGTGGGAGTCCTAATGACTACAGTCATAGCGCGCTCTCTGTTAGCGCGGACGCTATTGGCGAAGTCAGAGTGAAGCGATACTTATACATCTCCCAAAGGATTCAGAATATTCTGAATCTCTTCTTTGGCACGAGAAGAGTCGCCTAGGTATACAAACTTTATAATCTCGAATAGAATTTAAAAAAGACCCACGAGGAGAGTTCCAAGTGATTCCAAAACGTAACAGACTCCATCCTATTCTTTGCCTAACTGTATTTTTAGCTTTGTCTGCTTTAAGCGGTTGTAAGAGTTCACGCTCACTACCTTCTGAGTCCCAGACGGCCAGTAGGTATGCCGGGGAACCTGATGTAGATTCTCGCAAGATTTACCTTCAGCTATCTCAAAATGAATTTTGCCAGGTAGGATCCAAAAATACGGTCTACTTTAAGAATGTGCTTGAGGAGCAGAAAGGCAACTTGAATTCTGCAGGCCAGGCATCCCTACAAATTCATTTCGAAGCTTCTATCCGATCCAAGGGGACGCTGGAATTGTGTAATGTGGACATAGAAGACTGGATCTTAAAGAGCATTGCGTTAGGAAAACCAGCGCCCTATGATATCGCAGGTTTAAGGGTCGATGATGTGATTGCCGGCTGTAAGCTCTTTGCGGTGCTTTCAGCTTCACATCATCCTGGAATTGCGACCGGCTTTGCTGCGGCATCGGTCGGCTTAGAATGGTGGAAAGACAGACGGAATTGCGAAAAGTGAAGGAGCTGCCTATTTGCCTGGCAGAATTCCTGGAACCATGATGTTGGATCGCACGTAAGTGCATCATATTATGTCAGTAAATGAGAAGGCCGAGGGGTCTTCTTTGGTATTTGGGAGCATTGGAGGATGGCTTTAGCATTCTCTAAAAGACATAGCGGCTATTAAGCGCTATGTTACTTGCCGCCTGTGCTCACGTAGGAGATCGAACGGTATGCTTGGTTTGTCAAATGTTACAAAAAGTCAAGGTGGTAAAGTCCTATATACCAATGGCTCCTTCACGGCCTTGCCAGGAGATAAGATCGGTTTAGTGGGACCAAACGGAGCAGGTAAAACAACCATTTTTCGGATACTAACAGGTGAATCCTTAGTAGACCAAGGACAGGTCATTAAATCGTCACAAATGATTTTGGGTTATTTTTCCCAAGACATCGGTGAAATGAAGGGCAGTACGGTGCTTTCGGAGACGATGTCAGGGATTAAATACTTGACGGAACTTCAGGCCGAAATTCTCGAAATGGAGTCGCAATTTGCCAATCCTATGAGCGATGAGGCGATGGCTCAACTTTTAGAAAAATACGGAGATGCCCAAGCTTTTTTCGAAGCACGGGGAGGCTATGATTTAGACGTCCGCGCACAGCAAATACTAGGAGGTCTTGGGTTTTCTGCGGCCGATTTTCAGCGACCGGTAGAGCACTTTAGCGGTGGTTGGAAGATGCGCATTGCGCTCGCCAAGATTCTCTTATTGCGCCCGGACGCACTTTTGATGGATGAACCGACCAACCACTTAGACCTTGAGTCGATTATGTGGCTAGAGGATTGGCTAGCGAGCTATACGGGGATCTTGATTCTTACAAGTCACGATCGTACGTTTATGAACCGCGTTATTAACAAGGTCATTGAGATTGCAAACGGCAGTATTTCTACTTATGCAGGAAGTTACGATTTCTATATAAAAGAGCGTGAGATACGAAAAGAGCAAATAGTTGCTGCCTATCGTCGCCAGCAGGAAATGCTTTCTAAAGAAGAAGAGTTTATCGCGCGCTTTGCAGCTCGAGCTAGCCATGCGGCTCAAGTTCAAAGTCGTGTTAAGAAGCTAGAAAAAATAGAACGTGTCGAAGTACCTCCTGAAGATAAAGTGGTTAAGTTTCAGTTTTCTAAGCCACCCAGGAGCGGTGAAGACGTGGTCAGACTGTCGAATTTAGGCAAGGTCTATACAAGTCCTGATGGCGCTTCTAAATCTGTATTGACGGGTGTTTCTGGAATGATCGAACGCCTCAATAAAATTGCCCTTGTCGGTGTGAATGGAGCTGGAAAAAGCACTCTTCTAAAAATAATAGCAGGGCATTTAGATGCTACACAAGGCGAATGTACCCTGGGAGCAAGTCTGGAGGTTGGGTATTTTAGCCAGCATGCCCTAGATGTCTTAAATCCTAATCATACTATCATTGAGCATCTTCAAACCGTAGCCCCTCTTTTGAATATAGGAACACTTAAAAATCTACTGGGGTCCTTTCTTTTTTCTGATAGCGACGTCGAGAAGAAAATTTCGGTTCTATCAGGTGGTGAGAAAAGTCGTGTTGTGTTAGCGGGGATCTTTATTAAACCTGTTAATTTCATAGTTTTAGATGAGCCTACAAACCACTTGGATATAAGATCGAGAGAAATTCTAAAGGAAGCTCTTCAGGGTTTTGAGGGAACCGTGATTCTAGTGAGCCACGATCGGCATTTTCTTAGTGAAGTTACCAATCGCGTTTTTAGAATCAATCAAGGGGAAATGCATATCTATGAAGGTGGATTTGCGGAATACCTCCAATCTGCGATGAATGACAATCACGCGCACTAAGAAAGATATCTTTCTGTGGCAGTTGAGAATAGGTCTTTGTAAACCTCTCTTATACTTACCTTATACTTGCCTTGTGCTTGCTTAAAAATTGCTTAAAAAGTGCAGGCTAGATTCCTCGCGTCTTGAGCGCTCTAGATGTCGCAATCTTTGACAAGCCTCCACGAGTCTTTCCGAGAGCATACTATGTGACCTAAGTGACTCTATCTCCTTAGAAGGGGGCTTAAGAAGGGGCTTAAGAAGGGGCTTAAGAAGGGGCTTATGGAGCGCGGGTGACACAGATTCTTAAAATATCCTACAGGATAGGTAAAAGTCCTCTTTTTAGTAATAGCCTCAAAGCGACATTCCTTAAAGTTGTGGCTGCCATCAATTCAGAACCTGATCGCTACATTTAAATCCGATTCCTACATTGCTTTGTTGGCAGTATGGAGCGGAGCAAGAAATGCCCAGTGAAAGCCCAGGTCCAAAAACATAAAATAGATTGATATGCAGTGGGCTATGTCTAAATTTTGGAAAACGTTTCTTTCGAAAGGATTTTTTAATGTTAATTTACCGGACGTTAAAGGTAGTTGGCGTTGTGGCCATTCTTTTAGTCACAGGATGCCTTCAGAGTCGGACGTTTCAGGATGGTGATGCATCCAGCTTTAAGTCTGGACAGGTCTTTGAAAATTCTCCGATCACAAAGCCGAGGGATCGATTTGACGAGATGCTTTCAAATATAGAGGGGCCAATTAATGAGGCAAAATCCGTTGAGGGAGTAGAAGCTAGAATCTCCTCTCTGACTTTTAGCGATGTTATTTTGCATCTTCGCCGTTTTCAAGTTTTGATTTATATCTATCAAAAACAGTATCCCGAACTTAAAAAGTACTATGGAGAAGCTAAAACGTTAGAAAATTTGATTGGCCATCAAAGCGATCTCGATGCTTTTCTATCGGTAGCACAGCGATCTGGAAATGCAGCAGCCATAGAAAAAGCAACAAAAAATAGGCAGAAAGGCATAGATGACCTCAAAGCCTACATAGGTAATGCCACGTGGTTTGCTAAGAACAATGATCTGATAAGTGAGATCAAAGGAAAGCTTGACCGCATTCAATGGATGTCTCTGGAAGACGATCGCAATTTGGTGCTATCTCGTATTGCCAAAAAAATGAAGAAGCAGCATGAAAGCACCTATGACCTAAATTTGCCAGAAGATGGAATGCATGAACTAAGACGTGACGTCAGACGTTTTAGCTATTTGAATGAGGCTGCCAGTCAATTGATTCGTCCAGACATATTCGATAAATGTTCGGCACTCACAGTAGCTCAATACGATCAACTATCTGCAGAAGCAAAGGCAAAAATAATTCCTAATGTGGTTCCTATGCCAGTCCCAAAAGCGAGCAAAGATTACCTTTGTCATGTGGAACGTTGTCTCACGGATAAATTGGACTCTATAAGTAGTAGCCTAGTGCCTCTTAAGTACAATGGTGCACTAGAAGAAGCGCGAGGGGAGCCTGTTTCTCCTGAGTACATTCGGCAAGCAAACGAACTCTATCAAAATTTAGTTAAGTCGAATGTCTATTTATTTCTTTGGAGTCAATTGGGCAGTTGTCAGACAAAAATCGTGGAAGACAACGATAAAGACGACAAAGATTAAACTCTACAATCCAATTTACCTAGGAGAATACAAATGAGATTGAAATCCCTCTCTGGAATAGTGATACCTTTAGCTATTGGCTGCCAATCGATGTCAAATTTAGACAATAACCATTCTGTGGCAAAAAATTTGGCAGATCTGTCACCTAAAGTGCGCTTTGAGAAGATTATTTCCAGTCTAGAGTCTACATTGACCCAAACGATCGGAGATCAAGCCACCGAGGATGAAATTCCTACTTTGGCATCAGGTGGCATTAGAAATGATTTGTTTAGAATACAAAATCTTGCGGAAATCTATGAAAAGCGCTTCCCAAGCTTAGGAAGGATTCGCGTTGCCTCGAAAACCTTAGAAGATCGCGTGGGCGCCTACCGTGAAGCAACCGAAAAACTAGATTTCGCTAAAAATCAAGGAGCAGATGCACAAAAGATTGCTTCCCTTACGCAACGGGTCGAGGTTCAGAAAAAGTCGCTCGTCTCTCTGCTTGCAGATGAGTCATGGAATCCAGGCTCCGCCTCCCCCGTGCTTGCCAAGTTTCGGATGATCCTAGGGGAAGTTGCTTGGGATGGTCCTACAGATGATAAAAGATTTTTGTATTCAAGCTTGTGCCATGTCGTGAAATTGCTTGACGAAAAAAAATGGGATATGTCGGTGGATCTCGACGACGTGTTAGGTCTTCATACCTTAAAAAAAGAAGTTCGCTGGCATCGCATTGAGATATCTATGCTTGAAAACGATATCTTATCGAAAATCCCTAACAACTGTGCCAACACGCCCACTCTCCTAGCATATGATGAGTCTCTCGAACGTAATGGTCAGTTCGGAAGTATTTGTGAAGTTGATAGTGCTCTAGAATCCCTAAAAAATGTCAGCGAAGACGGCAAGTGCCAGCTTTCAAGCTGCTACTTGACTCGACTAGATGAACTCTATTCGCTTGTGAGTAGATTCAAAGATGAGGCTGAAGGATTAAAGGAGATAGGCAAGCCCTTTCCTCCTGGATTCCTAAAACCAGTTCAAGAAGCAATCGATACAATCAAGAAAGAAAAAATTTTGAGAATGATCGGATATGAACTTAAATCATGCGGAAATAAGTCACGATAGAAAAGCTCAAGCACCATGTTTTAATCATGTAGATAATGAAATTAACTTAAAGAGGAGCCAATCAGAATGAGAAAATCAAAGATCAATCACTTAAAGCATGGTTTACTCATCTTAGTGATGGTTTCTACACATGGTTGCAAATTGAGAAATGACGCAGCTTCGGATCTTGTGGCGGAGGTCGACAGTCCTGAGATTCAGAAGTATAAGCAGTTAAAGCCACGATCTTGTGAGGCGTCAAAGGCAAATATTTTTAAGAATAGGAATGCAGAGATCCCTAAGAAAATCACAATTAAAACTGACATAGATAAAGTTTTTAGAGTCCGGGGTGCTCAGTCTACATATGGGGTTATATTTGACCCGTCTGCTGCGCTGGATATAAACAAGTTTATTCCTGTCGCCTTTGAAGGAAGGGGGAATTCGAGAGCCAGTCTTTGCGAAATGAAGCCCAGTCGAGTCTATTTTATGTTGCAACCGAGTTCGCCCGAAGATATTCAAAAATTAGCTTTAAGGGCCAAAGAGCGGATGGGAGCCGACAACTGGAAATCCATTGGTATTGCGCCAGAAACCCACAAGAAAATAATAGACGACATGAATGCCGGTGGTGTCCAAGGAGATCAAAAACGCCTTCAATTCTACTATGATGCATTTGTGGCTTCACAGGTAAATCAAACGATTCCCAAGGATGGATTTCCCCAGGGCAAGTCCACCTTCTTTGAGCAGGTGGGAGATGATTTAAAACTAGTGACTCACTGTGGGAAAGCAAATCAGAAGGAGTGGGGGGGACAAGACTATGCAGAACAGAAAGCACATCTTTTAAATGAGTTCTATATATACCGACTTTTGAATGAGTGGAAATCTACCATAATCAAAACGAGTCTCCTAGATATCACTTATGTCGGAGCAGCATCTCAAGAAGCCATGGATTTTGAAGGTCATTCAAGTGCCTTAGGCTTTTTAAGGGAATCACGTACCAAGCTTGCCAA
>CAIMVM010000099.1 GCA_903844895.1 uncultured Pseudomonadota bacterium
GACACTTAACTTGAATGAGGTCCCATGCGGGAACCTCCCCATTGAGACAGTAGGAGGCTAAAAAAAACACATCCTCAACCCGCATAATATTAATTTAGGGGCCATTTTCTACGAAAACTCTAAATATAATATAGACAATGATAACCCCTGAATTAACATCAAGCCTCAATCTAACTTTTTTGGGAGAAGACTATGGAGATGTCAAACCATGAAAATATCACGAGCCACAACATAGAGGAGGCAGAGGCTTTAATCGAGCGCTTACGGAACTATGATGATGGCGCTTTTCCTTTCGCTGATGCTAAGCGAGCCTTGGAGTTAAAGACAGAAATCACACCTCTTCTTCTTAGGGAATTAAAAAAAGCCGCCCTTGATCTAAAGGGGGCATTGGATCGAAACGAATGGTTTTTAACAATGTTTTCTATCTATACCTTATCCTATTACCGAGAAGTCTCTGCACTGGAGCCACTCTTAACCATTTGCAAACAACCGATTGAATATACTGACTCCCTTTTGGGAGACTGCATCACTGAGGGTTTGGATCGTATTTTAGCCTCCACATATAATGGTGATTTTGAAAGTTTTAAGTCTATCATCATAAACGACGAGTTAGATGAATTTGTAAGGTCTGCCGTATTTAGAACATTTATAATTCTCTACCATTGGAAAGCCATATCCAGGGAAGAGTTGACTGACTACGTCAACCAGATTTTAGACAACACCAGTGAAGATGAAGAGGTAATGATTGTCGAATTGGAAGACGCCTGCTACATATTAAAGGACGAGCAACTTCTCGCCAAACTAACTCAAATTAAAGATCCTATCGAAGTGGATATAGGATTTTTTAAAAGAAAACAATTTAGGGCGAAATTTTCCGTAGAGTCTCAACAAAGAATTGATTATTTAGAAAAAACGCCTCACTCCAAACACCTTTCTGACCCCATAGTTGAGATGTCTTCATGGCATGGTTTCAAAGAAGAAAAGCCCAAAGACATTGGAAATTTTAAGCGGAAATTAATGCCCAAAAACAAGGAACCAGACTTTGATTTTGACTTCGCTCCCACCCCCCCGCTTGAAAGAGCCATACCTAAATTGGGCCGCAATGATCCCTGTTATTGTCTAAGCGGAAAGAAATACAAGAAGTGCTGCCTCCAGGCCCAAACGGAAAAACAATCTGCCACCTTAAAAGAAGACGCCCTTCAACAGCAATATGTTAAGGAAGTGGAAAGGCACATCTCCCGTGGATATGACGCGTATCCAGACTTCAGACTTGTTTGTGAACATTTGCTCAAAGCCTGGGAACTTCTAAAAGTTAAAATCGATCCTTTAATTCCTAGTTTGGAATACATCCGCCGGGTCTATAGATTTGAGGTTGATTTAAATGAATTTTTACACAAGCTTGAATTTGCTTTTCTTCAAGCAGCCATGATTAATAGATCAGATGCCGAAAAAGGTTTGATATTCTTTCGAGAAGTTTTAATTTATGGCGTGGATAACTTTGGTGGGAGCGCTCGTTATTTCAAATCAAAGATGGCTATAGTTGCGCATTTCGCTGGTGAAGAGCAAGAAGCAGAATCTATAGCGCAGAGCATCATTAACGAATGGCCCCATCACATGGAAGGTTATACTGTTATGGCAGAACTTACTAAACTTCGCTCTGGCTCACCTTCTGAGGCTCTAACTTGGTATGAAAAAGCTCTAGAGCACGCCGAGTCTGAGGCGCACAAAGACGAAATTGCGGACCTCATTGAGACTCTTAAAAAAGAGATGTTACAACTTGAAGAAAGAACTATATAACATGAACGACAATACACTTTTCCCCCATGATGTATCTGATGATTTTAATAGCGAATTGCACCTTAAGGATATTCTATCACAACTGAACGGGTATCTTTTAGAAGACCTTCCGGGGCCTAAATATTTCAAAGAAGCTATTCATAATTGGCGCAAATTTTTCTTTCTAGGTATGGGCTCCATTCATTCAAATGAATTCCCACCTTTGACCCAATGTTGGAATGAGCTAGAGAAGAGATTTGGAGATAGCTTTAGCGATGAAGTCTTTATGGCTTCTTGTATACTTGCTGACTTTCAATTTGGAAAAGAAAACCTGAGCTTCGCCGATAGATTGATATCTTCAGAACCTGAAGAACTACAAGATTTTGCAGCCCAAATTGCCCGCTCTCGACTTGGAGTTTATCAGATTGTCGCCATAAAAAATGATTTCGTTACTCTTAAGGAGTTTTTTACCGACAAGGTGATTTCGGTCTTTCATATGTTAGAGGAGCCTGAGAAAGGCCAAATCTGTTTGGCAAGAATTTTGACGGCAGGAAACCATAAATTTTTCTTTGGTGAGACTCATTGCTGGCCCTCTGAAAATACAAGCCAAATATTTAATATGGTGGTAGATAAAATGACTTTGTATGGCTTAGATGCTCCTAAAAGCGGCTCAGAGTCCCGACTGTCTGCGCAGTACGAAAAATTCATGAAAATATCGGGACCTTATTGGATGTCTATTGTGGGGGAAACAGATTTCTTTGCTGACGTTATCATGCCTGATTTCTATGACGATATTAACAACGCATAGTGAAGAAAGTCTTAGAGAGCCCCAAGACAATTTTCAGTGCCTCAAAATAGAAGATCCCCATTTTCTACTTAATGGGTGATACTTTTCAAAATCAGGTCGGTGGAATTTTTCTATCAAAGAATTCCACCGAACTTTTTTGTTAAAGTGAGCGTGATTTGGCCTTGATAAAGATTTTTCTAGAACTCTCTAGTTCCTCCCTCAAATAAGCCCATCAACTTTCTGAAGTGGGTCTAAAAACAGTCCCCTAAGTTGCCTCGAACTGACGTCTCTTGTCAGAATTAGAAAACTTTTAAAAACACGACCCAGCGGACCATGTGATAGGTCCAACAAAGGCAAAAAGCACACTCTGAAGGCTAGAGTCATCTAGATCCATTCTTTACACTTAACTAAATCGGCAGTCTAGCGCGACTTTATTAAATCAACCCACCTAAAACCCATCAAGCTGTTGCTACCCAAGGGGTTGACGCATGTAAAAATGTAGTCACTGGATTTTATTTAAAAAATACCTGAATAAAACGTTTGAAAATCATGCGCTTATAGTGTTTAATGTGAGCATCGTAGTCACTGGATTAGTTCTTTTGTAAGGGTTGCTATGGC
>CAIMVM010000100.1 GCA_903844895.1 uncultured Pseudomonadota bacterium
CTCTAGGGCAGCTAGGTCTATCTTCAAGTAAACATTTGACTTCGCGTTTTAACCAGTTGTGATATCTGGCAGCAGTAAGTCCTATCGCCGCAAGACACTCCGAAAGAGGAATCGAATCAGAGGAAGTCTTAGTCGCAGCGAGAACTTTTTCCTTAGCTCCGGAAGTGGGAAGCCTTTAATACTGGATTTGAAAACCAAATATTTTCATTGTAGCAAGTACTAGCCCGTGCTCAGCATTTACAGCAGCAAGTTTTGCTTTTAGAGTCATATTTTCAGCGATAAGGTCAGAAGTGGTTAAGTCTAATTCAGGAATCGTAAAGAATTCTCTTACTCCATTCTTCTTCCACTCCCTAAGAGTTTATAGAGAAATCCCAAACTTCAAGAACTTACGAATGTCGTCAGAAGCTGCGACAAGATTTTTAAGCCAAGGGTCATATCGCCGGTACTCTGATCTTTCCATGGAATCTAATCCTACTAAAATGCATTAGAAGGCCTATCGGATTGATCGAGCTATTTGTTAGGACAAGCGGAAAATTCGTTAGAATTAAAGGAAAATGCCTGGAATTGGCGCAGCGCTCCACGCCACAAAGTGAAACAAAATAGCCTTTCGTGCTATTATAGGATTTTGCAAAGAAGGCAATCAAATCACCCAAATGCACTGTCATTTAAAACTGAGGCCGCAGTGTCTCTGTTGATTGCAAATCGCTTAAATGAAAATGATTTCAGTGATATTGAAACAGTTCTATTTAGCGAAAAACGGCCTCAATATTGTGGCCATCAGGATCCTTGACAAAGGCCGCGTAGTAGCCCTGATATCTTAGGCCTGGAGGTCCATTGCAACTGCCACCAGCTAACATTGCTTGGCGGTAGAATTCATTTACCGCGGCTGTGGATTTTGCACAAAAACAAATATGCATTTCCGGTTTTGTAGCAGCGCCCGCAGTCAGCAAAAGATCGTCAGATTTATCGGTATTTAGACCAAAGCCAAAAATGCCTTTTTGCTCATTATTTGTGACGAGCTTAAAACCTAATGGAACCAGACAAGCATAATAGAATTTGAAGGATTTTTCATAGTTACTCACTCGATACTCAACGTGATCAAAGAACATTTGCATTTTTACCCCATACTATAAGAACGTCTCGTAACACTTGTTTTGGGAGAGGCAGGTTACCTCTTAACGATACGTCCTTGGCTAAAAGTCTCGCGCCCAAGTTTTAGAGTCACACTAGTAGCAGTACATGTCGCATCAACCGTAGTCACCATAGCGGAGCATTGTAAAAAGCCTAGCACTTTTTGTTCTAAACAAAACAAGTGTCCCGCACAAGATTAAAATCGGCGCTGAGAGCCTCAGTTAAACTCTAGTGCTGTAAATTCACGCCGGTCGAGGGTAAGGGGAATATTTCAGAAAGAGGCTTGTTTTTCCTGTTGCCTGCTGACAAAGAGCGTGGCTCCAAGTACATCTTGAGCTATATATGAAGAGGCCATGAATCCCTTGCCATGGCGACTTCTTCATCCATTGTGGGAAGGATTGCCTTTGGTCCTAATGCCGGTCAGAAAATCACAAGGATTAGATCAGCCTTTGGCTATTATGAAGAGATCCCCTTAGCCAAGGGCCATAGGTGTTTTTCTATCAACGGCTTTTCTCTCCACGCCCATACCTCGACTAACACCTTGGCTCGAGATAGCCTTAGAAAGCTTGTGGAGTATATATCTCGAGGCCCCTTGTCTAATGAACGCTTGGAGATCACAGATTCAGGCCAAGTAGAGCTTAAACTTAAGACCGCCTATAGTGATGGCACCTCCCACCTTCTCTTCACTCCTGGGGAGTTTATAGAAAAAAATTAAGGGACATCATTCCTCCCCCCAAATCCCACTTAGTCAAATGGAGTGGGGTCTTTGCTCCTAACTCACCTTGTCGCAGTAAGATGGTTCCAAAACCAGAGGAAAAGAAGGGCAGGCCTGTCAAGAGTGGCTCTACAGACGAGAGCCCCCTCAAAAACTCTAGTTGGAGCAAAATGCTGGCTAAAT
Organism: uncultured Pseudomonadota bacterium; assembly: GCA_903844895.1. GTDB lineage: Bacteria > Bdellovibrionota_B > Oligoflexia > Oligoflexales > CAIMVM01 > CAIMVM01. The sequence goes on from CAIMVM010000100.1 coordinate 2,030, forward strand.
TCTTTGAAATCGATGTGACTCAATGTCAGCATTGTAAGGGAGAGATGTCTATTGTAGCAGCCATCATCAAACCCAGTGAAGTAGCCCGTTACCTCAAGCATTTAGGTATAGAGCATGAACCCCCAGCCAGAGCTCCTCCTAGATACCAACAGGAGCCTTTTGAGTTTGGCTCCACAGACGATCTCTACGAATGCATGTCCACCATAGATGACTGAATTCTATGGGAAGGGCGGTGCTTTGCTTAAAACCTAAGATAGGCTGGCCTAAACGAAGACCGGCTTGCTACAAAATCTCAAAAGCAAGCAATTGCGGCATTCTTCCGCCTCAAAACGCAGCAAAATGGCGCAACTAAATGCGGATGCTGCAAATTAAAACAGGGCCGGAGTGAGGCGGAATGGATCAACAAGTGGGTTGATTTTCTCACGCTAATTCTGACTATAGACCACGTAGCTGCAACAGCGCAAGCCGATGGCACAGACGAACCCTGAGGAGCGCGATGATTGGCGCTCGTAGTGAAACCCCTCGTACAACTACTTTTTGTTTAACCAAATGATGCTGTCAGCAGTTTCATGAGTATCGCAATAAGCCGCTTCCGGGATATACTCATCAACTTTGAC
>CAIMVM010000101.1 GCA_903844895.1 uncultured Pseudomonadota bacterium
CATGTGTTGTTTACAAAATAAACTATGACACATGGAAGAATTTATGGAATGTGGGGCAGAGGGACGATGTACAATACAGGTGCAATTGGCTCCAGTTACCAGTTGCCCAAGGAGCGAAGATTCGTACGCCTTTCAAACAAAGTGCATGAACTGGCGCAGCGCAACGAAAACTTACAGTTCAGCAAGTTCGCTGCTAGTCCTTACCGCCTCCGGCTTAAGGGTTGTACTTGGATAAGTTGCTTGATTTTCCTAGTAACGCTTTCTAATGTCACAGTGAGCCCAAAAGAACTCTAATTGCAGCTTTTAACTTGATTCCCAAGTGTTGCTACTAAATTGCTACTTTTCATTTTCATATACAACGGTTCAAGCACTTTTCTTATTGACTGGGGCACTTCATCACTTGGTTTTTTAGAACCACTTTCATTTAGCTCTGCTTCTGCAATATCCTTTTGATCTCCAATTTGCTTCACAAGATCAACAATCCCTAAAAATAAACACTGATCAATGTTACACGATTCTATTTCCAGGGTCGAGGGGGGGAGGCTTGCATAATTGCTTTTAGAAACCTCTTGACTTAATAATGAAGAATATTCAGGGATTGCGCATTTATTTCTATCGTTAAATGCAAATAATCCATTTAAAGCTCTCATTTCGATGAGAATCCACCTAAGTGATCGTCGTAATTCATGAACGCCATCTCCCTCTTCCAATATTCCCATGTCAAATTTAGTTTCATTCAAAGCATTTAGCTCGTTGGCTAACTTGTCAATCAACAACTTGCGATCAACTTCCGGACTTAGCCATTTAAAGTCTCTGAGTTCACTTTTGATTTCCTTTAGCTTTGACTTCTTATTGCCGCCAGTAACCCATTTCTCTTTTTCTAAAAACTTTTTCAGCGTCTCCATCTCTGACTTCTTTCTGGCCTTCAGATCTTTAAGTTTACCCTCAGATAGGCCCTTTTTTTCTGCTTTTTTAATCACGTTTGCCCACTTGTCGTAGGCTCCTATTGCGTCTTCTAGGCCCTTAAAATCTTCTTTTATAGTCTTAAACATGTTGTTTTCTGAATCATAAAGTCGGGCTAAAGCTTGCAAATTAAATGCTGCAACGCGAGAGGATCCGTCGACTAACTCTTTTGCTATATCATCAAAATCAACATTGCCTTTAGGATTTAACGCTTCATCTAACTGATCCAACCAAGGGTCAAAGCGAGAATATTGTATTCCTTCACCATCTTTTCCAAGCTCTAAGCTTGAATTTGAAGACTTGCATGAAAGTAAAAGGAAAAAGGAAATTGATAATAGAAAACGAGAATAAATCAACTTCATGCAGCGGCTCCTTAAAATGAACGTCATAGCTTATCAATGGTGATTGATATTAGTATAGCCTACATTCCGTAGCTCAACTATGGAATTTTCTGTACTGCGTTAAGCTCGGCATTTTCTAATAATTTCGATCAATATTTGTGTTGTGCTAACAAACGTCTCCCTCAATCTGATAGGCATCTTCATGGATTTTGCCCGAATTAAAGTTGAGGGAAAGAGCGGATACTGCCGTTTTGGCCTCCGGCATAAGATTTTGTTGTGGCTTCTGACGATATTCGGAAATTTTTAAGGTATGAGGCTTCATTATCAATACTTCGTAATTGGAAGAAAATGCAGTAAGGAAGTTCATTACGAACTCTGAACTAGACGCTTCAGAGCTTGCCTCGAAAAATATGACTTTAATAGCAAATCTTGCTGCGGTTACTGATGAACATGGACTTGTATTGAATGCGATCAGAATTTTCGGTTTTCACATCCAGTATAAAAGACTTCTACCCTCAGAGCCTAAGGAAAGGATTCTCGCTGCCATTAAGACTGCTACTGATTCCATCCTCTTTCGGAGCACCTTTTGCTAATGGGACTAACCGCAGCTGGAGGCAATTCTAAATGGGCAAATTTGCATCCCATCAGGGTGAAAGAGTCCATTGACAAGATCTCATGTGGGGAATCTGACTCCCGAAAACTTTGCGTCCGGGAGCCAGGATCCGTTGGCACGCTATGTTTTTTGCGAGTCCATCACGTCTAGCAATTGATTTAGGGCCATCAAGGGGTGATTAGGGGTATAATTCTCGAGCCTGTCAAGCTGACTTCGACATGAGGCACCAGTAACCAGAATGTTCTGATTTTGAGTTCGCCTTTTTTGAAATTTGTCTTTCCAATGTAGGCCGTAAATTCCTTTAGACTCTTCAAAGTGTTTTTTCTCATGACCGAAGGCTCCCGCCATTCCACAGCAGCCCACAGCTTCAACTTCTAGAGTATGTCCAAATGATTTGAAAATATCTTGCCACTGTTTTTGGTAGCTAGGAGAAGCAGTCTTCTCCCCGCAATGACCAAAAAGCACGAAGTTTTGGGGAGGTTGGGGTTTTGATTTTTGGGACAGGTCAAGGGTTTCTATCTTCTTACTGAGCCATTCTTGGGGCATCCATACTTTGTAGCCACCGTGTTCTTTCCCAAGATATTGCTGATATTCTTCCCGGTATGTGAGTGCAATAGCTGGTTCAATGCTAACTAATGCTGCCCCGAGAGAACTCAGAGTCTTAAGGGCTTGATTTTGGCGCGAAGCCACTTTTTTGAATTCCTTTAAATATCCCTTTACATGTTTGGCTTTGCCGTTTTCCATATAAGGTGCGACGAAAACTTGGATCTTTAATTTTTTGCAAAGCTCGACAAACGCTTCGACAATTTCCGCCTCATAGAGCGCAGTCATGGGATCTTGAATGAGAACAACACAGTTTGCGAGTTGTTCTGGTGTCAATTTTTTGAGCCTTTCAAGGTCTAAAACTTCTGGGTGTTTTGTTTTCAATCGGCATAGCGTCGAAGGATTGGAAAGTAAAGGAGGATCGATCATTCCAGTGGTTTTTTCAATCATATCTTTGGCAAAAGGAATGGAAAGTCCCAAGTTGTATACAGCAGGCGCTACGCTTAAACGCGCATGTAGATTTTCAGCTGTAGCTACGAGTTTATCTGAGATAGGGCGTCGATAGCGCGTGTGGTATTTTTCAAGAAATCGCGATTTTAGATCAGGAATGTCAACTTTGATTGGACATTGGCTGGTACAAGCTTTGCATGATAAGCAACCCTGCATTGCGGAATACACTTCGTGGGAGAAGTCGTAGGTTTCGTCAGGATCTTGAAGTGCAATTTTTGTGTCAGGAAGACTGGGGTCGTAACCGGCTTTAGCCAGTTGCCTGAGCCATTCTCGCATCATTCCTGCCCGACCTTTGGGGGAGTGAATTCTGTCTTTAGAATACCTAAACGAGGGGCACATAACATCATCTGGGTCGAAATTGAAGCACTGCCCATTTCCATTGCAGGTTATGGCGAGCTCGAAGTCATCACGGATATGTTTAGGAATTTGTTTGTCTAAATGTCCGCGTTTGGTAGGGGCGTCAATTTTAGTGACGGTATCTTGGGAGCCATATGGCGTGCAAAGCTTGCCTGGATTGAATTTATTTCTTGGATCAAACGCACCTTTTATTTTGCAAAGCTCATCGTAGAGTTCCTGGCCAAAAAACTCTGGCATGAATTCACCTCTAAAGCCTTTGCCATGCTCTCCCCAGATGATACCGCCATATCTTATAACGAGATCTTTGACTTGGGTCGTAATCTTGCGGATGAGTTTTTCATCATTTTCATCCTTCATATCGAGGGCAGGCCTCACGTGCATACATCCTGCGTCGACATGACCAAACATCCCATACTCTAAGCCATAGGAATCAAGCAGTGCGGTCAGCTCTCCTATATAGTTTGCTAGAGACTGCGGGGGGACAACGGCATCTTCAATAAAGCCGATGGGTCTTCTGGCTCCCTTGACATTGCCCAGCAAGCCAACACCTTTCTTGCGAAGCCCCCAAAGATTGGACATGTCTTCAGGTAAAGTTGCCAACACAAAGCTATTGGCTTCTCCTTCTTTGCCCTGTCGCTCTTTGAGAGCTAAAAGTAAGGGTTGCACTTGGCTCGCCACCTCTTCGGTTGTCATACCAGAGAATTCGATCAAATTGACACACTGGACCGACTCATCACCAGGATCTGAAAAATAACGACTCACTTTGTCCCATATAATGTCGCCACGAGCCAAAGCCATAATTTTGCCATCAACGGTTTCAATGGCAATGGGGTTAAAGTCAACTAGAAACTGGGCGCATTTAAGTCCATCTCGAAAATTTCGGTATTTGGCAACAACAAGCTGTTTTACCTTAGGAAGGGGGGTGAGTTTCAATCTCAACTTTGTAACGATAGCTAACGTTCCTTCGGATCCAGCGATAATAAAGTTTAAATTAAACCTTCCATCAGAGTCATAGACCATATTGAGATTATATCCGGTCAAAAAACGCGTCAACTTGGGGAACCTATCTTGGATAGCCTCCTTTTTCGAAGTTACAGTTTGATCCACCGTACGAAAAACCTCACCTACGATTCCAGCAGAAGATTTTAGGATTTTAAGCTCTTCTTGGTTCAAGCATTCCGATGTAAATGAGGTGCCATCGCTCAGGACGAGGTCGAGTGAAATGATATGGTTTGAGGTCTTACCATAAACTCGCGACCCCATTCCGCAAGCATCTGTGTTACACATCCCCCCTAAAGTTGCCCGGTTTGATGGGGAAATTTCAGGAGCAAAAAAAACACCTTTGGGTTTTAGAAACTTATTGAGCTCATCCAATACAACTCCGGGCTCTACATCCACATATCCTTGCTCCAAATTGACATCAAGGATTTTGCACATATACTTGGACACATCTATAGTAATACCGTCATTTAAAGACTGCCCGTTAGTTCCAGTTCCCCCACCGCGGGCAGTTATCTTAATACCTTGAAATTCAGGAATTTCACTACAGCGCAATATTTTCTGAATGTCCGAAGAATTTCTTGGCTGAATGACGGTTTGTGGTATCACTTGATAGATAGAGTTATCTGTTGCAGTTACCAGTCGATAGCCATAATCTTGGCGAATGGTACCCATAAACTCAGGGTCTTGCTTCAAGGAATTAAGAAAGTTTAAAGTCGTAGGACTGATGGTAGCAGATTCGCCTAAAACAGGGATCATTAAAGTCTCCTGAAAGTGAAAACTAAGGGCCAATTCATATTAGAAATATTGTGGCGGAAGTGCAACTATCAAAGGGAACAAAAGTGAGCTAGTCATGTAAGACTTCAAGAGCTAGTAAAAATCTTACTAGCAGGAACCTATACTAGATACTTTTGGAAAGGTTGATAACTGCACATGCTACGATGTCGGCTGGAGAAGCTCCGCGACTGAGGTCTGACCAAGGTTTGCGAAACCCTTGGAGCAGGGGCCCCCATGCTTCAAAACCGCCAAGTCTTTGTGTTATCTTGTAAGCTATATTGCCGGCATCTAAATTAGGAAAAACAAATATATTGGCTTTGCCAGCTACTTTGCTTTGAGGGGCCTTGCGCAAACCAACGGCGGCGTCGAAAGCTGCATCAAACTGCAGTTCTCCGTCAGCTAGGACATCAGGATATCTTTCCTTAAATAGTTCAAAGCCAGACACTACCTTTGCCTGACTCGCGTGCTTTGCTGACCCTTTGGTGGAATAGGACAAAAATGCAACTATGGGTTCCTCCTTAGAAATACGCTGCCAAGTTTCAAGGGAGGTCGCCGCTGTATCTGCAAGCTGTTCTGCTGTGGGTTCAATAATAACGCCGCAATCTGTGTAAAGCCAAAGCAAAGGATGGGGGCCAGGTCGATGCATCAAAAAAGAGCTTGAAATGGATCTAATTCCTTCTTGAAGTCCGATTACGGCGAGGCCGGCTCGAATGACTTCCGCCGTGCTATAGACTGCCCCTGCAAGCCCCGCATCTGCGTGGCCAGCTTTGACCAACCAAGCTCCTTGGTAAAGAGGGTGTTCTGCTAAGGTATCGGCAACACGTTCATCGATGGTTTTACCTTTCAACTTGGCGTGATCAATCAGATCAGCTCTAGTCTGAGCATTCATATCAGAGATACTATCACTTGCAATGATCACACGACTATCGTTAGGGCTGTGAGACTGCTTTTGAAGCTCTCTCACATCTTGACTATTTCCCAAAACCCAAATTTTAGCGACAAGATCTTCCTTCAAGAGATGGTCGATGGCTTTCCAAGTTCTTGGATCAGCTCCTTCAGGGAGTACAAGGTTTTTTTTGTTTTGGCGTAGTAATCTTTCTAAGTGAGATAAAGGCATAGGGCTTAGGTCCTCATTGGCAGTAAAGATATGGCAGTAAAGATTTGCAGTTAAAGAAGTCAAAAGTTCACCTATAGTACGCTAAATTGGAATTAATTTTTATGTATAAGGCTTCTGAGTCGCTTTTTTTATTAGTAACAATATCAGCTAGTTACTATAAATCCTGCGGTTTTTGTGGCCACTTCATTCTACCTACATAGTTTCTTGGACTCCTTCCTAGTAAAGGTTTTGGTTTGGACTGCCGATGGGCTTTTCAATGCCATCTAGGAGACGACTAGAATGATTGTTGTTTCGACCCAGAAATACGAGTTAGGCGTCGTAATTTCGCAAAAGTTACAGGCGATTAACGTGAGCGTTGCCTGTGTCGAGCCTAGCCCTGAGAGCTTTCTCAGGTTCTATAGTGCTGATACGACCTGCCTTGTGGTCGATAGTGAACATCCTACGTTGCCCCGTGAGGCTTGGCTGGATATGGTCTATAGCTTAGGGCGGAGGGTTCCCGTTATTGTGCTTGCTGACGATCATCCACTACTTGAAGTCCATAGAAATGAACCGGTCCATTGGGTTATTGGACCCAACTTTCAAAGTATCTTAGAGGCTATGGGGCATTCGGGTGTTCTTGGAAAGGCCGCAGTAAATGTGGGTCGAAATGCCATTGCTACTTATGACAATCAGATTCCTAAGCAAATGCTTCTCAAAAACAAATCGCTTTCCGTGCTGCTTATTGATGCTACTAATCTGCAATCTCTAGCTGTAGATTATGGAAACGAAGTGTTTTTGCAGATGCAAGCTTTCTTTGAAAAACAGTTGTTTAGTTTATGGGGGGCGCCTGGATCTTTTCGTTCCGGGGATGTGCTTTGTAAAAGAACAAATACGAGCTGTATTTACTATATTTTTCTTGAGTTGTCGCGAGCCAATAGAAGCATTCCCGTACCTGGAGCCCTTGAAAAACTAGCTGATAGACTTTCGAAAAATCTACAATTTCGAGTATGGAATGATTTCTTTAAGAGTAGAAAAGAGCGTGAAATCCCAGAGTCCATTGAGATTTTAAATGAATTTTCCGTGGGCCATGCCACTGTGATCTTTAACCCTTGCAATAAGCTTGAAGAGTCTATTGACTCCCTCCTCGAGCTCGCGCTTACCACAAGCGCGATTCAGCAAGAGCGGATTAGAAATCGTCAGAAAGAGGTGCTACAAACGTTGATCCAATATGACGGCCTCCTTTACCCTAATTTCCAAGCGGTGTTTTGGGCTCAAGATATAACAAAGGAAGAAGCTGAAGCGACCCAAAAAGGGACTTCAATTGGCCATCTAAGTAGCTACATTTATGGTTTTGAGTCGCTGATTCGAGTGTCTCAGTCGTCTGTCGACAAAATTTTAGACGAAGATGGGCCTGTCTACCTGGAAGGGAGATATCTAAGACCAGATGTTCTCTTTGGAATTGCATCCAAGTGCCGTCTCAGTCTTGAACTTGATCAGGCCTGCATTCAATTGGGCAGCCGCTTTGGTGCGGCACTTCCAGGAAAACTTCTAATCAACATTTTGCCTCGCAATCTCTACTATATCGAACATATCAAACATATGATTCCTGAAAACATGGAAGTAATTTTCGAGTTGTCTGAGTCTGAAGCTATTAATAACTTTGATCTTTTGATGAAAGTTCGCGATACCTTGATGAAGATGAATCTGGGAGTTGCAGCAGATGATTTTGGGAAAGGCTATGCTGGCCTTGAAAGAGTGCTCAAGGTAAAGCCTGACCTGATAAAACTCGATCGAATGCTGATCCAAAACATCGACCAAGATGAACCCAAAAAAGCTTTTGTAAAAGGACTCGTTGAAGCTGCAAGTACATCAAATTCTACAATTTTAGCCGAGGGCGTGGAAACTATTGAGGAGTTTGAGGTATTAAAGGGTTTGGGTATCAATTTAGTGCAAGGATTTTTATTCCACAGACCTCAAGCATTAGAAACCATTTTGCTTGATATCACAAAAGCAGCACCTGAACTAAAACCCGAAAGTCTTAAAAAGTCAGCTTAGCAAATGCTAAGATGCATTTCTTTGCTGATCTTACAGAAATCATCGATATTTAGCTGCGAAATTACCTTTCTTACGCTTACAAATGACGAGCTTTCTAAGCAGGGTCGAAATCAGAGATTTGGGCTGGGCTTTTTAGCAACGGTTAGGCCATTTTAGATCTCGCAATGTTCCTATAGATTGGAATATGGCAAGGGACCAATCCAGGCGATCTAGAGCATTTCGTATAGCAGTAGGTGAGATGTGTCTAAAGCTAGAGCCTAGGAACCGTGAGTTTGTTTTCTCATCCAAGGTCTAGGCGCGCCCCTCATGTCTGCCAAGGAATTATGGCGGAAAATTGATGGCGGATCTGTAATTGTGGTAAGATAGACTAATGTCAAATCAAGCGCCCAACAGGAGTAGTTTTGTTAGATATTAAAATGTATCTCTCGGTGGGTCTTTTTGTCCTCTCCATGGCTGGGTGTCGAAGTCTCCTAAGGCCGGCAGAAGAAGGTTCTCAGGATCAAAATGGGAACTCTAGCGATCTAAAGCTACAGGAATCACGGAGCCCGAGCGATGCCAATGGCGCTGCCGAAAATCCACCCGCTAAGAGCACCTTAACCAATAAAGTAGGGAAATTTATTGGTGGCCTAGCTGAGGGAGTCACATCTACAGTGACGAGTGTGGCAAGCAGCGTGGGTGAAGTCATCTTGGGGGGAGAAAATAAGTCGCAAAAAGGCTTAGCAGCCTCTATGGATATAAAATTTTTGCAGCTGGGCACCGGTGGCTATCGCGGCAAAACAGAAGGTACCTCGACGGCTATCGTCATGAAAAATTTAGAATCTGTTATGAATTTTCTTAAAGATGCAGAATTTTCTCACACGCAGCATGTATTTAATGATTGGCTTCAATTTGATTTTGAAAAGTATCAAGCCTTAGCCATCGTTCATAACGATAAAAAACGTGGTTCATTTTTAAAGGTGGATCGTCTTTCCTACAATGGTACCTTGGTGGTGACAGGTGAGTCCTATCAAGAAGACTCAAGCTGTAGCCTAAATGAGTGGATTTCTTCGGAAGTTAGTTTTACTCTTTTAAAGATTCCTAAAGTCGACAAACTCCCTGCTGGCTCAGGAAAGATAGCTCTTTCTGCCCCCGATCGTAAGGGGTGTCACGGTATGCTAGGTAGCTTTCAAAATGCCGAGCAGTTTAAAGGTATTTCTCATCAAGTAGAATGGCAAGGACAAATAGAAAGACCAAGCCAAAGACTTCACATCTACCGAAGTACATGGGGGGATTGGGATGAATTCACCTCAAAGAACTGTCAAGGCTGTCGAAGTATCGAGACAAGGTATGGCTTTCCCTCTGAAAAACTTGCTGTTCAAGTTACGGAAGCAGGTCAAGGGCATATCCATATCAAAAAAATATTTAAGTTAGCAGGTATGTATTTTGTGGACTTAGAGCGAGATGATTGTCCTGTTTCGGTCAACTCCATCCTGTTTACGATTCTAAAGAAAGACGTTGAAACTACGACTTCTCTCTTTGACTACTCGAAAGTCCTGATGACCGGGCCTTGGATTCCCATCACAAGAACATGTGAGACGACGAACTAGCTAATGCTTAAGGCTCATATTCCTGGTTGTCATTTTCAACATCTTCAAGCATTTCCTCGAAGGGCTCTACAACGCCTACCTGGTCATAGACTCGCCCCAACTCGGATCCATCGCAAAGTTCTGATATTTGCTCAAAAAGCTTTTCTAACCCATCTTCATGTTCTGCTAATGTTGTGATGCCAATCCAAAGCAAGTCTGATTTCTTATCCGAATAATTGGATCGAGCCACGACTTTAAATCGAGCCATGATCTTCTCGCAGAGGCTTTTTACGGCTCTGCCGTCTGAGATGTCATGTTTTTGAACAGCAAAGGCTATTTTAAAAATACCTACGTACATACACACCTACAGTTTCCGAATGAAAGAAAGAAAACAAAATTTCTTGCCCCACATATACAATACTACATCGATTCGGTAATGGCGTCTAGAGACGAGAGAAGACTGTTCTAAACAGAAGGGGTGGTAGGAGCCGTCGCTCTTTCTAGAGGAAAGCTCAGTTTTGACTATCCCAGGTCTATTAAGAGTGGAACAGAGGACCTTGAAATTCTTTTCAGGTCCTTCCGACAGTAGAAAAAGGAGCTCTAGAGCCTTCTTTGTGTTGCTCAGCAAGCTTAACGACAAAATGAGAGGAAGTATCCCAAAAATTTTCAAGGATTGCTATCCTGGAAGCTTTCCTCCAATTTTGCGGTCTCAGCCTCGATGATCTTTTTTAGGATTTCACTCGTAGCGACAGCAATAGAGGCACTAAAAAGGGTGATGATAATGTATTCTAAAACGGCACCGCCATGGTTCGATTTAAGCTTCATAGTCAGACTCCTAAAAAATCAAACGATAGTCGATTTAGGTAGGCCGATCCAAGCTTGGAAATAAAGTGCTTCTTTATTTCGCAGTACATTGACCAGTTGGGATTCTGCACATTTCTCCCGATGTCTGATACTATACTGTCAAGACTAAGGAGTTCTCTATGCAATCAATGACTATTTCCGAAGCCCATGAATACGCTGCTAAGCTCAGAAAAGAAGTAGCTCTGTCCATCTATGGACAAGACCGCCTCGTGACGGAAACTTTGTGCTGCTTTTTAGCTGGTGGCCATATACTTATGACAGGTGCGCCTGGCTTAGCTAAAACCACCCTCGTGCGTGTGTTTGCATCTCATCTCGGGTTGTCATTTGGAAGAATTCAGTACACCCCAGACCTTCTTCCAAGTGATATCATTGGTAGCGAGCTTCTGCACGTAGATCAAGCGAGCGGCAAGCGCTACTTTGAATTTTCTAAAGGGCCTATATTTGTTAACTTGCTTTTGGCCGACGAAATCAATCGCGCTACGCCTCGTACCCAGTCTGCTATGCTAGAAGCAATGCAGGAAAGGCGCATCACAGTAGGGCATCAAAATCATCTTCTCCCTGATCCTTTTATGGTTTTCGCCACGCAAAATCCATTTGAGTCTGAAGGAACATTTCCCTTGCCGGAAGCGCAATTGGATCGTTTTTTGATTCACACACTGGTCGAATACCCCGATTCAGAAAGCGAGCTCAAAATACTAAAATCACATGCGAGTAACTCTCTTGCGGGTGAAACTGGAATCGAGAACAAAGCATTTACCCTAGGGGTAGATCTAACCCAAAAGATCATGGCTGCCGTGAAGTCCATTAAAGTGGAGGATCACATCATTGATGGGGTGAATCACCTCGTTCGAGCGACTCGCCCCGATTCGAGTTCAAGTTTAGAGCACTTAAGGTCACAGGTTTGGTATGGAGCTGGGCCTAGGGGGGGAATTGCACTCATCTCGACGGCAAGAGCCTTAGCGCTCATGGAAGGCGAAGATACGGTCCGCTGGTCCCATGTAAAGCGACTTGCTAAGCCAGTGCTTCGGCACCGCATTCGCCTGGCTTCACAGGTATTGAATGAAAATCAGCAGATAGATGCCTTGATCGATGAAGTCGTAGAGTACGTGGAAAAGGTGAAATCAAAGGCGTCTAGAGGCCTAGAATGAGCACCTTGAGTGATTTGTTGCCCTATGATGATGCTGAAATATATATCAAAAGAGCTCATCATAGTTTGCGCCCAGTCGGAACATTTAGGCAGTTGCTCAGACGACCGACAAAGCTCATCGAATCGCTGCGAAAATATGTCGTAGGTGATCCTGTCCAATTTATAGATTGGAAGATTTATGCAAGGTCTGATCAAACCCTTCTCAGGGAGATCAAAGAAGAGTCTTCTGTCCATGTGGGTTTGATATTTGATGTTTGTGATTCCATGTTTTGGCCGACGCAAGAGGAAGCACTGCAGCTTTCTAAAGGTGTTCCGCAAAAAATGGAAATCGCTTGGCGCGTAGGGCTTTTTCTTGCGGCATCTCATTTGGCTAAAGGGGATTCGTTGGCATTTGGAATTCGAACGGATACAGAACTTTACTGGATACGTTCTCCAAAGTCAAAAAGTGAGGTGCTGCGATTCTTTCAAAGTCTGAGGGAAAGCCATTTCGTCACATCATTAAGGGAACGGGTCACATCTCCGCGCACCCTTGATAGAACTTGGATACTAAGTGATGGGCTTAACGGCATAGTTCCAGTTCCCTATGCGGCTAAAATCAGGACCTATATCCATATCATGGCCAGTCTTGAGATTGATATCTCTTGGTTAGACGACTCCTTTTCCTATTTTGATAATAAAGTCTTACCCAAGGACTATACCAGCTCAGCATTACTGCCTGTGTATTCCCAGAAGCTCTCGGAATGGCAACGTCAGTTTAAAAATGAAGTCCTAACACAAGGACTTAAGTACCTTCAAGTGTCGGACTCCACGCCTTTGGAACTCTTTTACAGGGATATTGGGAGCAATGGACAACTTTAATTTCTCGTGGACCAGTAACTTTTTCTATACCGCTCTTTTCGGCGGTTTGGGAGCATTTCTTTGGTGGTTGGTGCGAATTAGATTTAGATCCTTTAGGCTTCCGATTCTGCGCGTTTTGGATATCCCTTCCGCAGAGCTGCCTAAACTAAGAACAACGCCACCACCATGGATTCCGTATTTGTGCTTTTTAGTTGGCTTCCTTTGTCTGTTAGGGTTGACTTTAAAGCCGAGCTCCAAAGTTAATGACAATGCTCCCGTTGATGGACAGAGGGTTCTTGTGGTGCTCGATTTGAGTCCTTCGGTTTCAAGCGTGATCACGAGCCTTAGATACCAAGAAGTTTTTTCATCTTTTGTGGACACTCTCGATGGAAAGTCAATTTTGTCAGTGGTTAGAACAGATCGCAGAGATGCGATTGTGGGCGAGAACCATAAAGCGGTCAAAGATGCCATAGGGTCCATAGATTTTCATTCTTTTGGAACGAAATTAGGGGAAACGTTGAAGCATGCACTTTCTCAAAATGACTCCTATACAGATATCGTTATTTTTTCTGATAAAGACGCTTTTAGCTGGAGCGATCTCAATTGGAAATTTTTGGCCTCAGATAGAAAAATAAGCCGAGTGGAATTAGGTAATGTGAGTCAAAGAGATAATTTCTTCGTAAAAGATTTAGTCGTGCAGTCCGCGCCAGATGCAAAAGTTATGGAGTGGACGGTTGGACTTGGCTCGACGACAGCAAAAGGGAATCAATCTGTTAAAGTTTCCGTTTTAGCGGGTGACGAAGTGCTAGCCGAACAGCGAACAGCATTTGAAGGAGGGGAAGGACCCGTTAGTTTGAGTTGGCCACAGTCAAAGTTGAACTCCTTTGAAGGCAATTCACTTCGGATTCAATTGGATGTAAATGACGGCATCGCAATTGATAATTTATTTCAAGTCTCCAAACAATTTGTTAGCGCAGCAGCCCTTGTTGTGGGCGATACGGGGGGGGAGCGGCAGTTAGAAGACCCGAGCCAAGCTCTGATATCGATGTTGGAATTGCTAGGAATCAAAGTAGAACGTCGGGATCAAGCTACTGCGGATTCCCAAAAAGTGAAACGAAGTTTTGTGATCAATTGGCTGGGTTCTCACGGCAGGAACACCTGTCAATTAGGGGAACCTAAGACTTCTCATCACTACTGGCTCATTCCTGAGACTATAGGAGCGTATTCTCAGGTTTGCGATTGTTTAAACAAGATTGAATTAGAAGCAGCTCGGATAGCTTCACTATCTGGTGCGCCTAGTAAAGTGGCGCCCTCCACACCCATCCCATGCTCTACTCTTAAAAGTCCAGAGGAATGGAGCGCAGCCTTGATTCAGCATAATTTCTTTCAGATGGGCGGCCAGCTTGGGTCTTCTGCTGAGAGTTTGGCACTTCGAGGCAAAGTTGGCGGGATCGATGTGGTGGCGTTTCAAATTCCTTTCACACCCTTGGCTGGCATACCCCATGGAAATTGGCCTATGTTAGTAAAAGCTTTTGTAGATGCCGAAAATTTTGATTCCTCAAAGAACTCATGGCATCGAATAGAATCTCTTTTTGACATGGAAGATCCAGCTCTCATTTCATCCTCAAATGTTCCTTATCGTGAATCAGCTCTTGAGGAACTCAGCGCAAAGGATCTACCTAGTGCTTGGAATTGGCAGTCCCACTCTTCGGGTGCGGTAATACAAGACTCCGATGACTCTGATCCGCTTCCATGGATTATGAGTGTGATAAAAATCGTCATGGTCATTTTTGTAGTGGAGATTGGCTATGGCGTTTTTAGCCGTCTGAAGCTCACGATGCTGGCTATATTTTTCAGTTTAGTGAGTATGAAATCCGAAGGTGCTTTGATACTGTCAAGTTTGTCGCCGCATCCTCTCAATATGCAAGATCTTTCCAAATCTTTAGAATCTAGGACGAGCCTATCTCTCGACCCGAATGCTCGGATTTATCCAAAGCTGACTTCTGCGGCATTGAAGGAGCCCTGGCTGTTTGTCAATGATCCTACAAGTCTATTGGGGCCTTCGGGAGCTTTCTTGCCAGAACTCGAGGGGTGGATTCGAAAAGGTGGAATTCTCATTCTCCAGGCGGATACCCCCCTCTTTCAACTTGAGAAATTTACTTCTGAGGGGTTTATTTCGACAGTGAAGAAAGGAAGTTGGCGGCCCATAGCGCCCGATCATGAACTGATGCGCAGCTTTTATCTACTGGATAGCTTGCCGGCCTGTGAGGGGGCCGCTTGGCAAGAGTATCGCTATGATGGGCGTACAGCCATTCTTGCAATCCCCTTTAAACTTACCTCAATTTTGAGTAACACCCCAGAGTCGGTTACCTGTTCCGCCTTAAACGACAAGGAAAGATTGACTAGAGTTGTTGTGAATCTGTTTATGGTGTCTTTAGCAACGGATTATAAAAAAGATCAGATTCACCTACCAGAGATTTTAAAGAGGCTTCGCTGATGGATATTTTGCCATGGATACATGTCATCATTCCGCTATTTTGCCTGGTTTTGGCAATTCAGTGGGCTACAAAAATAGGTCCTTTGCGAGCTGGTTTGGCTGGGTTGGGTCGCTATATGTGGATTCTTCCCATGATTTTAATGGTCACTCCGAAAGATCGCAAAATTGATTTGCCTCGTTCCTTAATAACCAAAAAAGTTCATGTCTTAGTTGATGATTCCACGAGTATGTTGTCGAGTCAAACTTCAGAAACTGAGAAAAAGGCTATTCTTCAAAGACTTAAAGAACGCTGCACAGAAATTGGTTGTTTGGTCAAAGAAACGCTACTTTCTGATTTAGAACCTGATGCAAAAAAAGGGTATTCTCCTATTAGTGAAGGTCTCTCAAAACTCCATTTTTCTTCAGGCTCTGATCCGTGGGTTCTTATTTCCGACGGTGGTGAGACGAAGCCTCAGGGAATTATGCCTTCTGCAGTCCCGAATGGAGTCGTAATGGCTGTGGGGCCTGAGGACGGGCTCAACTATTCCGTGAAGGCAGTAGGATCTGCTAACCTTGCCTTTGAGGGTAAAGCTACGGAAATTGCAGTTACAATAGGGCGAATGGGTACAGATTCTTCAGAAACAGTCCAGATTCAGGCCAGTATAGATGCGCTTCCTGTAACGAGTATCAATGTTAAATTTGATCAGGGAAAAGAAGAAGCTAAAGCATTTCTCCAAATTCCAACTCTTAAAAGAGGCCAGTATCTTTTGACGATTAGCGTCATAGGAGTGGCCAGCGAGCGAATACTTTGGGATAACACTCAAAATATACCTCTGGAAGTTCTGCCAAATACCGTCGGCATTCTACATGTATTGGGAAGTCCTGATTGGGATGGGCGTTTTCTGCGTCGATATTTAAAAAGCGAGCCTAAATTCGACTTGATTAGTTTTTACATTCTAAGAGATATATTTGATCAGAATAGTGTTGATCAAAGAGAATTAAGTCTAATTCCTTTTCCCGTAGAACGTCTTTTTACTGAAGAACTCGCGAGCTTTAGAGTCCTCGCTCTTCAAAACTTCACATTGCAGAAGTTTCTACAACCCGAACTTTCTAAAAACTTAATTTCCTTCATCCAAAATGGCGGAGGTGCATTGATACTAGGCGGGCCTAGAGCGTTTAAACCTGCAGACCTCTCCTCGTCAGCACTAAGCGAGATTTTGCCCTTCCAATATAAGGGCCCTAAAGGAACAGATGATACTTTTCCAGGCGTCGAGCCTTTGAATGAAAGTGATAGCCGAAACGAAGGGAATGGTCTCATACCTTGGTATGATGCTGGACTTAAGTTTAGAATTCAACTCTCTCATCCTGATCCAGATCAAAGAGCTTTGGCAAGTGTTTACGACGATTTAGAATCCATGCAAAATGACCTTGCAGCCGCAGGTGAGCTCCAAGGCTTGCATCATATGGAAAATGTCGAATTCAAAGCAGGTAGCTACACTCCTCTTTTGGAAGCGGTAAGGCCTGATGGCAAAATAGTCCCTCTTGCCATTGCTACCTATCCTGGGAAAGGTCGTGCTATATGGGTCTTCACGGATAAATTATGGGAGCTCGGTTTGTCAGGAACCGAGGGGAGTCCCTCTAGAGATCTTTATAATCGTGTGATTGAGTCTTTATTCACCTGGCTTTTGAGAGAAGATATTCGAAAGCCCCTACGAATTGTCGACATCGGAATGACCAGCGAAGGCCAAGGGACTTCGTTTAAGATTCAACTTCGGGGGCCAGCGCTACGATATTTGACGTCCTTAGAAAATTGGTCGGTACAGGTTTGTGATCGTGCCATTCCAAAAGAAAACTTAGACCTAACACGGGCAGGAACCGATGAGCTTTTTTTAACAGGCCAAATTAAAGCTTATACAGCCGTTGGTTTAAAGTGTCAGGTGAATTTAGAAGCAAAACATAAAGCCTTTGGAAGTCTCAAAATGTCTCAGATTACTGCCATTCCCCAAGTTTTTACAGACAAAGAGTTGCCGGGTTCAAGGGAATACCTAAAACGATTAGCGGCCCATATGGATGCCCCTTTCTATTCTGAGATGTCAGATTTAGACAAATGGTTGGTTGCTAAGGTAGCTGGGGCTGGCATCATCGAAGCGCCTAAGTCAAAAATTGTCAGTGACTATTTTTGGTGTTTTGACTTTTGGTGGTTCTACATTTTGATTTTGGGACTTCCTTTGGAAGTTGCAGCTCGTCGATGGGATAAGATTGCAGGCAGTAAGTTTAGTACCCTTGAATAGTCTCAGATGATTTCACATGACTTGCATATCTAGTCTTGGGATATCACTTAGACAAGATAAAGAAGGAGAATGAGATGATTAAGGTGGTCATGGCAGGAGCCTCTGGTCTTATTGGACGAGAATTGTTAAAACTATGCACTCAAGACGAGAAAATAGCTGCCATTTATTCTCTAGGTCGCTCTAAACGAGTCGATTTGCCATCCAAAGTAACTGAGATTGTTACAAGTTTTGATTCCATTCAGGAAATGGAACTGCCGACTTGCGATGTCGGGCTTTGTAGCTTGGGTACAACTATGAAACAAGCAGGATCTAAAGAGAATTTTTACAAAGTGGATCATGACTTTGTTCTAAACTTTGCGAAATTCTGCAAAAAAAAAGGCGTTAAGAAATTTATTGTCGTCAGTGCTATGGGGGCCCACGTTAACTCCCATGTCTATTACAATAAAGTTAAAGGTCGCACTGAAGAAGACTTACAGAAGTTGAATTTTGACTCTCTCATTATATTGCGGCCAAGTTTGTTGCTTGGAGAACGCACTGACTTTAGACTTAGCGAATGGATGGCACAGAAATTAGCGGCCCCTTTGGGGCTACTCTTTGTCGGTGGATTGGAGAAGTTGAAACCGATTAGCGGACTAAAAGTAGCGATGCGCATGTGGGCAGAAAGCACCTCTTCAGCCCCCATTCAAGCCGGAAAATGTCAGATTCTTTCGAATCATGAAATTTAATTAAAGTCGTAAACGATTTGCTTAATGTGCTTTGCTTTGTCAGCTTTGGCTTATCAGCTTTGGCTTATCAGATTTGGCTTATCTGCTTTGCTTTATCTGTTTTCCTGGGTTTAGTGGAGTCAGTAGAAGAACAGAATTCTAAGCTGGCATACTAACCCAAGGCTTGGTTTCTGGTATCGCTCCGAGTGGGTTTTTGGCACTTAGGTCAGACAACTCTGAGGATTGGTGAAGGATGCCAGTTTTATAAAACGAATTTTAGATTGAGGTTGGTCTCGGCGTGGGAGTCTTAAGAGATTGTGCTGTGGTTTAAGCAATGAACTTCCTGAGCTTGATTTTGCAAAAGCGAGGTCGTTAGGGGTAATTAGGAAATCAAATGACCTAGTCGATGACGGAGGTGAGAACCTCAATGACGAAGTAGATGTTCTTGTGTGTGAACAGGGGATACTTTATTTGCGGTAAATCAAAATAGAAGATAAAAAAGGAAACTCTATGGTGAAAATGCTTGTCTATAGAATTAAAACACCGTTGTTTATTTGCCATTTTTCTTGCTAGTTTTGCCTCGCTAGTAAAAATTTCTGATTTCTATCTTAATGAAGTAGCACTTGTATCCCTGATTCCATCTTTGAAAGAACCTCAAGAAGTAGTTGTTCGCGGGACGAGTATTCCCATATCTATCACACGAAGTCATGGTTCAGGGTTGGCAGAAGATTAGCGGTTGCACATCATGCGTTTTCGCAGAGCAAATGAAGTTTGAGCCAGTGGATTTGCCGTGCGTACATCCTGGAGTTATGAGATTGAGTTTCAACTGGCTTAAAAGGGCTCAATCATCAAATTTGATATCCAATTGTCCGTGTTTAGGCAGAACATCACGCATCAAAAATCTATGTAGAATGAACGGATTTAACTCTTTCCAACTATGAAAGATTGAGTTGAAAATTGCTTGCCAAGAACATGAAAAAGAACAGTGGGGAATTGCAGGAAAGAGAGAGGAACCTTTTGGGCCTCACTCTCTCTTACTCACTCTCACTCACTCTCACTCTCACTCAGCCATATTCTGATTATTTTGAAAGTGCTAGTCCATAGACACCGTATAGGATCATATAGCTTAGGCTATAGTTAGGGAACTGGGTTTCGAGTTCTTTTTGGATCTTTTCAAAATGGCCTGCAGCATTGGGGCCTGACAGTTCTATTCGACGATCTCCGAGGCTTTTAACGTAGGTTTCAACAGTCTTATCGGCAGACTTCAAATATGCGATTTGTTCCGGTAGGGCTATGTTGAGTGCTACTGCATCTCCTCTCCCGCCGAAGACGATGGGATTTTCACGTCCGAAGGCTAGGGAAAGATTCTCTAAACTCTGGATCCACGATGAAATTGTCGGAGTAGGTTTCCCGTTAACGATTCCGCCTTCCAACCAAGCATGAGCTTTATGGTGTACAAGATCGCCGACGATTAAAGCATTTGCTGAGGCTATAGAAACCACTGTTTGAGAGGAACTGACTCCTGGCTTATTGAGTTCTATGAGGGAAATCTTTTTTTCGATTTTTCAGCACTAAGTCAAACTTTCCATCGAATGTTAAGTCGACTGTGCCCAAGCTTGGATACGTTTCTTCTGTGAACATTTTGGCAATATTGACGAAATAGTATTTTTTGTAGGAATGGACTCCAGGCATTGCTTTTACTGTTTCACGAGAGGCAACAACTTTTGCGCCATTTTGTTGAAATACGGATATGCCGTTAAATTTATCTGGGTTGGGATGGGTGATTATTAAATAAGTAAGTGGGCTTGTAGTTTTTTCCCGGAGGAAGGCTAGAGACTTTTCTGCTAGTTCTGGGGTGAACTGAGCATCTACTGCTACGACTTCCTGTCCGTTGTCATAGAAGACGGTTTTGGTGTTAAAGCCATTGCTGTCGGATTCATAAACATAGATCTTTTCAGCGTTGCTTAAATATGTTGATGGGCTTTCCAGACTGGAGAGAGCGCAGCCCCATGAGGCAGCTAAAAGAGTTACGATGCCAGTTGCTTTTTGTAGTTTCATTTTCAAATCCTTCCTAATTTGTGGCATGTTTGCCACGCCTTAAGATATGCCCTATCTCTGGACTGTCTGGCTTCCGGAGATCGGCCACCTTATTCCGATTTTCGGCCAAATTGGGTTTGGCCGCTACATGAAACTTACGCAAACTTGCTCATGGAAGCCTGCTGTTCATTTCCCAATTCATCGATGCTGGTTGAACCGATGGAAAGTCTCCACAGATCCAGAGCCGTCATCTCCCTGGGCTTAGATTCGGACCTAGCTGGTCCTATTTTTATTAAATTTCTTAGGTTCAGAGATGCATTGAAGTCTCTATCAAGTGAAATGCCGCAGCCGCAGGTGTAAACTCTTTCTTTTAAAGAAAGATCCTTTTTAATGTTGCCGCACGAAGAGCACTTTTTAGAACTTGGAAAAAACATGTCTGCTAGGACTAGGTTGTTTCCATACATCTCTGATTTGTATTCAAGTTGTCTTCTAAGTTCGTAAAAACCTAAATCTGAAATCGCTCTGGAAAGCTTGTGGTTTTTAAGCATCCCGAAAACGTTTAGATGTTCGATTGCAATACTTTTATACTGACTGGTGAAGTAGCTTGATACTTTGTGTAGGGTGTCCTTTCTAATATTTGAGATTCTCATGTGAATCTTTTGTACTTTTAACATTTGCTTTCCCCAGGCTTTGGAACCCTTTTGTTTATGGGAAAGGCGCCTTGAAGCCCTTCTTAGGGCTCTTAGGCCCTTGCGAAGAGGTTTTGGGGACGGAATAGAAACTCCATCGGAGGTATGAACCAAGGAGTTTATGCCTAGATCAACTCCAACGGCCTCCTTGGAAGGAGACTTTGGAGAAATGATTGTATCAATCTGAAGGGATACAAACCACCTGTCTGCTTTCCTTGAAAAGGTAGCTGATCTTATAGGTCCTTCAAATCTTGGCAATTCTTTAAGCCTTACCAAGCCAAGATTGGGGACTCTAATTTTTTTGTTTTGAATTTTTATTTGATCTCCGCCAACATAGAAACTATCAACGGATTTATTTCTTTTCTTGAACTTTGGTTTGCCTGATATACCTTTAAAGAAACGTCCATATGCTGTATTTAAGTGAATGAAAGGCTGCTGGCTCGCGTATTTTGTAACTTCAAAAGTCCACGGGAACTGTTCTTTTTTTATCTTGTTAAATTCTTTTTTCAGTGCCATACCGTTGATAGGAGATCGTTCTTCTTTGGGTAGATTTTTATTTTCTTGATAGGACTTTTCCCAGGCTGCAAGACCCCAGTTCCAAGCAAATCTTGAAACGCCACAAGCTTTTTTAAAATAAGTTTTTTGCTTATTTTTTGGCTTAAGTTCGATTTTGTGTGCCAGACAGATCATAAAAAGCTCTCATAAAAAACGCATTTCGCAAACCATACAATTGAATGGTTTTCTTAGCAAGTGATTTTTACGTTCTTATGAGATCTCTTTCCATAAAGCCTTGCTGAAAAGACCGTGATGATTTCTAGAACATCGAACGCTAGAAGCTGTTCCTCGGACAAGTTTTTATCTTCGTGGATAATATGAACTCTGATACCAAAGAATTTGCAAATAAGAAAAATAATCTCACTGCCAAATCTAAGAAGTCTATCTTTATGGGTGAGCACAATGTCAGATACTTGGCCGGACAAGATCATGTTAATCAGCTTTCTAAGGCCCTTTTTCTTATAGTTCATCCCACTTCCTAGATCTTCTATGACTTCATGCCCTGAAAATTCTTTTATACAATATGTATTTAGAACCTGGGATTGTCTTTTTAGGTCTTCTTTTTGGTCATGAGAGGAAACTCGCGAATAGGCGATGACTTTTTTGTTCTCCCCGTCAGCGACGACGCCCGAAAAGCTTTTTAGGTTAGAAACAGAATATGTTCTGTGTCCGCCTGGAGTCAGAGAATCCGGGATGAGCTTGTTGGACTTATCCCATCTCCTCAAAGTGCAACAAGATACTCCTAAATAGATGGAAGCCTCGCTTATGGAGAGGTACATAAAAACTCCTTTTACATACCCATCGGCACTCTAGTAATTATAGGTAGTTATA
>CAIMVM010000102.1 GCA_903844895.1 uncultured Pseudomonadota bacterium
ACGTACTGCCTTTTGACTGTCGGTGGGGCTCCGCTGTCAGTGCTCAAGCAGTATATTGAAAATCAGGCGGAAGTCGAATAGGCCGCTCACCTCGCTTTGCTCGGATCACGGCAGTCGGCTTTCACCACCAGCCAAACCCGCCTGGTTCCTCGCTGGCTCGGGACGGGCTATGGCTGGAGTACTTGCCGACAATCCGATAGAGTAAGGTCACGAAATAAAAAATGAAACCTTAGTGGATACGTTCATAGACTTGAAATGAAAATCTCTCAGGAACGTCATGGGTCTCAGATTTAAGCAGTTTAAATTGAAATTCATCAACTGCGGGATAATGGGTGTCGCCTTCAATCTCTCGGTCGATTGCCGTGAGATAGATCCGATCAATTCTTTGCAAACTTGACTTGTAGAGATCTCCTCCGCCAATGATAAATATATTCTGTTCCCCACTGGAATTCTGGCCATTCTTTTCCCACCAAGATTCCGCTAGTTGCACAGCTTCTTCTAAAGATTTTGCTAAGGTGCAGCCTTCAGGAAGTTTTAAATCCGAGCGAGATAGGATCACATTGAATCGGCCAGGAAGAGGTTTGCCGATGGAGTCAAATGTCTTTCTTCCCATGATCACCGGACAACCTAGGGTTGTCTTTTTAAAATACTTTAAGTCTTCGCTAAGATGCCAAGGCATTTTGCCATCTAAGCCAATCACCCAGTTTTTTGATGCCGCCACAATATGACAAATTCCCATAGACTTGACCCCATTCCTTGCAAATCGATAAAAAACCTTTAGACACTCACAGCGCCCTTAATAGCCGGATGGGATTCATAATTTAGCACTTCAATATCTTCAAATCTGCACTCAAAAAGATCTCGAACGCTGGGACTGATTTGAAGAGTGGGAAGTGGCAAAGGGTCTCTAGACAGTTGCATCTCTACTTGTTCCCGATGATTTAAGTAGATATGGGCATCACCCAGAGTATGAATAAACTCACCAGGCTTTAAGTCTACGACTTGAGCGATAAGGTGGGTCAGTAAAGCATAACTGGCGATATTAAAGGGAACGCCTAAGAATATATCTGCGGACCTCTGATACAATTGGCAAGAAAGCTTTCCTTCCGAAACATAGAACTGAAAAAAAGCATGGCAGGGAGGAAGGGCCATCTGATCAAGCTCCCCAGGATTAAAGGCCACAACCAAGTGCCTTCTCGACCATGGATCTTTCTTAATGCTCTCTACAACATTTGAGATCTGGTCTACAGTCTGACCACCAGGGGTTTGCCAACTGCGCCACTGGGCACCATAAACACGTCCCAAATCTCCTTCAGGACTCGCCCATTCATCCCAAATGGTCACCTTGTTATCACGAAGATACTTGGTATTCGTCTCACCGCGCAGAAACCAAAGAAGCTCATGAATAATGGAACGTAGGTGAACCTTCTTAGTGGTCACTAAGGGGAAGCCCTCTTCTAGATTAAAGCGCATTTGGTAGCCAAAGACTCCGATTGTTCCCGTTCCAGTTCTATCATGGCGAATATTCCCATGTTCTAAAACATGTTTCATTAACTCGTGATATTGTCGCATGATGACCTTCCTGCAATGTAAAGTAAGTCCTTTTTTGCCCCATCATAGCGATGCCGGTGGCGAAAAACAATATGAGTTATCGGCACAACCATACGCTTGTAAGGTTTAAATTCCTATGCTAGAGTCCCCTAAACAAATTCGTGGCGGTACTTTGAAAGAGATTCATCCAGAATTCCTGAAACGAAAGATCATTCATGTCGATATGGATGCCTTTTTCGCTGCTGTTGAGATTCTAGACAATCCCAGCCTTAAGGGGCTGCCGCTCGTCATAGGCGGCTCCCCTCAAAGCCGCTGCGTGGTTTGTACGGCAAGCTATGAAGCCCGAAAATTTGGCATTAGGTCTGCGATGGCCTGCAGTCAAGCCTACAGGCTTTGTCCAGATGCTGTCTTTCTGATGCCCAGACACCGCCGGTATGTAGAAATTTCCAAAGAAATCTTTCTTATTTTTGCTCGGTATTCGAAAAAAATTGAATCCGTATCCTTAGATGAGGGTTATTTGGATGTAACTGAAGAATGCCAGGGAGAATCGGCATCTTCCCTTGCCAAGAAAATTAAAGAAGACATTTGGAATGAAATCGGCATCACGGCATCTGCGGGAGTTGCACCCAATAAAATGTTAGCTAAGCTAGCTTCGGAAAAACAAAAACCCGATGGTTTGACCGTGATTCGCCCGGAAAGTATATCCGCATTTATGCCGACGCTTCCTGTCAAGAAAATCAATGGCATCGGTCCGGTCACAGCTGAAAAATTATCCAAGTATGGCATCAGCCTATGCTCTGATATTTACAAACATCGAAAGATGGATCTTTATGAAAAATTAGGCCCCCGCCTTGCCGAGTGGCTTTGGGATCATGGGCAAGGCATTTGTCGAGCTCCGGTAGAAAACAATCACGACCGCAAGTCGGTAGGCTCAGAAGCAACCTTTCCCAAAGATCTCACGGACCTTGACTCCCTTAAAAAAGAACTCCAAGAAATCGCACAAGATGTCCATGAGCGTCTTTCTAAGAAGCGACTCTTGGCCATGAGTTTAACCCTTAAAATCAAATATGCAGATTTTAGTTTAGAGACAAGATCTACCCGCCTCAGCACTCCCTTTACGACCTCCGAGGAGATCTTTCGTTATGCCCTCCTTTTACTCGAAAGAGGCTATAAACAACCCATTAGACTTCTGGGGCTGTCTCTGGGTCGACTTCAAGATAGAAAAAGCGACGTGATTCAAGTGCAAGTCCCTTTGTTCTGATTTCCTGGACACCCAAAAACACTTGTTTTTGGAAACTCTCAAAAAAGGCGCTAGCAGTTTACATTCCAAAGACTCCTGCTGCCTACAAATGCCTGATAACTTTTTTGAACGTTTAGAAAAGTTTCTTCTTAAAAGGCGCTAAAGAACCCAGGAAGGAATATCGTCATTCCATTTTCTAAGCCACGATTTTTAAGAACAATTTTATTAACTTACAAATTAATAACATGTCACTAGGAAAAAATGCCTCACTTTGGTTTAGGAGTTTGATTTTAAACTAAGGAGTAAACCTAATAGGGGCTCACGAAATGAAATCATCACTTCTTCTTTTTCTATCTATATTTGGCTGCAAGTCCGCAGCTACCCTTGAAAACACTTCTGACTCCAAAGGCTATATGACCTCGGAGTTAAGAAACGACAGAGGCGCCTGGGAAAAAGCAAATCAGGCCGTAAAACTTTTAGAAAATAATGGCTGGTGCGCTATCCCTCAACAAAGTTTGCCCCGTGGATATAGCAACTCTGACCTAGTTCGTCATATGGCTTGTGTAGCCAACGGAGAATCTGTTTTCGGGAAAACTCGCACCGGACCTGGAGATACAGGCTACGGAGTTCCCTACGGGTACTGGCAAATTGTCACAGGACACATGGGACGTAGTTACAACGGCTATCGCTGTCCTGCTCACAGTGTAGCTGAACTTCGCGACAATTTTGATGTTTCGGCACAGTGTGCTCTCTTTGTGTTTATGGAACGTGGAGGCGGTAACGCTGGCTTTAGGGCCTGGGAAGCTGAGTGTCCCAACCGAAAATGGGACATGATTCGCTCCGATGGACAACCGGTTTTCCCTGTGGCTTGTGGAAGCAATGCGTGCTCAAAAAATATTACTACGGCACAAAATGGAAAGGCATTTGTGGTGACGATGGCTAGTACCTGTGAAGCCAATTTTGTAGAAGGAATACCCCTAAGTGCTAATGGAAGTGCACTAGCGGCTACTGGAAAGTCCATTTTTGCTAATCTTGTAAAGTCAGGATCGCAAAAAGTAGCCACTTTTGATTTGAGTTCCTTGGATCCAAAGTTCAATAAACTCAGAATTCTCATCAAGAAAGAATCCCAAACTCTTTGGACCTCCAACCCAAGTCCTTCTATTGACTTGAATGGAGGAGGTAGGTCTTCCCAAGATACTTTTGGAGTGACGACTCCTCCTACCAATTTCCCTCAAACCACCGAGTCTCCTTTCCCAACAGAAGCAGTTCCTTTTCCCGATGCGCTGGGAGAACCTTTAATAGTTCCAAGCCCTTAAGCAGCCTGAACTCACGACCTGCGGCCATCGTTCCTTAGTGATAGCCAATCGAACTCAGAAAAGTTAACCTCCTCCCCATCACAAGGGAGGATTTTTTTATCACTGCCAATATCTTCACACCATCTCCAATCTTTTCCCATGGCCTTGCGCAGACCCTCCTTCCAAGCTTTATCCGCCAAAAACGCTATGGCTTTGACGATTCTATCAAAATTAAACTTCATGATGGGGATGAAATCCTATTGATGAAAAATAGGCCGTCTGCTCCTCCCAGGGGGAAGATACTTCTGATTCCGGGTTTAGGAACCTCGGCTTTATCCGTTGGGCCAAGTCGCATCGCCAGAAAGCTCAATGACCTTGGTTATATCACGTATCGATTCAACCACCGCGGCCTCGGACAAGGGCAAACTTTGGCGAAGGGTACTTATCATGCGGGAAGAAGTCTGGACGCAGAAGCTTCCTTAGCCGCTGTGGATACAGATGAGGGTGAGCTTCCAATCATTGCGCTCGGGTTTTCTTTAGGTGGAAATCTCCTTTTAAGGCATGCAGGAAGAGCTGCTGCTGCCCATGAAAATCCACTTCCTAAATCTTTAAAAGGCATTGTAGCTCTATCCCCCATCGTAGAACTAGAAGAGTGTACAAAAGCCCTTGCAAAAGCTGGCTTTGGTCTCATCGACAGAAAGTTTGTCCAGCATGCCCTTTCCTATGCCCAAAGACGTCACAAAAATTGGCCTGAATTAGGCCCGCTAGATCTCCCGCGAAAGTTTAGCCTCTACCAATTTGATGACCTTTATACCGCCAAACAAAATGGCTTTTCCGGAGCGTTGGAGTATTATCAATTTGCATCAGCCAAAACTTGGCTGCATCACATCAATGTTCCTACACACGTATTGATGGCTCTCAACGATCCTCTCGTGATCCCAGCTCACATTTCTTATCCTTCCAACATTAAGGCTACGATCACGAAAAGTGGCGGTCATCTGGGTTTTATGAGCAAAACAAAAACTCCGTTTCGCGACTATTTCTGGATGGATCACTTTATCGCCACCAGTGTGAATTCGCTCTTGAGTATTGAGTAGAAGTTTTAAAAGATTTAAAAGTTTTGAAAGTATAAAAAGTTTTGAAAGTATAAAAAGTTTTGAAAGTATAAAAAGTTTTGAAAGTATAAAAAGTTTTGAAAGTATAAAAAGTTTTGAAAGTATAAAAAGTTTTGAAAGTATAA
>CAIMVM010000103.1 GCA_903844895.1 uncultured Pseudomonadota bacterium
ACAGGTATTGGTTGAGGTATTAGCATGGAGAGAAAAGCCGTTGATAGAAAAACACCGGTGTCCCTTGGCTAAGGGTATCTCTTCATAGTAACCAAAGCCAGATCCGATCCTTGTGACTTTTTGACCAGCATTAGGACCAAAGGCAATCGTTCCCACAATGGACGAAGAAGTAGCCATGGCGAGGGATTCGTGGTCTCTAAAGAGACTATCACTTTGAGGATGGTTCACCATCTCCCCGTCGTGGTTTAAGTAGCCATGTTTTTTGAGAAGTTTAAGAACTTTACTGGTGATTTCAAGAAGGAGCTTTTCGACTTCTTTGTCGGTAATGGCTTCGAGGTTTCGAAAGCGGAAAGTTTCAGCACCGTTTTGACTGATCCCTGAAAACACGCCATCGCAGAATAGGATGTGCAGATGCGGGTTTAAGTTTAGAGCAGAGCCTGCAAGCTGGGTAAAGCTAATGGCTCCTGACTTTGGATCCTTAATGCCAGCAGCAACGGCTTTGGTTTTGTAGTAGCTGTGAATCTCTTTGATGATGATTCTGTAGACTTTGCAAAATGCTGGCTAAAGTCTTTGAAATCGATGTGACTAAGTGCCAGCATTGTAAGGGAGAGATGTCTATTGTAGCTGCCATCATCAAACCCAGTGAAGTAGCCCGTTACCTCAAGCATTTAGGCATAGAGCATGAACCCCCAGCGAGAGCTCCTCCTAGATACCAACAGGAGCCTTTTGAGTTTGGCTCCACAGACGCTCTCTACGAATGCATGTCCATCATAGATGACTGACTATGGCGGTGCTGGCGGAGCATTGTTTAAAGTCCAAGCTTAGGTGACTTTAAATAGGGACAGTTCCCTATAAAGTCTGAAAGACAGGCAACTCCAGAATTCTTCTGCTCTAAAACTCCTCAATTAAAGATAAATGCTGCAAATCCAAACAGTGCAGTGGGCAGGTCGATTATATCAAAAAGGGCGTTGATTTCCCTACCAACAAAGTTTCAGCACCGTTTTGATTCATGCCTGAAAACACGCCAACTGCTGCTATTCGCCTCTCCGTAAGTAGTTGCTATGTTTGAAATGAATATCTTGCTTCTATGGATGATGTGGAAACGGACACCATCATTAGGTCTGGAACGCCACCCTTTTTCTTGACGTCTCGCTCATGAAAAAAAATAACGCCGCACCCATTGAACAATTTGCCCGGCTTCGGTATAATGACACTAGTTTGCCATAACAAACGACAACAAATCAACGCAGCAAAAATGGAAGGAAATGATTCTCCATGCATCGCAAAATCCTCTCGGTAATGTTTTGCATTTTTTGCGCCCCCTCGTGCAAACCAAGCCAGCCAACCGCATCCAAAGAAGAAGCCTTCGCACTTGACCAGAGATTAAAGCAGACCCATTTAAGTAAAATTGTTGAAGATAAGGGAAGAGTTGAATTTTGTGTTGATACGAAAGGCACTGTTCCAAGAGACATGCCCGAAAAAGTATCAACAGAAACGGCAAGCGCATTAAAGGAATGGCTCGGAGCGCTCAACGGATACGCCGATTGGCCTTACGATAATGTTAACATAAAGGCCGTCAACTGCTCGCAAGCAAGATCCAACACAATCAAAATTCACCTTCAGGAAAATATTGAAGTCCCTGGGCTTTCTCTAAAGCTGCAAAACCTGTTCTGTGTTCGGTTTGGCGTTTCCGCCGCATGCAACTATCACAATCGACCGTACAGTCTCCCGGCGACTCGCGAAATCTTCTTGGGCGTAGACGGACCCAGTCGTTTCACCATACTGCACGAGCTTGGGCACATATTCGGATTGGGGGATATTTATTTTGAAAAGGGGATTCGCGAAAACATTCCTCAGCCTTTTTTGAGCAAACTTTCAGTTATGGAGTGTAGTGCGGAACACCTCCAAAAAGATGACATCAATGGCCTTCGCTGGCAGTGGGATTTTGTAAAAGGCAGGAAGTCTTTCAAAAATGCCGATTGTGGTTCTGGCTATCAAGAATGGCAACCAGGTACCTTCAAGAAGACGGGAGCGCTTTTTTGTGTTGCCAACGACACATATATCGAAGGTTTTCGCTGTGATAAACCCTATTTAAGAATTTGTCTCGAAAATGGGGGAGGAAAAACGTGTGTCAATGGGACTACTTCCTGCGGCCCACTAGTAACAACGATAACTGCCACACCCCCAAGCACGCAAGATTGGTTTGCCGCCGAGGGCGAACCCTGCCTTAACGAATGTATCGAAAATCATGGCGGTGTCGCATGTATTTCCACATGCCAAAAACGGCATCCACTTCGACCTAGAAAAAATTAATGATGGCCCCAGCGAGAGTAGTTGGTAGGAAAATCAACCCTCTTTTTGGTCTATTCCGCCTCACTCCGGCCCTGTTTCAATTCGCAGCATCTGGCTTTATTTGCAGCATTTTGCTGCGTTTTGAGGCGGAAGAATGCCGCAGTTGCTTGTTTTTCAAATTTTCTAGAAAGCTTTTCTTTGTTAAGGCCCGCCTATCTTGGGTGTTAAGCATAGCTCAGCCTTAACCATAGACGTCAGTCATCTATGGTGGACATGCATTCGTAGAGGTCATCTGAGGAGCCAAACTCAAATGGCTCCTCTTGATATTTAGGAGGAGCTCTGGCTGGGGGT
>CAIMVM010000104.1 GCA_903844895.1 uncultured Pseudomonadota bacterium
CGTGAAACTGCAAAGCTTTATACAACACACTACTCGACCATGATAGAAGGGAATCAGTTAAATCCTCATGAAATCAAAGAGGTCATTTCGCTTAAAGGGCACTTTCCAGGTAGAGAACGCGACGAGCTTGAAGTCAAAGGATATTATGCAGCACTCGCGCAAGCCGAGCAGTATGCCTCACAAAACCATCCCATTACCGAAAAGGCGATTCAAACCCTACACGCGCTGGTTATGAGTGATGGAAGAGCTCGTCTAAAGCCAACACCTTACAGAGATAGCCAAAACGTGATCAAAGACAGCGCCACAGGAAGCATTTTATATATGCCGCCAGAAGCCAAAGATGTACCTAGTCTTATGCGCAATTTAGTCTCTTGGATCCAAGAAAATCAAGAGCTACCGTTTCCGATGATTGCTGGTATTGCACATTACCAGTTTGCAACCATTCACCCCTATTACGACGGCAATGGGCGAACGAGTCGATTGCTAACGAGCTTGATTTTGCACCTAGGCGGGTATGACTTAAAAGGTCTGTATTCTCTTGAGGAATATTACGCTAAAAATCTAATTGCTTACTACCGAGCCATCAGTATAGGTCCCTCTCATAATTATTATTTTGGAAGAGCTGAAAGCGATATCACGTCTTGGGTCGAATATTTTACCGAAGGTATGGCATTTTCTTTCGAGAAAGTAGTCGCTCAAATGATCGCTAGCCATGAAAAAGGTGAAAAAGATCATTCGCAACTTATACGCAGTCTGGATCCAAAGAAGCGTAAAGCTCTAGAACTATTTAAAGGCTATGAGGTCGTTACTGCCAAACAATTAGGCAACCTTTTTGGTTTTCAACCTAGAACGAACGCCGCGCTTTGTAAAAAGTGGCTTGAGGATGGTTTTTTAGAAATCGTCAATCCTTCCAATAAAGCCAGAACCTATAGACTGGCGGAGTCTTTTCAAATTATCGTTAAGGACGGCGCCTGAGGAGTTCCTACTCCAAAGTCATCTTGAAGGTAGTTGATAAAAAGGTCAGATTATCTCTCTTTAAAAAATATTTCGGGGTAAAGGTGAGCGCGTCGTCCTCCCTAGCAGTGCTTTTAAACTCAAGTATTTGCTGAAATGCCCCTCCAAAATCAGTAGAAACCATGGATGCATATCATTCTTTAAACAAGCTTTAAAATCCTCTCAAAAATCTTGCCCATGGCCGGCCGTGCTGAAATGGATTTTTTATATTTTAGAACATGATTTTCAAGTTGTTTTTTGGCAATTTCGACTAAGTGTATTTAAACAGAGATTTGTTGAACGCGAAATCTAGAATGCTTCGAGGCATTAAAACGACTTGAATCTATCAAGAATGCTATTTCTTGAGATATTAAGGTCGTAGCTTCCGCGCATTTGAACACGAGTATTTTGAATTCCTACTGCATCTGAGGAAGAAGCCACTTGACAATATACCTAATATAGGTATAAAAGATAAAAGGCGCTTATTATGGCTATCCAGTCATTTGGGGATAACGCAACTGAGTCCTTCTACTTGTCCGGAACCGCGCCGCGAAACGCCGGCTGGCGGCCTGTCAAAAAGATTGCAATGAGAAAACTTGACATGATCGCTTACGCCAAGTTTTTAGGTGACTTGCAGGCCCCACCAAGCAACCGACTAGAAAAATTGAAGGGAAATTTGGTCGATTTTTACAGCGTACGTATTAATGATCAATGGAGAATTGTATTCCTTTGGACTCCAAGCGGTCCAAGCAAAGTTAAGATTGTGGATTATCATTAGAAGTTTAAAGGTGATTTTATATGAAAAAAGTAGCCCGCAAGCCAACTACGCCCGGAGAAATCTTAAACGAAGAATTTTTGAAACCCATGGCACTGACGCAGAAACAGTTGGCTGATCACATCGGCGTGGATATTAAGGTGATCAATAGAATTATTAATGAACGTACTGGTATCACACCCATCGTAGCTGTAAAGTTAGGTTGCGCCCTAAAAACGTCACCTGAATTCTGGCTCCATGCTCAAACCTCCTTAGACCTCTTCTATGCTGAGTTGAGCCTTATGAGCCGCCCGAAACCATTGATTTCAAGAAAATCGGCTTAGGCCGTTGAGCTTAGCCCATCAGAGGTAACATGTGCGGCGACTAGCGATTAAATTGAAATTTAAATGCACTTTGGTTGGATGTCGAATTTTGATCTCATAGCGCTAGGTATGTTAAATACAAAGTACACCGCAAAGTACACCGCAAAGTACACCGCAAAGTACACCGCAAAGTACACCGCAAAGTACACTGGCGGATTAGAGGTTAAACTTGTCCAAGGCTAAATTTGCAGAACAAATAATCCGCTGAGAAGAAATCGGCTTTAGTTGTCGCCGTGTAGACAAAACTTAAAGTCGTCATCACGTGGTAGTTTTGGCAGTCAGGAGTTTTTTCTTGTTGTGGTTGGCAAGCAACCGAGCTTGAAAATCGATGACATTGGCATAGATTGTCTTTTGATGCTTTAGCTGCTTATCAATATCATCAGGTTCCTTAGTTGACATGTCAAAGTCAGCACTCTTTTTACGAGGCAATTGAAACTTTGCTTGGGTTTTTTTGAGATCGAAGTACTCTGGGCTCCAATTGCCCATCCACAACAATAAGTCTTCATCTGAATTTTCTGGATCATGGTATGCATCAATACACCGCTGATAGCCAGGCAGGGATCCGCTATCTTCAAGAGGAAAGGGCCGTTCTCCGGCTAAAAGCTTTCGCCTAAATTTTTCCTCAAACTTGTGGAATCCCGTCATTTTTACGGTATGAATCCAACTATCGCCGTAATCGTATAAATAAAAGATCTCACGACCGACACTTGTGTCATCGAAAATGTGACCTAGCCGCAGTTGATCGGCATACTCCGGCCTATGGTCATAGTTTTCTGCTTCGTCATAAGGACTGATGGCAAAGGTCGTGTTGTCTCCAATGGCGCTGGTATAAGGGTTCTTTTCCCAGAATGAATAAAGGTGCGAATTTCGCCAGCCGCAGGCGACTTGTATCGCTCTATGTAAATCGCCGAAGGTCGAATATTTATGGATCAGAAACCGTCGCCAGACCTTGGGCTTGGGACCAATAAGGCTCACTTCGATTTCGAAATATTTGTGCATGGTTTTCTTTGGACTCATAGCTAGAATTCCCTTGTTTCATCTGACCTAAGCACATCCCTCAAAAAAAGTATCCCCAGGCGCATCTGAAAATATGCATTGGCACGATAGCGGAGCCTCACGAAGATTTGCCCAACATTATCCTTGGTAATTGGTATTATCCAGCATGGATATAGAGCAATGACCAAGTGGCCGGATTATAAAGGCATCTGCAGGTTATAAAGCCTTTATTCCATTCGCTCTACCACCGAAATTTTAGTGGGAACCTAGCCGAAATGGCCCTTTCAGAGATTCGTCGTCATCTAGTCCCAGGCGAGGCTGGCCG
The DNA here is from genome assembly GCA_903844895.1 of uncultured Pseudomonadota bacterium. Lineage (GTDB taxonomy): Bacteria > Bdellovibrionota_B > Oligoflexia > Oligoflexales > CAIMVM01 > CAIMVM01. The sequence goes on from CAIMVM010000104.1 coordinate 3,452, forward strand.
TGACTTCTGAGCTAATGATTGTCTTTCATTTGCGCTCTCTATTCTTTAGGCGACTCTACGTTTCTTTTTATAGCGTACTTCTTCCATATCTTTTTGAAATGAGTTGGGAGATTCCGGAAGGACAATCTCCTTTCCTAGCATGGATCTTAAAGAACCAGGGCGAATCAGTTCCAAGGAAAGGCGCTCCATGAGAAGAGCCGATGAGGCTCCTTCGGCTTTTCGAACGCCTTTCACGTAATTGGCAATAGTTCCTTTGGATAGGCCTCCGAGAAGCGCGCCAGTTTCTTCGTAAGTAAGGCCCAGAAAGTCGATGATTTTTTTGATCTGTAAAGAGCTCAATGCCTCTTCGCCCATCGTAACAGCCTTATAGTGAACTCTGACAAATTCTTCAGTCGAAAGTCGACTGATACGCGTGATTTCAGAACCGTCCAGTCCCCAGTCAAGGTCTTCGTTCCAGCCAGATTCTTCAAATCGGCGTACTGATTTTTCATCTAAAAGATGAACCCAGGCGTCACAAACAATAGGCTGAAGCCCATCTTTATCTGGAAAGTCTTTCACAAAAACTTTTTTCATGTCAAATCCTCCGAAATGCGCTTATCACAAGGACCTTCCAAGAGGCATCTTCATCAAGGCATAGTACTAGGTGACATTCTCTTTTTTCGCTGTCATTAACTCGAAAGAGAAAGGACCCATACTGTGCCGTCGGTGCCTCATGATTTTCATGAAGCTGTCCAGCTCCTGTCATCACCAGCGTGAGCAATTCTTCTCTGGTGAAGTGGCGCTCGGGATGGTCCTTATAAGCATGTCGCCTAACGATCACAGACTCAGGCTTCTTTCGTATAGTTACAAACAACTCACGCGCAGAAATTAAGGTCAGTCTGCCGTCTGATCTGTATTTAAGGTCCAGATCCCCACACTCTCCCATATTGCATTGTATAGCGGTAGTTTTCAATGAAAACTTTAGTTCCCTTTGAATTGTTGTCCTGGAATGCCTGGGCAGGGCGATAGAGCGGCTTATCTTCTCAGATTATCCCAATAATAACAGCATGGTATCTTGTTGGGGGTGGATGTCTTATAGGTTTCGTGTTCTCAGCCCAAGTCAAATGCCTATGAGATGGCGCTGTCGATGGTTTCAAAAACCTAAAAAGCCTCAATTTGAAGAGGTTGGTTTTTGGTGCGCCTTTGCTCCTTGTGCCGCTCCTTGTATGCCGACTCTTTCCCAGGCTATTTTTTCGCTCTTCGTTTAGCATTTACGTATAAGGGAAACGGATAACGCCACTTCCAAGGGCTTGAATACAATTTTTCTGACCACTTAAGAACAGGTCTGGAATTCACCAGAGAAGAGTGATCCCATTTTTTATAGAAGTATTCTACTTCTGAAATAGGAAATACGGCTTTTTTAGTGCTGGATTCTTCGTGGATAAGGATGAGATCTGAAGCAGCTACAATGACTTTTCCGGCCTTTCTGAGTGTTAAACAAAGATCAATATCTTGGCCTAAAGTGGGAAGCCTTTCATCGAATCTTCCAGATGCTTCAAATGCTTCGACGCTTATAAAAAAAGAAGCACCCGTAACCGCTGGAACCGATCTTGGAGAGTTTAGCCAGGAGCTGTCATGGGGGAGAACATCATTTTTAAACGGGTGAGAGGCGATGATTTTTACGAAAGGCTCTGCATAGAGATGCTGAATCTTTTGATTGGGATAGAGAAGTGTATTGCCGACGGCTCCGCAGTTTGGAAGAGTCGAAGCAGAAGATAGCTTTTCTAGCGCATGGGGATCTATAACCATGACATCATTATTTAAAAACCAAAGATGAGTCAGTGCAGTCCCATGGCTCTTTTCAAGCTCTTTGGTAGCAAAATGAACCGCATCATTATTTATTTTAGAATAATTAAAAGGGTAATCAAGGCTGCATTTCAGGATGGGCATGGGAAACTGAGAGGTCATCATTTTAGCAATACCGTGTAGAGTCTCTTTTTGAGAGGAGCCATTGTCGGCCAAGATGAGAGTGGCTTTGAGGTGGGGTGGCAGTTTGAGATGCTTGAGGTAAGAGAGACACCTTTCCGTCATGACAAAGTTATCTCTGTAGGGAACTACAATTCCTACATGAAACGATTCCTGCCCAAGGGAAATTTCAGTTAAGACGCCGTTCTTGCTTAAGCGTGGACAAAGTGCTTCTAGTTCCTCAAGGGACACCTTTTTAGAAAGAAAGCGCAGTCCTACTTCCGTAAGCTTCAAAGTTACTTTAATCAAATAATAAATGAGTGTGTTCAAGAGTGGGAATCACCTTCACAGCTGAATGCCTGCTTTATGATCTCAGACAAAATTGAGGATTTACGTTTACCGACTTGACGAGGATGCCATTTAAACCCGGCACAGGACAAGCTCACAAATAAATAGTCCCCTAACAAGTCTAGGACAGTTTGTCTACTTGATGGGCACCGCCTCGGGTCCAGGAATCAAAGCTCCCTGAATGTGAAATTTTACCTGGCCGTAGGCCGAGGAGACATTCGATTAGAGCCGGCTATTTTCAGGTTCCACCTTGAAAACTGGAATAGGGATATTGGATCAGCAGGGAAATATGTTGGAAGCTCAGCGATTTATAAGTCCTAGCAGTAGAATAGGGAGTCCTGGATCCGTCCAACGCATTTAAGGTACATGGTCAGTCTTTCCAATAATCAAACACAGAGACCTTTACTTTTATGCCCTGTGGCGCCAGATTTCATTGGAATTGGGTGATAATTCCCTTAGAATATGGACAAAATAGTTTTGTGACTATAAATCAGGCTGTGGCCTGTAGATTTATAGTTTTAGCAAGAGAGGGAGTTTTCCTTGTCAAATAACCATTCCAGTTCCCATAAAGATGTTTCGGGTAATTCCTCTGTAAGCAAGGTGCATGTCGTGATTTTATGCGGCGGCTCAGGAACAAGACTTTGGCCCTTATCTCAAGAAGATCGTCCCAAGCAGTTTTTAGCGCTTGGGGGGTCTGATCAGACTTTAATTCAAAAAGCTGTAAAGAGACTGGAAAATGTCGCCCCTACGCAAAACAGATGGCTCGTCTTGGGGCCTAAGCATGAAAAAATAGCCAGAGAGCAGGTGGGTGACCGGGTTGGCAATTTTTTAATTGAGCCAGAAGCTAGAAATACAGCACCCGCTGTGCTTTTAGCGGCTTTTGCGATTCAAAAAAAGGATCCCGATGCCGTGATGGTGGTCGTTCATTCCGATCATTTGATTGAAACTGAGGAGCAGTTTGAACACACCCTCCAAACCGCTATCGACGTGGCTCGCCATCAGATGAAATTTGTGGTTCTTGGCATAAGACCTACATTTCCCTCAACAGGATTTGGCTACATTGAGCTGGGTTCCAAATTGGACCGTCCCCACGATACAGGTGGTTTATCCGTGTTTGATGTGCTTAGCTTCCATGAAAAGCCAGATTACGATACCGCGAAGTCGTTTTTGCAGAAGCGAAATTACATGTGGAATGCAGGCATGTTTATTTGGTCGGTTAAGAACTTTCTTGACGAGGCCAACCGAGTTTTGCCAGAAATTACCACCAAAATGGCCGATTCCAAGTTTACTTTAGAAAAATATAAAGAGTTGCCTAAAGTTTCCATTGATGTGGGTTTTATGGAGAGGGCCAATCGTATTGCCTGTGTTCCTGCGGAATTCTCATGGCAGGATATCGGCACTTGGGGATCTGTGAGAGATGCCTTTATACGAGATCCGGCAGGAAACGTAGCTTCAGGAGATGTTTTTTTATTAGATACCAGCAATTCCGTCATTCACAGCGAAGGGCCTACGATAGCGGCCCTAGGTTGTAATAATCTTGTGATCGTAGCGACTAAAGATTCGGTTTTAGTGATGCCGGAAAGTAAAGGTCAAGACGTCAAGCATGTTGCGGATTGGCTCGCCAAACGAGGGAACAAGCCAACCTAGATTCCGGGTTCTTAAAAGGTTGATTGAGAAATGAAGTAGAAGAAGACTGCAAATTCATTAAAAAAGGATTCCTAATGAAACTTTTAGTTACCGGTGGGGCAGGATTTATCGGCTCAGCTGTTGTGAGAAAAGCAGTGGCTGAGAGGCGCTATTCTGTCGTCAATATCGATAAGCTGACCTATGCCGGAAGTCTTGAAAATCTAAGGTCCATCGAAAAAGATCCCCACTATAAGTTTATTCAAGGGGATATTTGTGATCTTGACCATATGAAGAGAATCTTCATGGAAGAAAAACCTGACGCTATATTGCATCTTGCGGCAGAAAGCCATGTGGATCGTTCTATCGATGGGCCTCGTGTGTTTTTAGAAACCAATGTTATGGGAACCTATTCTCTTTTAGAGGCCGCTCGAAGTTATTGGTCAGGCCTAGGAGAGAAAGAGAAGGCCAGGTTTAAATTCCAGCACATCTCCACAGATGAAGTTTTTGGCGAGCTGGGTCCTACTGGATTTTTTAGTGAAAACACGCCCTACGCTCCTAACTCCCCCTATTCCAGTTCTAAGGCTTCTAGCGACCATCTCGTGAGGGCTTGGCGGGAAACCTATGGCCTTCCGACGTTGACCACCAACTGCTCTAATAATTATGGGCCGTATCATTTTCCAGAAAAACTTGTTCCCTTAATGATTCTCAATGCCCTAGAAGGAAAACCTCTTCCGGTCTATGGCAAAGGAGATCAGATTCGCGATTGGCTTTATGTGGAAGATCATGCAGAAGCCCTCCTTACGGTTTTAGAAAAAGGTGGTATCGGTGAGACTTACTGCATCGGAGGCCATAATGAAAAAACCAATCTCAGTGTGGTCCATACCATCTGTCATCTTTTAGATGAACTTAGGCCCAAAACGGACCGTAGCAGTTACAGCACCCAAATAAAGTTTGTTGCGGATAGGCCAGGGCATGATCACAGGTATGCCATTGATGCCTCAAAAATAGAAAAAGAATTAGGTTGGAAACCGAAAGAAACGTTTGAGTCTGGTATCAAAAAGACGGTCCTTTGGTATTTAGAAAATCAGAACTGGTGTGAAAAAATCAGAGCCTCTAAGTATAAAGGTGAGCGTTTAGGACTTAAAAACTAAAGTGATCTTCCCTGTAGCGGCATTTAAACTCCCCTTTTAAGAGGTAAACTATGACATCCCAGCGCAAAGGACTTATTTTAGCGGGAGGTAGCGGGACAAGGCTTCACCCCTTAACCTTAGTTGCTTCCAAGCAAATGCTTCCTGTCTACGACAAGCCTATGATCTATTATCCCCTCTCCACCCTGATGCTTTCTGGAATTAGAGAGGTGTTGATTATTTCCACTCCCCATGATCTTCCCAAGTTTAAGGCGCTTCTTGGAACAGGTAAGAAGTGGGGAATGGAGTTTCAATACGTCGAACAGCCCAGTCCGGATGGACTTGCTCAGGCCTTTATTTTAGGGGCTGATTTTATTGGTAAGGGGCCAAGCTGTTTGGTACTAGGAGACAATATCTTCTATGGCTCAGGTCTTGGAAGACACCTTAAAGAAACCAGTATCTCGTCGCAAGGTGCGACCGTATTTGGCTACTATGTCAATGATCCGGAGCGCTATGGCGTTGCCGAATTTGGACCAAATGGCCAGGTTAAGTCTCTTGAAGAAAAGCCCCAGAATCCCAAGTCCAACTATGCCGTGACCGGACTCTATTTTTACGACAACGATGTGATTCAAATCGCTAAAGACCTAAAGCCGTCCCCAAGAGGCGAGCTTGAGATTACAGATGTGAATATCGAATATCTGAAACGAGGAAAACTCGACATGAAAGTTTTAGGTCGAGGAACCGCTTGGCTCGACACGGGCACTCATCAGTCTCTTCTTGAGGCCAGTAACTTTGTAGAGGCGGTGGAGTCTAGACAAGGGCTTAAGATTGCCTGTCCTGAAGAAATTGCTTGGCGCATGGGATATATTTCCAGCAGTGAATTAGAGTCTTTGGCTCAGCCTTTGGCTAAGTCTACTTATGGTAAGTATTTACTGGACACTCTTAAGCGTGAAGCCAGCGGAATTTAGAGGAATCTAAAGGACTGCCGCGAGGCCGTCCTATACTTTTGATGACAAGGATACGACATGAATATCATCACTACAGAAATTGAAGGTGTTTTGATCATCGAACCCAAAGTTTTTGGCGACCACCGTGGGTTTTTCTTTGAGTCTTACTCGAAATCCCGATATCAGCAGGCCGGGCTTCAAGAAGAATTTGTGCAGGATAATGTCTCCTTCTCCAAAAAAGGGATTTTGCGAGGACTGCATGTTCAAAAGGGGCCGTCAGCCCAAGGTAAGCTCGTCCAAGTGTTACTGGGGGAAGTCTATGATGTGGCCGTTGACATCAGGCCGGGCTCAAAAACTTTTGGCAAATGGGTGGGAATTTATCTCAGCGCCGAAAACAAGAAGCAGTTTTGGATCCCTCCTGGTCTAGCCCATGGATTTTTAGTGACCAGTGACGAGGCGCTTTTTTCTTACAAATGCACGAAGTATTACGATCCTAGCCAAGAATCGACTTTAGCTTATGACGATCCGAGTTTAAAGATTCCTTGGCCTCTTCAAGATGTGAAGCTTTCTGAAAAAGATAAGCTCGGCAAGTCACTCCAGGATTTTGCCCACGGTTAACCTTCATCCCTTAGAATCGTTACGGTAAAGGTTGCCCATGATCATCGTCAGTTCTCTTCTAGGTCTCTTGGCAGCAGTGTGTCTGGTCATGCTGCTGATCACATCGACCCCTAAATTCTTTTTTCAGAAATCAGTCCTCTCCTGGTTTCTGTTTCTTTTAAGTCTCTCGAGCCTCGCCGTCTTTCATAGGGCCTTTATCTATGGGACCCTAGGGGTGATGGTGCTTTCTCTGATCACCCAATGGATCACTTATGGTCGCGCCCTAAGGACTCACCCAGGCCTCCCTAGAGATAGTCAAGCTCACGATTTCTTCGGAGTGTTTCGTATCCTTCCAGGAGACAAACTTGGCGAGAAGAGAGATGCTAGCTTAGGTAAAAAAGCTACCCTCGCCTCTCTGTTTTTGCTTTTTGTAACCGCCGCTGCCGCGTCCATCCCTAAGCGACGCTATGATCAATGGAACTATCATCTCTCGCTGCCCAAGTGGGTTATGGATTTAGGAGGTCTTCCTAAAGACATCTTCAATGACCACCTCTACTTCACCGGCTCTTATGAATACTTTTCGGGCATTTTTAGAGTGTTTGGCTCCGATGATATTTGGGTTCAAAGCGCCACCTCGGCCATGACATTTCTGACCGTCGCGAGTCTATGTGCCTTAACCCTCACTTACTTTTTAGGATCTAGGTACAAACTAGAAACCTCTCGGGATCGTGGATTACTTTTCTTAGGATTTTTTCTCCTGGCTGCGTTTTCCCCCTGGGACCGAGAATGTCTTTACTCCGCGAAACCAGACTATCTCTTAATTCCTCTCACCCTTGCCGTCGTGGCTTTAATATCTCGACTTATGGGATCTTCTGAAGAAAACCCGCCAGTTCAAAGACGGGAAGGTCCCCATGGAGATTCGGTACTGTCCTTTAGCTTAGGAATTCTTCTATCTGGCGGGATCGCGGTGAAGATCACTTGGATTCATCTTTCCACGGCGGTAGTTCTAGGGAGCTTATTTTATGGAGCACTTGCTAGGCCCAAGCCTCGTTTTGTGTGGCGTCAGCTGATCCTAGGGCTTGGTGTGGGAGCTGTTTTTGCATTTCCTGTCCTTTTAAAAAATTATATTTATTTTGGTGACCCCTTATATCCGGCAAAGACTCCTGGCTTTAATAGTTTTTTCCGAACCGAGTATGTGAACGCCTACTGGACGAGAAACAGCTCTCCCCCAAGAAGTCTAAGTGAGCTCACCCAGTTCTTTGTAAATCTACCTCTTACGTTTGTCACAAATTATGGTTATTTGCTATTAGCTCTAGTCTTCTCTTCCACGAATTCCCTAAAAAGTTTTAAAAATTCCCTAAAAAGTGGACTGGGTCATGGCTTTTTAAAAGGACTCAAAGCCATTCGCCTTTTTTTAAATCGCCCTTCTATCTTCATCCTTTTTTTCTATATTCTTCTTTGGCCCCTGCTTCATAGGATTGATATCTTTCCACGTTTTATAATTCCTATTGTCGGCATTTTGGTGTGGGAGATCGCGTTCTTTAATGTTTCTTTGAAAAAACTCTATTTGACTGTATTTGTGCTGGTTTGTGTCCAAGGCGATCCCAATATCATGCTGCGTCTTATATTCCAGGGAAAGGCAAAGCCTGCGGAATTCTACTCCAAGACCTCAGAAGGAGAGGTTTTTCAGGTGGTGAGAGACTTAAATAGAGAGCTTCAAGCCACCAGAATCGAAGCCCCTTACTCTGGCGGTGAGTCTTCTCTTCAAATAACAAGAAGCGACATTTTGATCAACTCAACCGTTTCCTATTTCTTTTTTGATCACATGTGGGATGTCTGTTCCTATTCCACAAGAGCTCAACTGGAAAAAAAGGGCATCTATTGGACGAATGAGCAAGCTGCCTCGCCCTACACCGACGAGATGATTTCCAGCATGATTTCTGCTCTTCATATCAAATACTATGCCCATTTAAATAACAATTACTGTAAAAAGCCAGAAGTGTTAGAGTATATGAGAAAACACGCCACCCAGGTAGGTCCTGAAGGGAATCTGTTTAAGATCCACGATGACTTATAAAACTGGATCTGTGAGTGAGTTTAAAATTTGCTACTTTTTTTAGTTTTTTTGTCCGCGAGAGTAGTTGCCAAATCTTCTTGCGAAGTAGGCCTCGGACGGATGGCCTAGGATCGTAAGAACGAACACTACAAGCGAGGAATCGCCGGATTTTGCCGGTTCCCTCACACCAAGCCATTCGCAGCTTGAACTAGCTCCCTATAAGTCACAGGAACTTTGGAAACCGCTCGATCAATGGCCCCTTCGAATATAGAGTTATCAAACTCGCCGTCCGAGGAAAGCATGACTACCTTATCGGGACGATGTTTCTTTACAAGCCTGCCGACGTCTAACCCGCTCCCTCTGCTATTGTCGAAATAGAAGTCGGTTACGACAAAAGCCACTTTGTCAAGAAACTGCGGCTCTTTACTAAGTTTGGCAGCAAGCTCTTCAGGGCTACTAAGCAAATGGACAATGGAATCAGGTTTCAAGACAGTTTCCCAAGCCTCTTGGAAGAAGATATTGTCGTCGATGAACAGTACTTCTGGCTTCACATCGTCTGTCGCTCGCGGCCGTAATCCTGCTTGAAGCGTCAATCGAAGCAATTGACCTCGTGCCATTGGTTTCGGTAAAAATGCGTCTGCACCGCTCACGATTGCCGTCTTATGGTCCGCCGAAACAATCCGATTCGAATGCACACAAATCATTGCTGGCACTTGAAATTCATGGCGCAGTCTATGTACAAGATCGAATCCATTGAGCGAATTGCCACCCATATCTACGTCCGTGATAATGAGATCAAAGACAACCTGACTTAAGAGATCCAACGCAGCATCGCTGCTATCTGCCTGATACACGGTCACGGCCGCAACTAGCTCAGGAGTCCTGCTCAAGGCAGCGCTGAGGGCACTACGATAGATTTCTTCGTCATCGACGATCATGATGTTTAATGGTCTACCCAGCCTCGAACTAGCGCCGGCAATTTCATCCTCCAGCGTCAATTCCCCCTTGTCAACACTCGTTAAGCCCGATGCTTCCTGCTTCTCACTCAAGGCCAAGAACGCATGGGAAATCTCTCGGCTATCAGTTGGAAGTAGGAAACTAGTGCTCCTAAGTTTTCCAACCGCAATCGGCAGCGTGAAGAAAAACTCAACTTTTCCAGCAGGAAACTCTGTTGATTGCACCGATTCGCACCAAATCTTACCGCCATGCGCCTTCACAACTTTTTCAGCGATGGCCAACCCAAGGCCGGTGCCACCTTGTTTGCCGCTAGTAAAGAAGGCTTCGAATAATTCTGGGATGTGCTCCTCGGAAATGAATGAGCCCGCATTACCAAGGCAAAACTCTATAAAACCGTCGACCTCTCTAGACTTAAACCAGACGTTGCCTTTGTAGTTTATCGCCTGCAATGCATTGCCAAAGATATTTGAGAAAACTCTCCCAACTTTCTGCATGTGAACGTTTACCATATGGCGATGACGCAAATCATAGGCGATTTTGACGTCCGACTTGGGGTAAACCCTAAACACCTCGCCGAGTGTCGCCTCAATCAAAGACTCCGGATTTACGGGCTCCTTGATAAGCTGACTAGATGTGGATCCAATTTCCATCACATCGGCAATCATGCCGTCCACGCTTCTAGTCGCTCGATCGATTTCTGGAATCAAAATGGCAAGTACCTTTTTAACTCTGGCAGGATCTTGAGTGCTACCAAGCATTCCTAAACCCATCTTCAAGATCGAAAACGGCTTCCTCACATCGTGTGCCAACATCTGCGTTGTCGCGGCAACTGCCTTATAGACACTTGCTTGAGCAATTTCTTTGGATTGTTCGCCAATCAGGTCGCTCTGGTTCTTAATGTTGGTGCGTAGCTCCCATTGCAACTCTATGTTCCTCATCCTAATTCGTGACATGATCACGTAAATCAGCGCTGAGAAGAGATAAAACGACACATAATTGGTGACTGCTGGTGCTAAGCTGCTGTCCGGTTGCGGGCTGTGCCGTGAAATTTCCCAGAAGTAGTAAGCCGACGACAGCGCTGAAAAGCCAAAAAATGTCCGTCTGGAAATCGGGATCAAGGCGATTCCTAGAAAAAATTGATAGATCCCAAATACGTAGTCGCTCTTGAAGTTTCCTGTGGACAACGAAAAAAGTGAACAAAACCATATAATGTAGGCGCCAGACACCCACAGCGCAAACTCTGGGAGAACCCTTTTTAAAGGTGGCCACCATCTTGGCAAAAAGCAGCCTAAGCATGCCACAGGAAGATACCCTAATCGGATGAGCACCCATGGTAACTGAAAACCGACCCTAGCAATGTCCTTGAAGATGCAAATTACGATTACGGAACCAGCAAGCCATACGAGAAACGGCACCACCGCTGCCTCATACTCTGCTGTTCGTGCGGCATTGGCAAACTGGGTTATCTCATTTTGCTTTGACGC
>CAIMVM010000105.1 GCA_903844895.1 uncultured Pseudomonadota bacterium
ATTAAGAATAAATAGAGTTTAATAAGACACTCCTTTGTTGGTAAAGGTCTCGTGTTTTTCATATCTTACCACAATTGGGAGTAGAAATCAAAACTCACAGGCATAGCAGCGGCTCCCGGCATATGCTTTGCTTGTATGCTAGCATTCTTGGTGACTTGGATAGGCAATGAAGTTCAAGTCCTGTGTCTACTTAAATCCCATCTAACGGATCTTACGCAATATTAGCGGCAGATAAATCCACAAAACCCCTGTGCATCATGGCTTGCAGAGGAAATCAGCGAAAATCCATTCGGGACAACAACTCTTGCGCTAAATTAGGGCAGGAAGTTGTATTCCTAAGGCATCAAGGTATTTTTGTTGATCGTCACGGCAATGGGAGGGCAGTGATTTGATCCAATGATCTCCAATTTTAAATTCTACGGTTTGAATCTGGTCTAATGCCGCGATCATTTCCTCTAAAGGTACACCAAGATTTTTTGTTTTTTTCCAAAATTCATAGACAATCATGTAGGCAAGCATTGAGACAAAGACCACCCCACGCGTCCGATTTGCTTTCCGATGAAAAATAGGTCTTAGCTCAAGAAAGGTAGATTTCATAGTGCGAAAAGCCCATTCCACTAATTTTAGCTCCTTGTAAGAATCATGGGCCATTTTAGTATCTGCATCTTCTTCTTTTAAGTTTGTTTTGATAACATAACAGCCATCCAACTTAGCAGCAGAGGCTAATGCTTCATCATTTCTCGTGAGAACAATTTTTCCATTGTCTATTGAAATCTCAATAATTTTCTTAATCTTGAGCTTAAGTGCTAGTGCTTGTATCACTCTAAGGGCAGATTCGGGCTTCTTTTTTGGCTTATCATCCAGCTCTTTATTAGATTTAGCGACGGTATCAATAACCTTTTGGATTTTACTTTCGCGATTCTCTGCTAATTCAGCAGCCCGCACTGGATTACGGCGCAAAACATATCGAACATCCATATAAGTTACTTCGACAGGAAGTTCCTGAAACTGATCCATTGAAATTATGTTCTCCGACAGCATCTTTTCTATCTGAGGCTTTGTTATTGCGGTCACGTAGCGCCCATCATCGAGCTTTTCATCAAGCGCATCTATTCCCTTCTGCTTGATCATGCCTCGATCGCCTATGAAAACCACTTCTCTTTGTTCAAACTTATCAACAAGCTTCGCAATTTGATCTGGAACAGTGCTCTGGTCTGCTGTATTCCCCTTGAATACTTCTATAGATATGGGAAAACCATGTTTATCCGTAACAAGGCCAATGACTATTTGCTTTTTTCCTTTTTTTCCATCCCGATTGTAGCCGTACTCTGCAAGTTCATTGAGCTCTCCCTCAAGATATGAAGAAGTAATGTCGTACATGAAAACCTTGTCAGTTCCCGATTCTAAGTTTTTTTCAAAGAACGCCTTTTCAATTTCTGACTGCTTCTCTTCAATCCAATCGAGTGAGCGATAGAGGTCGTCTGTTGTACTGTTCTCTATGTTCAAGACCTCCTTGATTGCATATCCATTCTGCCAAAAAGTTAAATGCCTACGAGACCCCTGGGTTAAAATTCTCCCGAAAATCATAAGCATGGCAAACCGCCCCATAGGCTCACTGCCAAGAATCTCATCAATTCCAATTCTCTTTGCTATTTCTAACATAGAAAATAGACCGCCAAAATTCTGTCCACAACGTTGAGGGAGCTTATTAAAAGAAGATTTGGATTCCCCGGAAATTGCATTTTCAATAGCAGTTACAATGTGCTCAGGAAACTTAGAAAGATTAGCAACCGTCTTGTGCCTCACTTTTTTTCCCGCGCGAAATCCTTCTACGAGAAGCAGAGTCTCGTAGATTTTCGTTCCAACCTTCTTTTTATTGCGTCTTATAAACATCGTGACAACATAGTAGCAGAATAAACCGATCAATAACAATAGAATAATGATATTTATTGAAAAAAATTCGTGACTACACTTTTTTCGGGAAAAAATAGCGGCAAAGCCCTGCCAGACAATGCTTTGCCGAGATCTACTTGATCAAATTTTGCGTAAGATCCGATCTAAGCCGCAAAGGGAGTCTAGTACATTCCTCCACATACAGGCTTCTACTGGAAATTGCGCCAATCGATCGAGGCCAGTTGTCATCTACCAGCTGCTTTATTTGGGGCTTTCCCTTCATGGCTGTAGGGAATGCGGTAAGAATGAAAAAAATCTTGGAATACTCAAACCTTTCTAAGTAAATCTGACTCACTCCATAACAAAATGGAATCGCTAAACTCTCGTCGATAACTTCCAATTAAATGTTTGATGAATGGGTGGCTCCGTGGCCAATAAGGAACTCCTTTAATCTCTTTGATGTTGAAGCTACATTGAAGATTTGCATTGTCATAAAGGCTGGAACTGCAGTTGGAATTATGAGGCACGGTCCTAGTGCTAATTCTACCCCAAATAAAATTACAAAATTCGAAATGAACCCATTCCTTAGAAAATCAAGCTAAGTAAGGGGATTGTATTTAAAGCTGGTACTTGGCTTAGGGAAAATCGTGGACTTAGTCTGCCAGGTGCCTGATGACTGACAATCAGAAGATTCGATTATTTTTCGATGTCTCTCTCTTTGAAAAATGGCTCCGATAATAGGAGCGACTCCTAAAAGAAGTGAGGCAAGTTTGAAAAAGCTCTGCTACTTCCTTGGCTTCTGCAATTCGTTTAATTG
>CAIMVM010000106.1 GCA_903844895.1 uncultured Pseudomonadota bacterium
GCGAGGCTGGCCTATTGTTGGGGACATAAAGTATGGTAGCTCTTACAGCTTGGAGGGAAAAATTTTGCTCCATGCTTCAGAACTGCGGTTTCAGCATCCGACCCTGAAGCAGGAAATGATTTTTACAGCAGATCCCCCTGAACACTGGAAGGGCTGGATTTAAATCTTAGCGAATCGCTTAAGACTCTAAAAGAAATTCCGAAATCGTATCGGTCACGGTATCTTTTCCCGACTTCGACAGTGAAAAGAACAAAAACAAACAATATCAGCGTGTTAAGTTTTCGCTGGGCACTACATTTTAGATTTTGTAAGGTGTGCTGCTTCTTTCTAGATCAAGTGCTGCGTATATTTCGAGCTGACTTTTGTCCGTAGCAGAGGGAATGACATATCGATTTTGGGTTGGCTTGTCGATGATCTTGCTAGCCTGTACCCTGCGGAGTCGATGCCTCATTTCATCAATGCTAAGTACTAGTCCCTTTTTCTTGAGTCGGTGAATACTCTGTTTAGCTACAGCATAGGTAAGGTAACAAAGACTTAAATGGGAGCGAATTCTACGAGGACTCCATTGCTCAGGCGTCATTGAGTCAGGTCTTATGATTGGCTTCGCAAAGTGCACCAAATGTCGCCAAAGCTTTTTGCTCACTGGAGTGTTTTTCGAGTGTACTGACCCCAGTTGGTGCCCTCGTGATTACAGGCAGTTACAAGACGGATGATCAAGTTTGAGTAAGATTTTGACTTACTGTTTCAGCCCCCGAGTAGAGGCCACAGATTCTTAGTGTTGACTGGCAGAGTAGGCGCACACGGTGCAGTCGAGAGGGCAGTTTTTTCTGGTGCCTCGCGGATCGCACGGTCCGTTTATTCAGGTAACTTCAGTCTCACGAACATCTATGGCGCGCTGGGTCATTGCATCTGCTGACGTGATTGGTGATGTAGCTTTTGAAATCCGCAAATACATTTTTGATCAGTCTGCAGCCCATGCAGATGAGACTGCTGTTCAAGTTCTGAAAGAACCAGGAAAAAAGCCCCAGTCGACTTCGTATATGTGCGTTGCGTGCTCGAGCAAGGACGCCTTTCCTGTTGTTTGGTTCCAGTACTCACCCGATCGCTCGGGGAGTTCGGCAAGCAGCTTGATTGGAAAGTATTCTGGAATACTGCATATAGACAAATTTACTGGGTACAACTCCATTATCAAAAGTAACGGTATCATATGAAGAGATACCTTTGGCCAAGGGCCACCGGTGTTTTTCTATCAACGGCTTTTCTCTCCACGCCAATACCTCGACTAACACCTTGGCTCGAGACAGCCTTAGAAAGCTTGTGGAATATATCTCCCGCTGCCCACTGTCCCATGAACGCTTGGAGATCACAGAGTTAGGCCAAGTAAAACTTAAACTTAAGACGGCCTATAGTGATGGCACCTAGTTTTTCTATAAACTCACCAGGCTAATCCTTTTTAAGTATCGAACTTTCGCGTTGAATTGGCGATGATGTTCAGAAACTCAGGCTCAACAGAGTGCCAGTCAAGAAGGTCTGTTTTCATCGGCAACTCACTGTCACTGAGTAATAAGCTCAGTTCCTGCATTTTAGAGAACGGCAGCGGGGCATCGCCTTTAAGAATGATATCGAGGTCGGAATGCGGACCCGCAGTTCCCTTAGCGCGTGATCCGAAGATAAAAATTTCAACGTTTGGGAATACGCTTTTTATTAGATTTGTTGCGACCTGTGAATGTTTTAGGCTGATCTGGATGGGTTTCGAAGGTGGAGAGTTTCGAAATGAGAACTGTCGCTTGCTTCGCGAATTTTTTTGCAATTTTGTAGACATCTTTTGCTGTTTTCCGACTGTAAGTGTGAGAAGTGAGGTTTCTCGCTCTGTGAAACTCAAGCCAATCTTCGGGTTTTGCGACGAGTCCGACCGCGGCTCCCTCTCGAAACATGTCTCGAATTGTAAGCTCTCGGCGGCCATATTCTTCCTCTAAAACGCGTTTTAAGTTTTTCCAAGCGAGCTCGAATGTGTACTCAAAGCGTTGAATCACGGCATCGCGTACGATGTCGTCTACCGGCTTGATAGCTAACCCCACACAAAGAGTGTCGTGGGCATTTCGTAGAGGTTTTATGGTGAATTCATCCATATTTGGTCTTTCGGTGTGTGGTCAGTGCCATGAAGCGAAGTCATTTGACCTTTTAAGTATATGACGAAATTCTTAAGCGGAGCAAGCAGATCCAAATAATTTAAGGTTTTGTTGACCATAGCACTACCTTTAGTTATCCCCTGCGAATAACTCACCACTGGGTAAATTTGCGGGCTGCCAACAAACTATCGCAAGCATAAAACAAAGGTCATCACCCGGGGCACTACAAAACGCCCGTTTTTGAAAAAATATTTATTAGAAAAAATGCGGGAAGTTGCACTAACCGAACCACTCAAAAGTGGAGTTGGCTGTCGAAGTCAGGGGAAAAAGTGCGTTCTTGATTTCATCGTTAAAGAAAGACTGGCCCAAGGATCTCTTTTGCTGGTGAAGCCTGTAACGGGAAGGCCCCATCAGATTAGAGTTCAGTTGTCCTCGCGAGGCTGGCCTATTGTTGGGGACATAAGGTATGGTAGCTCTTACAGCTTGGAGGGAAAAATTTTGCTCCATGCTTCAGAACTGCGGTTTCAGCATCCGACCCTGAAGCAGGAAATGATTTTTACAGCAGATCCCCCCGAACATTGGA
>CAIMVM010000107.1 GCA_903844895.1 uncultured Pseudomonadota bacterium
TCATCGATGAATCCCATGTACCAGCACTTCAACAGAACGCTGAGGACGTGGGCCATGCGGAAATACAAGAAGCTTAGAGGACGCAAAATTGCAGCGGGTGACTTCATCGAAGGAATCGCTAAGAAGCAGCCGCAATTATTCCAACACTGGAGTCGGGGATTGTTAGGGTTTGCTTGATGGGAGCGGTGTGAATCGAGAGGTTCCCGCACCGTTCTGGGAGAGGCTTGGGGTGAAATTCCCCTTGCCTACTCACTCATGACGGCCATCACCCAAAGTATTCCAAGTTCCCTTCAGGGTCTCAAGGCTAAAGACCTGCATGTGATTGGTCTTTCAAGATCTGAACTCACTCGGTAAATTGGCCGTTGCTAGGTTTTGAAGTGAAGACCGCAAGTAAACTCAGATAGCAATAGCTCACAATAGCTGGCGGTACGAGGTGTGCTCTGCCGAGCTCTGATTGAGAACATTGCGACCGTTCCAGTTGGGAGTTCAATCTTTGAGCCTCAGCGCGAGTGCTGCAAAGCCATTCCAGAAAGCGCCCGCCAAACGGATTCTAAAGCCTTCATTGTCTCTATGGTGCGATTGATCTTGGCTGCTATTACCGTGGCTACCCCCAAGTCCCCCCAAGTCAGCCCCTGGCGGCGAGTCAGGACCTATTGCCATTTTTGAAACGAATATTCAAACATCTCAGGTTGTATTGTGCAGAGAAAATGCAGGGAAAGCGCAGCGTTGCAGGTTTTTACGTGTAGAGATTTAATAAAGTCGCGTTAGGGATTGCCAAAGGATAATTTCCATTTTAAGATAGAGTTTTAATTTAAAGCGATTTTTTAAAATGAGACTTGAAAGATTACTTAACATACGGAAATCTATACCAAATCCCTTCTTTCTTTGGGGCCCGAGGCAAGTTGGGAAGACCTTTTTCCTAAAGCACAGCTTTCCCAATGCCCTCTACATTGACCTTTTAAGCAGCAAGCAATTAGTTAAATATAAACAAAATCCCAGTATTCTCGGTGACGAACTCGAGAAGGTTGATCCCAAAACTTTGATTATTATCGATGAAGTACAAAAAGTCCCAGAGCTACTTGACGAAATACATCGGTTAATAGAATCAAAGGGGTTCATTTTTGGCCTTTGCGGGTCCAGTGCGCGCAAGCTAAAAAGAGGAAAGGCGAACCTCCTGGGCGGACGGGCTTTGAGATTTGAAATGTTCGGACTGGTAAGTCAAGAGCTGACGAAGCCATTCGATTTTGTAAGAATTTGCAATACCGGAAACATTCCCAACCACTACTTTTCCGACGACTATTGGGATTTGCTAGAAAGCTATGTAAGTGACTATCTTAAAGAGGAAATTTTGGAAGAGGCCCTAATGAGAAGCCTACCATCTTTTTCAGACTTCCTTAGAGCTGCTGCCGTTTGCGATACAGAGCTCATTGACTATACGAACATTGCTTCTGACTGTGGCGTAAAGAGTCCAACCGTTAAAAACTACTATGAGATCTTAAGCGATACACTTCAGGGTTTTTTTCTACCGGCTTACACGAAGCGCCCCAAACGTAAAGTGATTCATGCACCCAAGTTTTATTTTGCAAATGTAGGCGTTGTTAATTGGTTAGCAAAAAGAAAACTATTGGAACCAGGCTCTTCGGAGTTTGGAAAAGCGTTTGAAAATGTAATCCTTAATGAAATAAGAGCTTGGAATGCCTATCACAAGGCTGGACATAACTTGTCCTATTGGAAGCTTGCTTCGGGCGCCGAAGTAGATTTGATTATTGAAGATCTGGGGATGGCCATAGAAATCAAGTCGTCTCGGACTATTTCTGCTAAGCATCTTGCAGGGCTGCGTGAACTGATACAAGACCAACCACAGTTTAAAAGGAGAATGATAGTATCCCTTGAAGACACCTCCCGTGTGACTTCGGATAAAATCACCATCTATTCAGTAAGGGATTTTCTCAATGAACTTTGGGCTGATTTTCCTGAGCGATAGTGGATATCAACTTCCTTGGGAGTTTTAAAAATGAATCTCGTTTACACGTGCAAAAGTATAGCCGAAGTTAATCTGATTTTGGAAATATTGCAACAAGCCAACATCAAAGAAGTCATAAAGCAAGATTCGACTATATTCCGGATTCATGAAGTGGGTATGCCTTACGATGAAACTGCTATTTATGTCGAAGAGGAGGATATGGAAAATGCCGCAAATACAATATCAGATTATTTTAAGGCAAACACTGCATCTGAAAAAGCTTATCAGGCTGAACCGTGGAAATGTGAAAATTGTAGTGAATTCATTGAACCCCAGTTCACAGCATGTTGGAACTGTGGAAACGAAAGGTGATTTGGTTGGACGCTTGGCTACCCCATGATACCAATTCCCTTCGAAGCGCAAATAAGCCTTTTTGCGAGCAACGATGGAATTGTCTCAATCAAGTTTTTGTAGGCTTGGATAAGATACGTAACGCTCGATAGTCGGCAAAAGTTCGCTTAGAGCTTCAAAAAAAAAGAGGACAATGATAGCGATATTCGTTGAAACATGTAATCGGCAATGAGGACTCCCATTAATGCGCGTAAAGTCCAACTACCAGCCGCCCCATACCATTACACCCGAGATCCTTAACCAGGTTGCCGCCATCAGCGAGAGTGTTGGACGTCTGACCGTAATTTCTGACCAAGCGCAAGATATTCAGCTTCGCCGCATCAATCAAGTGCGTATTATTCACGGTTCTTTGGCCATTGAGGGAAACACGCTTAGTGAGGCTCAGATCACGGCCATCTTAGAAGGAAAGCGAGTGATTGCTCCGCCTCGCGAGGTGCAAGAAGTCAAAAATGCACTAGCAATCATTATCAAAGAGATTCACAGCTACTACAAAATCAAAGCCCTCGCTGCTGGCATTAAGGATCCAAAGTCAGGAGCCATAAGCTTTACCCAGCTTGCCGGGTCGGCTCTAAACTTAAACCCGCACCTACACATTCTATTCTGCGATGGCGTGTTTTCAGGCGTCAATCAAAACGGTGCTGAAACCTTCCGATTTCGAAACCTAGAAGCCATTACCGACAAAGAAGTAGAAAAACTCCTTCTCGACATCAGCAGTAAAGTTCTTAAACTTCTCAAA
>CAIMVM010000108.1 GCA_903844895.1 uncultured Pseudomonadota bacterium
TCATCGATGAATCCCATGTACCAGCACTTCAACAGAACGCTGAGGACGTGGGCCATGCGGAAATACAAGAAGCTTAGAGGACGCAAAATTGCAGCGGGTGACTTCATCGAAGGAATCGCTAAGAAGCAGCCGCAATTATTCAATCACTGGAGTCGAGGATTGTTAGGGTTTGCTTGATGGGAGCGGTGTGAATCGAGAGGTTCCCGCACCGTTCTGGGAGAGGCTTGGGGTGAAATTCCCCTTGCCTACTCACTCTTGAATGACCTCCCCTTTGGATCAGAGATCAGCCTATCTGATTCCAATTACCCCTAAAACTCCCAGGCATGTCACCATTTGTCTAGCGGTATTTTGCCACGTCTAACCATGTGGTAAGGTTTGGGACAACGATGGGCTTGATTTCCAGTGATTTTGAAATGAGGTTGGCGAAAATTCGGTATAAAATTGCAATTTTTTTCTGCCAAGGCGCACCGCTGCACGCATCAGGGGGCGCATCGTCTAAATTCGAAATGACTTCAGAACGTTAAGGTTTAAAATTAAATATTTTGAACTTTTTGAGAGAAACTTCACATGATGGGAAGCTTGGTAAAGGAATAACTCGCTGTGAGCTTTGATGCGCTTGAGGATCCAAGAATGGATCGCAGCAAGACGTATCCACTTCAGGAGATTGTATTTTTAGCCAATTTCGCTGCACTACAGGGCATTGAAAGCTGGCGTGGTATCGAGTTACTTGGAGATAAACATTTAGACTTTCTTAGGAGATTTTATCTCTTTAAAGAAGGAATTCCCTCACATCAGACAATTGGTCGATTTTTTTCAATTTTGAAGCCTCAATCTTTCGAGGCTTTTTTTATGGCATGGTCTGCTACCCTTTCCGGGCCTAGCGCTGGTAAGCAAATCGCAATTGACGGCAAAACTTCAAGAGGGTCTTACGATACAGCATCTGGAAAACAGGCCATCCACCTGCTTAATGCGTGTGCTGTAGAAAGTGGTATCGTTTTAGAGCAGCTTGAAGTTGGAGCTAAGACAAATGAAATTACGGCCGTTCCAGAGATGATAGATGCACTAGACTTAGCGGGAGCCATCATTTCAGGCGATGCATTAATCACCCAGAAAGACATCGCCGATAAGATCATAGATGCCAAAGCAGACTATAATCTAGCTCTAAAGGGGAAGCATAAGAATTTACATGACGAAGTTAAATATCAATTTGATACGAGAAAGATATCAACAGCCAGCTCAAACTACTTTTCAGAAACCGAAAAAAGTCATGGTCGTGTCCATGAAAGAACCTATGAGACCATTGATGTTGATGACAAAATTTTTCCCCAGTTTTCAGAATGGAAAGGTCTGAAGTCAATCGGCCGAGTTTCTACTGTAGTATGGAAACAGGACAAAGAAACCGTTGAAACACGCTACTATCTGCTAAGTTATAAAGGCGCTGAAAAATTCGCCAAAAGCGCTAAGGGCCACTGGGCTGTGGAGTCCATGTACTGGATTCTTGATGTCACTTTTGGAGAAGACGCCTCAAGAAAACGAAAAGTTCATGCCCCTAGGAACTATTCCCTTATTAGAAAGTTCGCTTTAAATGTAATCAGAACCTTCAAAGGCAAGCTAAGTGTTCCACTTACTAACATCAAATCAGCAGCCAATCCGGAATCCTTAACATCCATGCTCGTCAGCTCAGGATTTGCCCAATTGGAGCCAACATAATTTTGATGAGACAGCCCTGGCAAACCATAAGTTGGATGTACCGGAAATGCACTGCGAGCTTGCAAACACAAATTTGGATAAGTTTCATGTAGTGGTTTAACCTAGGAATGTAAGATAAAGGTTTAGAATGGCGGTAAGCACTCTTAATAACAGCACTTCTAGCCCTGGTATATAGACTTAAAGTGTACCTTCAAATGTCCGAAAAGAAACCCTGTAGATAAACCAGAGTATCGAGGTAGGAATGGCCAGGTATTTAGATACATTCATAAGGTTGGCGATTTCTGTGACTATCCTGAGCATAGTCAGCTGTGGGAAGAAAGCCGCTGACAAAAAGCCAACAGGCGAGGAGGGGGCGACATCGGAAGTTGAGCCTACTTCTGTTACAGGGCAAATTGAAGGATCGGGAGCTTCAGGGGGCGCCGCTGCATCTGGCGCTAGAGCCTTTCCTAGCAGCCCCTTGTTTCATCGATAACTTTAAAAGCTCCCGAAAGTCAGACTCTTCAAGAAGACGAAACAGGATACAATATTCCATTTGTGTTTTCCGACGAAGTTGACCTAGTCAGTTGCATGTCGGTCACCGCAAAATCTAATTCAGAAGCCTTGATTGACGCCTCCGGTATGATCATCGGCGGTACCGCCCCTAAGTGCACCATCACCATCACTCCCAAGCTAAATGCATTCGGCAAAGCCCGCATTACTTTGATGGCCACAGACAAACTGTCAAATTTTGCCTCTGCTTCTTTTGAAGTTAGCGTGGTGTCTGTTGATGACAAACCTTCCCTTTCTAAGGTACTAGATCAAACTACAGCCAAAAATGTCACGCTTGGTTCTATTGGTGTTCAGATCACGGATCCAGACACCACACTTACCTGTAGTAGCTCCCTTAAGGTGAGTTCTTCAAATCCCCTCATCCTTGCAACCTCGGGTATTGTCATATCAGGTAATGCTCCGGATTGTCTTTTAAGCCTATCGCCCGTTTACCTCGGAGTAGGGTCGTCTCTGATAACGCTTTCTGTAGGCGAAGGCAGCATGTTAGTGACGGATACGTTCCAGTTTACCGTCAGCCAAACCTTTGCCAAGCCCACGCTTATTGCTCCTGGGGTTTCATCGGTAAAAGAGGATCAAACTCTTGCCAATTTGGCTTTTACTCTTACTGATGCTGATGGGGGCGCAAATTGTTTGGACGTCGCGCTTATGAAAAATAATCCTTCTGTTCTAAGCTCCTCAGACTTTGTCCTAGGGGGCAGCGCGCCTAATTGCATTCTTTCGCTCACACATAAAGCCGACCAATCAGGAGCTGTGCTAGTCACTCTAAACTATTCGGATCCAACCTCCCTTGCCGCCTTCGCCACTTTTAGCGTTATGGTTAATCCTGTCAATGATGGCCCAACTATAGCGTCCATCGGCCAAGCTGCGATCAAGGAAAATGAAGATCTAGCAGGACATCCGATTTCTGTGCTAGATATCGACACTGAGCTTTCTTGTACTTCTGTTTTAACGGCAATAGTCTCTGATGAGAGCAAAGTTCTCCCCTCTGATGTTTCTTTTTCAGGAACGGCACCAAACTGCAAAATGAATCTGTCGCCTGTAGCCAATGCTTATGGCTCCACAAGTATCACGGTGACTATTTCTGATGGCGAGTTTTCTGCCTCTTCAAGCTTCATATTGGATATAGTCCGAGCAGATACGCCAAGTGTTCCCGTTTTAAATAGCCCTAGTCCGACTGTCTCTAATAGTTCTAGCTTGGAACTCGCAGGCACTTGTACAGCTGGCCTCACAGTTAAACTTTCCGGCTCCGTTTTGGTTTCGGAAGTGAGCCCGAACGCAAACACTCTCAGTCAGACTTGTGTTTCAGGAGTCTTTTCTTTTACAATTCGTAAAAGTGTCGACGGTACTTACTCCTTTGGTCTCAAGCAAGTCAATGGGTCTGCTGAGTCACCAATCATTTTTAAAGACTGGACTAGAGACAGCCTACCGCCTGTGGCGCCGAAGATTACCAATCCTAGTAATCTTACTTATTCCTCAGGACCAGCCACTCTTTCCCTCCAGGGGGAATGTGAAGAGGATAGCACAGTCATTCTATCCCGAGATAATATAGAACTGACTCCGGCGCTTTCTTGCATATCCGGAACGTATAACCGGCTCATCGAGGAGAGCCTAGACGGCACTTACAGCTACAGTGTTAAACAAATAGATTTGGCTGGAAATATTTCCTCAGCAGTTTTACTTTCATGGTCAGTGGAGTCCACGGCGCCTTCAAATCCTGTATTGAATCAGTCATCCGTCAATTATACAAAAGCCAGCGCCTTTACTCTTTCCGGATCCTGCTCAGGCACTAATAAAGTTTTTATACAGCTTGCAGATGTTGATATAGCGGGTTCGCCTCTCACCTGCACTGCCGGGACATTCTCCCTATCAACTTCGCAGCTAAATGATGGTGTATATAGATACTCTATTTACCAACAGGACGCCAATAACGATATAGCCTACATTCCGCGGTCAAACTATGTAAGTTTTTCGCGTTTTCTCAGAAATTTCTAATAATAGGTTGAGGCTGATTTGAGGCTTACCAACGATAGTACCTGTTTCTGAATCTCTGAGGGTTTGTCATTAAAGGATCGAACCAATTTCTTGCTTTCCATTAAGTCGTATCTACTGACTCCTTCAAATAGCCTTGCAATTTGTTCCCAAGTCGGGGTTGCTGAAGGCCTTTCTTCGGGCAGCGACTTTATGGACTTTATTCCTTGGGCCTCCATTTCTTTGCGCAGTCTTCTTTCTAATATAGCTGCAATGAGCATTGCGATAAAGTATATGAACATTAAAGCTTCTATTCTGCGATTACTTTTGAGGTAGATTGGGGCTACTTCACAGACGGATTTAAACAGACTAAATCTTTTCTCCAGATTCGGTTGATACTTATAGTGTTGAAGGATCTTGAGGGCGTCAAATTTTGCATTTGTTGTAAGAGGAAAAACGCCGTCCATGACCTGGGAGCGAGCAATTCCCTCAGGATTCTTTTTGATCACAAGTTTGAACTTCTTCTTTATAACGCGCTTGTATGACGCATTTAATCCAGGCTTTCCTCGGGTTTCCTGTTTATAGGAGATGTCCTCCTCAGCTTTGACTTCGACTTTTATCCAGTCATCTACTTTGTATTTGGTGAGAATAGAGGAGACAGATTTTTCTAGAGCTTTCTGAGTTTTCGGCCCGCGCTTCTTTTCATTGGCGAGCGTCTCTAGCTTCTCCCATGCCGTTTCGATCAAATCATTTCTAGTCTCGGCGTCTCGTTTAGTCTTCTGGGAGGAGCGATACCAGAAAACTCGATAACCTTCGCGTAATTGATGAAGGCCTTCAGCAACTTCGTAATAGTCCGTTTCTGATTTTTTTCTAGAGTTTGCCTTTTGCCAAAGTTTTTCCCACCTAATATCGCCAGCGAATGCCCTTTCTTCAAATAGTCTAATTTCAGCGCGAGTTCGGGGAACTATGGTTATAAATGATCCCTGGTTCACATCTATAAACCGCATATTGTCTTCGGTACATAGCTTGCTGTCGGCAACATAGACAAAATCAGATCTGCCCGTAAGACCGCGGAGTGTAGTCCAAGATTCTTGATGAGTAGTATCGTCAGTAGTATTGCCGTCATAGCTTTTGAAATGGATGGGTACCGCTCCATCGGCCGTCACACTTAAACCAAACACAATCTGTTTCAGATCTGGCCGATGATCTTTGCTGTGTCCACGCTTGAGCTGAACGGCTTTCTTTTCTTGCTCATTATAGGAACCAAAAAGAGACACAGCGGTGGAGTCATTATGAATATTATCCATAGAAATGCCGAAGTTCTTTACTGCAGCCAAAGTAATTTTAGACTGAAGAGAGGCTCGATCCGCTGCAAAAAGCTTGTCCAGGGCTCGGCCTAGAACGTCATCATTGAGGTCGACAATCCCAATAAGATTAGAATCGAATTCCTTTGCCCAGTCTTTCACTCGATAAAGCGCTGAGCGGGAGGTAAGCACATTTTTAACCAATCCTAATACAGCGGCGACATGGCTGTCGTGCTGCAAAGCAGATTCGAGAAGTTGACGCAACCCCATGTGATTAGCAGCTGCGTCTATCAGGGGCAGACAATCAATTTTTATTTTATTAAGTTGTAAATTTTCTTGTTTCATTGCACAATATCTTAATATATAAGGGTATTAGGATGTCAAGCAAAAAAAATAAAAATGTTAAACTTTTTTTAGAAGCCAGTTTGCCCTTGATGCCGGGTACGATTTCTGTTGCCTATGCTAAGTGTGGGAAGCCAAACTGCATCTGCAAGGCCAAGAATCCTAAGTTACATGGCCCGTACTACAGGTGGACGGGATCTATAGAAGGGAAAAAGACGACTAAAACACTAACCAAGGACCAGGCAGATGAATGTGAAAATCGAATCAAGAACTATCGAAAGCTTCAAAGTGAGATTGAGAAGTTGCTTAAGAAATCGCTAAAAAATGCGCCGTGGAATGATTGAGTCAGACTAATAGGCTAGACATCTTGGATGGTTGCAGTCGAAAATTTACACGATTTGACCGCGGAATGTAGGATATAGCTTCCGGAAGTGTACAAATCACTTGGATTAAAGACGCCGAGGCCCCTTCTGCCCCCCAAGTGACCTATCCAGCATCTACCTTCACGTCCTCGAAAGCAATGGTTCTTAGGGCAACCTGTGAAGTGGGCGCTAATGTCTATATTAAAGAAAATGGCACTCTTTTAAATGCAGGAGAACCGACATCCTGTTTAGATGGCTCGTTTTATTACGCTTTGACAAAGTCTGACTCAACTCCGGTTGTCTATGTCTATAGCCTCTATCAGCTTGATAGTGCTCAAAATCAATCGCATGATAGCACCATGGTAACTTGGAACTTCGATCCACTTTCTATCAATCCGGTGACGTTCGACTCGCCTGCGGACATCAATTTTGCAACTGGTGGTGATACTTTGTTAGTGTCGGGAAGTTGCGACAGGGATCTAACAGTTGTCATTTCTGGTATCACTAGCCAGGAAGTGACTGCGCCATTAGGTAAGCTGGAGCAGACTTGCAGTGCAAACCTTGACTTTAGCTTCGCACTTAAGAAACTAACAGCTGGAATGACCACTATTGAGGTTGTGCAAAAAAATGGAGTTTCAGTTTCTAGTCCGGCTTCCTTTGCGTGGACTTACGACAATATAGCTCCTAGTTTGGCACTCCTTACAAAGCCATCTAGTCCCAATTATTTTAGCGTTGCCGAATTTAGCTTCACAACTGACGATGCCATGGCTACCATTGAATGTTCCCTTGATAGCCAGCCCTATACGACTTGCACAAGTGGCTATTCCAATGCTCTTCTTTCTAACGGAACTCATACCTTAACAGCCAGATCCGTTGATGGGGTAGGAAATACCAGCAGCCCGCTAAGTTATACTTGGCTACAAAACTCCTATAAGACGTTAGCTCTCTACCATTTCTCCCAAGGTACTGACTTAGAAGATCAGAGCCTTTATGCAGATGGGTCCTTAACCAATTTCAGCACAACGTCGGGAACAGGAAAATTTGGAGAAGCTCGAGTTTTTGGAACGAACACGAAGCTTTACACATCAAATAAAACACAATTTCAGGCCTCTGCTAAGGAATTAACAGTGGAAGCATGGATTAAGATGTCGACACTACCCACAAACGGCTCTTGGCAGACTATCGTCGCCAAGAGCAAGTCAGCAAGCTCCGGGATTTCGTTTGTTCTGCAAATTGGCAAAAATAGCAACAAAATGAAACTGCAGGCGAAACTAAGCGGAAATGGATCGACGGTCTCCACTTATACATCCGGTACCATTAGTTTTTCAGCAAATACGTGGTATCACGTAGCTCTGACTTTCAAGGGCGGTGCCTATAAAATCTATTTAAATGGCGTCAACAAAAAGTCTGGAATCTCAGCCACGACATCCTTGTTTACTTCAAGCTCTGAGTTAACCATAGGAACCGATGGGACCAATCAATTTGTGGGAGACATTGATGATGTTCGCATGAGCCAAATTCAACGCTATAGCTCAACATTCAGCCCTCCGACCTCGCCATTTAGTGCCGATTGAACCTAGGAAGCTTGCGGAGGAGAATTCGCAACAATCCTCTAAAGCTAGATTTGAATCGATGCAAATTGCATGTTGGATCGTCAAAGGCATTATGACTCTATCTAATGAGGCAGCTTTGAAGCACGAGAGATAAGTCACACAAACTCAAAATCCTTACGGAATGAAACATCCTTAGATCTGCTGATTTGTGATAGTTTTCTAAACGAGAGCAAGTAGGCGTGGCACTATCTTGAATTTAATGCTTAAGTGAAACCTCGGAATGTTAAAAGCCCTAGGGCTAAGATGAAGCTTTATAAAGAGCAGGTTTTTGAAAAATAAATTTGTAATTAAATTTGTTCATAAGATGTAGGCCTCCATATGAGGGTTATGGAATTCTAACAGTCCTATTTAAAGTGATTGGCTTGAGAAGCAAGATTCTTCGACCATTTGTTTCATATATACGGACAATTTTTAGGAAGTGACTAAGTCGCTCTCTGGAGTGGGGATTGGTGTGTTCGAGGGGGCTGGCGAAACACAAAAAAGAGCGCAAAGATGGGGACTTGCATGATTCCAAAACAAGCACAGTTATATAGATCGCTTAAAGGTGCCAATTGTTGAGGAAAATATCACTTGACCATTATGAGTGACTAAACTATCCCCTGGATGCGGGCTGCCGGGAATTCCTCCTTTTTGAGTTTTGGGGCAAAAAAGCCATGCGCATTTAGGGTTACTTATTAGTAGGGGTATTTTGTTGCAACTTTTGCTTAGAAAAAATCATGGAGCAAACAGCTCATCAGCATTTGGGCAAGCTAGGATGCAAAATGTTGCTGTTTTCATGTTGACCTGGTTTTTGCTGATCGGTTTCCATGCTCTAACTCACGTTCACAAAATTTGTCTAGAACATGGCGAGTGGCTGGAAATTACCCATACAGAGGGCCATTCTGAGTCTTCCACGATTCATGACGATCCAGAAGATAGAAAACTGTCTCTCAGAGGTCTCTCAGAGGTCAAGAGACATCTTAAGCATATTCACTGCCCAAGCTTGAGCGGGCTACGTCAATGCCAAATCAAACCAGCGCTAGAACTTTTTTTTAATCCTGAGATACTACTGAGTCAGAATACAGTTTTTGATAGACATGTATTAGTATCTACAATTTCTCTCTTAAGAATTGCGCAAAAGACATCACCTCCTAGCTCAACGTATAAATTTTACTTGAGTTAACCGCTTTAACTTCAAGTTGGTCACATAGTAGTATTTGCTTGAATATTCTGGTACCGACTGGGGTGAGCCATTGCCGGCGTTTCTTTGATTTTAGTTCTATTGCCAACAATCCATTTAAATAAAGAGGTAAATATGCATTTCTCTCAATTGCAAAATGTTAAGTATATTTTGTTTATTACACTATCATTAGTGGTTTCAAGCCCCAGTTTTGCATCGACAAAAAATGGGCAAGGACGTGCAGCTGACTTGGGAGGTCCTATTCAAGGGCCATCTCTTAGCACTGGGGTAGTGCTTCACACGGATTATTCTCTTTCTGGTAGTTTTGGTACCGATGGCTATCTCGTAATAGCAGCGGATCTAAACGCTCGCGTTAGGGCTGTGCTTAAATTAGAGTTAGAGAGAATTTTCATGGCCGAAGGACAGCAAGTCCCACAAGATTTCAATATTGAAAAATTCATCGAAGAAGCTTTTATCAAATTCCATAATGATCACGGAAAACTTGCGGCGGTTATCATTGGCAAGCAGCCTATTCCTGTCGGTAGTGAAGTATCGCGAATGCCAAATGATCACAATGGGCCGACTCACGGTGCGACAGAGATCAAGGAAGTTTTCGGCATCACACTAACTTTTAGAGATATTGGCTTTTTTGATCTGGTTCAAATTGCAGGATTTGAGTCGAAGGAGGGCGATCTAAACATTGGTTCAATCGATGGTGCATCGATCCGTCTCACCAAACAATTAACAGAGACTTTGTCCCTACGTCTAAGCGCAGCACAAGTGAAACGTCAGAATCTTGAAAAGCTTGTTTCTGTTGGATTCATTCAGCGAAGTGGAAAATGGAATTTTTATGGAGATTTCGTATATCGCCGAGGTCACACAAGGCGAGCTACTGAATATTCTCCTATCTACGAGCATGACCAAGAGCATGACCAAGAGCATGAGACGGGCCATGGTCACGATGACATAACGTGGTCTGGAGACTATTCTGCGATGCTCGGCCTCTCACGAAAACTGGGCCCCGGAGTAGCGACGATGGAAATCACTTATATCGACCGGACTCTCCTTCAACTCGGAATCGGTTACTCGTTAGACATAACCGAAAATCTATCAGTAGGAGCAGAGGTGCGTCATACCCAAAAAGACTCAGGTGAACGTGATACCGCTGTGTTTGTACGCATGACCGTTAAACTCGGCAGTAGTGTAGGTAAAGATGAGCACGACCACGGAGATGAAGATGAAGATGAAGATGACCATGGAGATGACCATGAAGATGAAGATAAACATCAAGATAATCGCAAAGTAAGATAGCCCAATGGTGTTGGGAAGGACGAGTCGACAATAAGCTTGACTTGCTTCCCTACACTTATGGTTTGTGAAGCTTGCAGATGCCGCGATGCAAAAAACATTGTGATTCCGCTTGGAGATACCGTGATGGGACCGTCGAGAAATTGGTGTTTGAGCTAAATTTCAAGTTAAAGACCCCAACTTCTTCAACGATTTTTTCTATAGCGTTTCTTGCCTTTCTGTTTAGATGTCTTGTGTAAATCTTTGCGTCTATTTTATGATTCATCCAGACAAACTTGATTTTAACCGTTACAAAGGCAAGAACACTTTCTAGTGTTGCCTTGCCCATGGTGTCCATTCCTCTAGTGCTTCGTTTATTTTGGCGGTCAATAGTCTCTATTGGGTTCGTTGCTCGAAGGGTATCTGACCCCCATGATCGCAAAAGAAAAGCTATGAATCTTCGATTCAACTTTGAAAAAGTATCTATTTCGAGCTTTAAAAAATGTGGGTAAAAACTTGGGGTTTTCGGATGAAGCGGAAATACGTCCATTTTACCAATACTTAACATTATCGCTTGACTTGTTAAAGGCAGTCCAACATATTGGCTGTGCAGTATTTGAAATCAATATATGATGCAAATCCTGTTCATCGGTCTTAAGGTGTTCTTTAAGACAGTTTTTCAACAAAGGAGATAACAGATGAAGGCTTTGAAGTGGCTACCGGTTGGTACATTAGGAATCATTTTAGGCGCTTGCGCCGTAAAGTCTGAGTATGAGACGAAGGCGCCCCCTTCACCGAAGATCGGCATTCTTTTGGCTAGTCATGGAGATATTGATGATGCAGAAACGGAGCTTAAGTCCTACATCGAAGTGTCTTTTAAAAAAAATGTCGGGATTCCACTTCCTGATTGGAGTCGTGAGATATTTACGGGCCCAGCCTACGCTCTGAGTGTCAGCACAGTAAAGGCCCAATACGACATTATAGGAGCCACAAAGTATAAAGCAAACTCCGAAATTCAGCGCCAAGCTGTTGAAGTGGAGCTCGCTCGAGCGGGTTTAAAAGGCCGGGTATACCTTGGATATAATTTTACGCCGCCTTTTATCTATGACACGCTCGCTCAGATGCAAAAAGATGGAATAGAGAAGATTGTTCTTATTAATAAAGGCGCACAATTCTCTTATGCCTCTAGTGGTGAAAACATGGAAGACACCTTGGAGTATCTTCATGATCATCCCGAGTGGAATGTCGAAGTAACAGGGTATAAGTATTATACGCACGACGAGCGTTTTAGAGCAGTTTTAGCAGACGCGATTAAAAAAGACGCCCAATCTTCGTTTCCGGGTGTTTTACCCAAAGATATTTGTATCTTGGTTGCCAGTCATGGGCTTCCTATGTGGCTCATTGAGAAAGGCGATCCCGCAGTTCAGCAGATGCGAGACGCATTTGCGGATGTTAAGATCAGGCTTCTAGGATATCGTCTGTACCATGGATTTTTAAATGATGACTTTTTCCCAGGAGCCCAATGGGTCTCTCCTAAAGCTTTGAATGTTGCCGATAAATTAGCAGAAGATGGCTGTAAGAATGTACTTATGGATGGTCGTCTCTCTTTCACAACCCACCATCGTGCGACTCTCTATGATTTGAACTACGAGGTGAGAAACCGACTTGCGCAACTTAGCGGCGCACCGGATAAAGGCGGCCCCAAAGTCGTTTTGGCGCCTAACTTTGATGGTAGCCGCAGTTTTGCAAATCTTATAGCGGCATTGAGTAAAGAAGCTCTTTCTGGCAAAGGAAAGCTAGTTGTCCTAAAGATGAAGGATGCGGCTCCCCTTGCGGAAAACATTGTGGGCAAGCCTGGCACCCCCGTCGACTAGCCTGCCTTATAGTAGATAGCAGGAGCTCCTAGTGCTAGAGGCATAGAAAAGCACTCAAATATTGATATGCGAATGTTGTCTAGGACGGAGCTCACGTGAGAACTTTCTATGTGATCTCGAGGTGCAATCTAAGCTAAGACTAGAAAATGGCACAGACCATCTCTTGGAGGGGTCTGTGCCATTTTGGATGGAGTAAGTATTCTCTGAAAAGAGTCCTCTAGGCGATCTGAGGGCAGTCCCTTAGGTAGTCCGCCGTTGAGGCTACTTTTCTTTAAGACTTCGGATGTATTTCACTACCTTCACTACCTTTGTTTCATCAATAATAGCGCCCCAAGCAGGCATGGTTCCGGTAAGCCGACTGATGCCCAGCCTTCAAAAATATTAACTGTCTTCTCTAATCCATCAGAATCGAAAATCTAGTTTTTTTCCGTCTGTACAAAGTTCTTAAAAAGTAGATTTGATACCCTTTATCTTAAAGGGAAGCAATTTTTTAAATGGCTGCCGCTTAGGAAATTTCTGCTCTTCTGCTAAGGCGAAACTGCTTAGTTGATCGGACCTATCATAAAATAGTTCATTGGCAATATTCACTGGTTCGATGGACTTTTTCGAAGATTTAAATTTAGTATATAAGTCTTCATAGCTTTCCTGAGGCTTGCCGGTTTGAGTTAAATATCTAAGAAATAAGGGGCTGCTGAAGCTCGTACCATTTACGCTTAAAAGAAAGTCCTCTGGCGCTCCTGCAATGATTCTGACCCCAGGCGCCCAAACATCTAAACAGTCTCCAGTATTAGTAAACGATGCGGGTTTACCATTAGCATCTGAAGCTCCCACATTGAGGGTAAATACCTTAGAACATTCTTCGCCGTCTTCGGGTTTGTTTAATGGTAACGAATCATTTCCAAAAGCATTAATCTGGAGTGCTTTGCTTTTGATCAAACCCCGTTTCCTAATTGAAATTTCGCGTCTGCTTTCAAACTCATTCATCGAGGCAAAGAACTCAGAAAATTTAACTGCAGGACAACCAGACTCCTTAAAGATTTTTTCAATTTCTAAAGTGGGTGGCTTGCCAAAGCTGGTATTCAAAAAATCAATATTGTATTTAGTAAAGACTTCATCTTTGTTCTTTTCTTCACCTCGCAATGGGGCTTCATTATTTGCCTTTATAACATCTGGGTCTCTATAGATTTTAGCAATCTTATCTAACTCAGCTTGAGAAAAACAATTAATCTTTTCTTCTGATGTTTCACCAGCTACTTTTAGTTTTTTTTGAATCAAAACTAAATCCACGTTGTCATTCTTATAAGCAACAAGACTAGCAACGTGGGTGCCGTGATAATTAAATTTTTCTTCTCCCTTAAGAACTTTATATACCTGTTTAGCATCACTTCCCGTTAAACCGGAGCTTTTACTAGTATTATTGGTTGGATAGGAGGTCAAAGCTATGGGGTCGCTGGAGGGGAACGATGGGAGATCCTGTTTTTTCAGAAAATATTCATTCCAAGGTTCCCGGAATTTCGAAATTTCTTTAAATGAGGCGCTCTTTGCAAATTCCATTTGCTCAACGAATTTACACGAGCTGTCATCAGTATTTATCGATTGAATGACCACCATCTTCAAATCTTCATAGGAAATATCCTCTATGGAAGTTTCTTTGTCACTTGTGTCATCGGGCTCCTCGTCGCATGTAATGGATAATTTCGCCAGAATCTTTCCCTTAAATACAGCTAAGGACTCGTCAAAGCCGTCGTCCATGATGGCAACTCTGAATTTAAGATTTGGCTCACTAACCGGTGCGTCCCTGCCAATTGACTTTTTTTTCGGACCTTGGCCTAACAGCTGACATCCAACTGATGAAATCATCAAAACCGATAACATCAATGGTACAAATTTTTTTTTTATCATGCCTAAAATCTCACAAAAGAGGTAATTACTTTCAATGATCAGTAAACAAAGAGGCGCTTTCTTTCCATTTTAATTGAAAGCCTTGATTTACGATAGATCTTACCCGGTAAAAACGAATACGAGACTATGTAGCTTGCAAAAATGGTTCCTCAAACGAATTGCAATAAAACGAAGGAGTACTGAAAAATTACAGGCCTTAATGCTGGTCAGAAAGTCACAAGGATCGGATCAGGATTCGGTTACTATGACGAGATACCCTTAGCCAAGGGCGACAAGACAAAAAAATAGAGGAATGGACAATGTTTCACTCCGATTGAGGCAGTGATTACACAAGCTAGGACTCTCAGGACCTGCTGACTGAGATAGGGGTCGAAGCGAGTATGAGCCGAAGCGGATGCTGCTATGACAATGCTGTCATGGAGAGCTTCTTTCATTCCCTAAAAGTAGAATTTGTTTATCTTGAGAAATTTGCCACCAGGCAGCAAGCGAAGAACTCGATTTTTGAATGGATTGAAGTATTCTACAACAGAGAACGCGCCCATTCTTCAATTGGTTACAAAACACCCTTTGCCTTTGAAGAAGAGTTTGTGATAGTTGAATAGGCTCGTGTCCGTTTTTAACGGGTAAGATCAGTTTGGCTTTAGTTCGAATCTTTGGGAAAAATCACAAAGAATCCTTCAGAGAAATACAACCGACAGAAACCGCAGATTTGTATGGCTTCTTTGTCAAGTCTTTTTAAAGTTCTTATGTCCTTTTTTACAGGGGATCCTTGAGGGAAGGACGGAATAGATAGATTCCTAGAATCTATCTATTATAGACCTATCGCCGTCCTAGTAATTACCATAGGTTATAAGGCAAATGATCAAGTTTGCGCAAGCTTTTGGTCAACTGCTTTAGCCCTTAGGCAGTCCGCCGTTGAGGCTACTTTTCTTTAAGACTTCGGATGTATTTCACTACCTTCACTACCTTTGTTTCATCAATAATAGCGCCCCAAGCAGGCATGGTTGCACTTAAGCCGACTGAGGCTCCGCCTTCTAAAATAACTTTGGCAATCTCTGCGTCTGTCTTTGCTGTTTGCCAGTCGGCACTAGTTAGGTTTTTGGGCTTTGGGTTCATTGCTGCTGCAGCTGCAGTCATCGCTTTGCCATCATCCCCATGGCAGCTTGTGCATGTGGATTTAAAAAGCTTTTCGCCTTCCATTAAGTCTGGATCCCCACCTTGGGCTTGAGCTGCTGTTTCTGCTTCTTTCAATGCGCTCATGACACGATTGTAGTCGGCCTTGGGAGGATTTACGGGGTACTCACATCCTACTGTGAATGCGAATAGGCTTATAAAAAGAGAATACTTCATTAAGAAACTCCTAGGTGTCATAGAAGATAAAGGTAACTTGTGTTAGGAATTTTTTCAAGCAATCTTCAAAGCCAGCCTTTGCTCAAATAGCCGACGAGTCCTAAAACCTCGTTGAGTGCTGCAAAGGAGCTCATTCCGTTTTTATAACTAATTTGCCAGGGGTTAATAAACTCTGAGGTCGACGCTGCTTTGCAAACCTTGAAACCTGCGTGCTTAAAAACAAGGCTGCTTCTTAACATATGCCAAGGGGAGGTTACTAAAATAACTTCAGGTCGCAAGTGAAATCTTTCCAGAAGTTCGCGGCTATAGACCGCGTTTTGATGGGTGTTCATGGACTCCCGCTCGACATAAATGGGCGTTTTTGGTAAATGCTCGCTTTTCTCGAGGAAGCGTGCAGCGATTTCTGATTCTGCTATAGGCAATTCTACTGAGCCGCCAGTGATGACTAGAGGCAGGTTCTCTGAGCGTACCAGGGCAGCTGCCTTTTGTAAGCGAAGCTGAGTGGAAATAGATGGGGTTGCCTCATTGATCGCACCGCCTGTCAAGACGACAATAGCTTCTGCTTGACAAGACGTGAGATCATCATCTTGAGCAAAAAATCCTAGACTAGATTTGAGTCCATAAGAAAAGGGCTTTGTGCCCATCGCAAGGATGATCAAGATCAATAAAAATACAACTTTTTTGATGGTTTTTATACTCTTAAGACAGAGAATCAAGATGAGTGGCCAAATCAAAAAACCAAAGTCAAAACATAAAGACTTAAAAAGTCCTGCGTACTGGGGCGACCAAATTTCACTCATAATTTTCAGATACCTTTCTAGAAACACAGGGACTTGGTGAATGTGAAAAAACAAGACTTTTTTGTGGGTCTGGCGGTCTCCTACATTGTGTTGCTTTTCTTTGAAACAAAGATCGGCATACAAAAAACTAGTAAAAGCTCCCAACTTCCATAAATACTACCTGGCAGGCGCATAGATTTGCAAATCCAAATATTGCTGGCAATTGCCATGAGGCCGCTTTGCTGCTTACGGTCTGTCGCTGTGAGCAAAGACTGTACCAGCTTTAGCTAAATAGGACTCAATTAAAAGACATTTAGATTGTCCCGGCCCGTTCCGTGATGAGTAGTAAGATCCAGAGGTTGCATAATATTTCTGTATTTTCTAGAGAAGCTTGCTTCCGTCCTAGACTTAAAAGTCCACGTCTCAGATGGTTTCGACCAAGAGTCATCTTTGCAGTTGGTGGTTCTCGATAGCCTGGGATTAGTTAGGGGAATGGATTATTTTAGTTTCGGGATTGACTCCGCTTATTCAAGCCTCACATTAGAAGTGTCAACTGGATGGAGATTTCTATGCTTAAATTTGATGGTGTTGTAGCTGGTTCCGTCGATATCGCTCAAACCAAGGCTTTGGACCTGAAAAATCCTGAGCTTGAGCCGATTCATTTGCTGTTTGGTCTTTTGAAAAATCCTGTTTCGATTACCGCTCAGAACACGTCTCCTGAAATATTAAGTCAGGTAGAAAGTGATATTCAAAAAATTTCAACGCTTCGGCAAGATTCCTACTCCCCCAATGATCTTAAGACTTCCGGCGCTCTTCTTAAATGGTTGACGAAGTCTTCAGCAAAGGCGACTGAAGCTGGTAGAAGTGAACTCTCAGAATCGGATCTTTTAGACACTATGGGAGATGTTTTAAAAAGCTACGCGATGAAATTTGACAAGCTGGGGCTAGCGAAAAAGGCTGCGATCCCAGAGATCCCTGTTTTTCTGACCAATCTGAATCAATTGGCGATAGATGGAAAGCTAGATCCGGTGATTGGTCGTGAGACTGAGATAAGGTCCGTCTTGGAGATTTTAGGCCGACGTCGGAAAAATAATCCGGTTCTAGTAGGGGAGGCCGGTGTTGGGAAAACGGCTGTTGTGGAAGGTTTGGCAGGCCTTATAGTGAAAGGTGAGGTCCCCGATGCTTTAAGAGATAAGACTGTCTATAGCCTGGATATGGGGCAGTTGATGGCAGGAACTAAGTTTCGGGGGGAGTTTGAGGAACGAATACAGAAACTTTTGAAGTTCATCAAGGATTCCAGTGGCGAGGCTATCTTATTTATTGATGAGATGCATCAGCTGGTGGGCGCAGGGAAGACAGATGGCGCCATGGATGCTGCAAACCTTCTAAAGCCCGCATTGGCTCGCGGTGATCTTAGATGCATTGGAGCTACGACTCAGGACGAGTTTCAAAAGTATATTTTAAGCGATCCCGCATTGGAACGTCGATTTAGGCCTGTGCCTATTTTGGAGCCGTCCGCTGAAGATTCGATTCAGATCTTAATAGGTCTTAAAGACAAATTTGAGGTGCATCACGGTATTTCCATATCAGATCGTGCGATTTATGATGCTGTATTTTGGAGTCAGCAATACGTTACTTCTAAGTTTCTTCCAGATAAAGCAATTGACTTGATTGATGAGGCGTCAGCTGCTCGTAAGTTTGCCATTGAAGCCATGCCGGCTGCGCTAGTCGCGCTAGAGGCGGACATTCGTTCGAAGTTGGTTTTAGCGAAAACCGAAAAAGCAGACCCGAGTCTACACGCTGAAATTAAAGATCTGCAAAAAAAGCTGACGGATCAAAAAAACAATTGGGAAGAAAAAGTTACTAAGCTTAAGCAAGTCGGGCAGTTTAAGCTCGATTTGGAAAGGGCTAGATTCGAACTTGAGCGAGCCCAAAAGTCTGGGCAATATGAAGATGCTTCCAAGATAAAGTACTCTAAAATTCCAGAGCTAGAGAAGAAGATAGGGGACCTTGACGTTTCTCATGAATTGACTAGAGAAGATGTTGCCGATGTTTTATCGAGGCATACAGGTATTCCAGTTGAGAAAATATTGTCGAGTCAGCAAGAAAAAATACTAGGAATCGAGGACTTTCTGTCGAAACGCGTTTTTGGTCAGACTCCTGCTATTCATGAAATCTCAGAAACTTTGATCGCCTCTCATGCAGGACTAACTTCGCCTCATCGACCATTGGGGTCGTTTCTCCTTAAAGGTCCAAGCGGGGTAGGGAAAACAGAGACAGCTAAAGGGTTGAGCGAGTTCTTTTTTGGGAATAGTGAGCAACTCATTAGATTAGATCTTTCCGAATATTCTGAAAAGCATTCGGTTGCTAAACTTGTCGGAGCTCCTCCTGGATATGTGGGTTACGATGAAGGAGGTGTTTTGACGGAAGCTATACGCAGAAAGCCCTATGCTGTTATTCTTTTTGATGAAGTAGAAAAGGCTCATGTCGACTTTTCGGATATATTGCTTCAGATACTAGATGATGGTCGACTAACTGACAATAAAGGAAGGACGGTATCGTTTCGAAATACGATAATATTGCTAACTACAAATTCAAAGGATTTAACAAGAGACTTTAAGCCCGAAGTTTTAGGACGGTTAGATGCGAGCCTTGAGTATAGTCGTTTAGATCCTTCGGTCATGAGTCGCCTCATAGATAAGCAACTAAGTGTCTTAAATGAAAGGTTACGAGGTCGTGGTGTGGAGGTGAAGCTTGCGTCTAATCTTGAAGCTCAGCTCCAAGAAAGAGGGTTTGATCTTGTCTATGGTGCTCGACCTCTTGCTGCCTTGTTTAATAAATTAGTAGTCAGGCCGCTGTCTCATAAGCTTTTGTCAGGAATTCTGGGTGAAGGGAAATGGGAGGCTCGTTGGCTTGAAGGCGATGAAATTTCTCTAACTCAATGCAAATGAGGCCAGGCAAGGACGGAAGGGTTTATCCCGGGAGCATCTGAGAAGTAGTTAAAGAAGCTTTGCTAGATTTTAGGCGTTTGTCTCGAAGGGAAACGCAAAATGCCGTGAAGATTTAGGTTTATTTGGTGCGTTTGTGCAAAAAGCAGAGGCCTTAGGGCCTCTGTTTTTACGAGATGGAATGCTCATTTTGGAAAATCAAAAGTAGGGGTGATTCCTTAAAAACTGAAAACACAGACCTAGATTCAGTTTGTCAAGGGACTTATTTTTTCGCGATGATTTTTAGTTCTAATTCAAAATCATTGTTGATGATTTTATCGGCGGTTAGCTCTTTAAAAAAGTTACCAGATCCGTATTTTAGGCCCCACTTTGTACGATCAATGACGACTGTTCCCGTGCCAGTTAGAACTCCTTTTTCGGAAGCTATTTTCGCTGGGAATTCGATGCTATGTGTTTGGCCTATGAAGGTAAGATCGCCAGAAACTTGGGCGCTTGTCTTAGAAGCTGAAGTGACTTTTTTAATTTTAAAGCTAGCTTCAGGGAATTTTGCAACATTGAAAAAGTCTTCATTTGAAAGGTGAGCTACTAGCTTCTTTTGATATTCAGCTTTGTCTTTGAGATCTTCATTTGAAATCGTGGTCATATCGACCGAGAAACTACCATCAGAGAGCTTACCTTCTTTATCAAGGCTGATTTCGCCGCTTTTTAGCTTGATTTGACCAT
Organism: uncultured Pseudomonadota bacterium; assembly: GCA_903844895.1. GTDB lineage: Bacteria > Bdellovibrionota_B > Oligoflexia > Oligoflexales > CAIMVM01 > CAIMVM01. Next base: position 19,871 of record CAIMVM010000108.1, read on the forward strand.
GGTGTGTGCCGCCTACTTTTTTAGAAGCCTTCCAATTAAGGATGCTTGCTGTAGAGTCCACTTTGTAGACGTCAGCAGCCTGTGCTTGCGTGTAGGAAAGTGCAAAGGCGCTTGACAAAAGAAAAGTACGAAATGAAATGAACATGGGATGGGCTCCTATTGTGAGGTGAATTGGCAAATGGTTCCATAGTCTCTTTGGTTTTGCAAGGCAATTGTTGTAGATTAAAAGGGAATGCTGTCTCACAAAAAGTTCATGAAAGACTTTTAAGATCACCCATGACAGCAAGGAACCTTAGATTCTAATCTTTTTGTAAATTTATAATAAAGAATCTTTAAATTTTTGAGAAATATAGAACCTAAAGGCTATTTTGCGCCTATGGAAGGCATTGAGTTTTTGTCGAGAGTATTTCTTCGCAGAAGCATATGCATGCATTTAAAAGGTCTCAAGATCTAAAGTTTAAAAAGAAAGTCTAAATACTTGTAAAACCTAGGGTGATCTTAAGTGGCGGGGAGGGAAACACCGTGGGGAGATACATAGAAGATTTTGTCTTGTTCTTCAAATTTAAAGTCTGGACTTGGATTGCGTTCTCGAATGCCTTGTCTTAAAACAGCCAGTACCATCACGCCGTATCGTGCTCTAAGGTCTAATGATCGGATGGTTTGCCCTATAAAGCAATGATCAACCCCCAGTTGCAAGTGCTGCATGGTGCAGTCGGCCAATTTCGAAGAGTGTCCCGACTTTCGTTTTTCGTTGCGATGAAATAGGAGTTCAACTTTTTCTGCCTGGCTTTCTTCCCCATAGATTAAAACAATATCCCAGGGAAAGATGCGGAAGGTTGGCTCTGGCGATACGTAGACTTCTCCGTCTCTTTCAATGGCAACCAAGTTGACCCCAAAATGGTCTCTAAGTCCTAACTCGATTAAGGCGCGACCGATGGCTGGAGATCCGCTTTCGGCGGTAAGTTCGATAAGTTTTTCATTCCAGGGTACTAGTTTTGAAAGCTGACTCGATTTAGAAAGGGTTCTCGTTCGCAAGTAGGCATAGCGAAGAGCCCTAGCGACGGACTTTAAACTCTGGCTCTGGAATCCTAAGGAATCCAAAATGCGTGAAAATTGCATTCGAAAAGCTTCACCGGCGTCATGAAACCATCTTGAAAATGAGCCAATAAAGGAACCGTCCATTCTTTGGAAGAGGGTCTCCCTGTAACTTAATACCCAAGGTACAAATGTGAGAGAGCAAAGGGACACCACTAAAATGGCTGACAGTTCAGCCTGACTGATTATCCCTTTTTGTGCAGCTATAGTCCCAATGATGATTGAAAACTCTCCAATTTGAGGCAGCATCAGTGCGGTGTAGAAGCTTTCGGAAAATGATTTTTTGTTCCATAATCCTACACCAACGGGGACTATAAACTTTCCAAAAAGGATCGCAGGTAGGAGGATCAAAGATCCGATGGTTCCTGAAGTGAGAACTCTCGGGTCAAATTTCATACCAAAGCCCACAAAAAATATGGCGACAAAAAGTAGCTTAATGGGTTCGATCATGTTTCTGATTTTAGCGATTTCTTGCGTCTCGGCTAGGAGCATACCTACTATAAAGGCTCCTAAAGCTGGAGACAGATTGTTATAGGTGAATATCTGCCCAACAATCAAACAAAGGCCAAGACTTAGAATCAGCAGCAGCTCGGCGCCACCTCTTTTTAAACCAAAGACTGTAAGACGCGGTCCGACCACGCCGCCTCCTAACCAAAGAACTGACGTAACCACCAAGAGCTGAGTTGCCAAAAGACCAAGGGAGATTTCAGACTTACTCGTTGCTAAAGTGGGAAGGGCCAGCATGACAAAAATGGCCAAGACGTCTTCCAGCAAAATGACCCCGAGGACGCTTTTAGCAAAAGGTTTGCGCATCAGCTGGTGTTCTTCTAAATACTTCAAAATGCTTCCCGTCGAGCTAAATGCCAAAGCGCCCGCAATAGCTAGAGTTGCGGGCGTGAATCCATGGATCATGCCCCAAATCAGCGCGACAGCTAAAGCGGTGGCAAAGGACTCCGAGATGCCTAATATAAAAGTTGATCCGCCCATTTTAATCAGCTTTGCGGTACTTAGTTCTAGTCCTTGTCCGAACATGAGAAGCATCAAGCCCAGTTCCATGAACGGTTCCATGCTCCCCGGGAGGAAATGCAAGGACTCAGGCAGAAAGACATGGAACTGGCCCAAGAGCATTCCGGAAATCAAGTAGGCGGGTGCAGCGGCAAGACCAAAAGTACGCAGAAAAAGGGCCGTCAGTCCGCCTACAAAAAGTACAACCGCCAGAAGTGTAGTAATGCTACCCTCGCCCAATATTCGCCACCTCTACAAGATATGCTTTTAGGCTAACAGGAGTTTGAGGCGGTTGAAAGATGGGAGATTGCCTAGAGTTTTCTACTCAAAAGAAAGGTTTATTTTCAGACTTCCGAATTTTAAACCCGGCAGATATGGCAAAGGTTTTCATAACCTCTTGTAGGGTTTGATTTTTTCGGATAATATTCTCAAATTATCAATGTTCCTTGAGGGCTCCCTTGGATTCACACATACTTATCCAGCAGTTAGCGAATGGTCTTGTGCTCGGCTCTACCTACGGATTGATCGCTGTGGGATACACGATGGTCTATGGGATCATTGGCATGATAAATTTTGCTCATGGTGACATTTACATGGTCAGCGCCTACTTAACTGCGCTCGTTCTAGCGTTGCTGGGGGCGTCTGTTTCTCCTGTCGTGGCATTAATTGTAGCATTTGTGCTTGTGGTTGGGCTTACTGCTGTTTTCGGTTTTTCGATAGAGCGTATCGCCTACAAGCCTCTTAGGAAGTCGCCTCGCTTGGCGCCGCTCATATCCGCGATTGGCGTTTCACTCATATTGCAAAATTATGTTCAAATTACCCAAGGTGCCAGAAACCAAGCCGTGCCCACTTTAATTCCAGGAGGATTGGAGTGGAATGTGGGTGGCGGCGTTGTCGGGATTACTTGGGTTCAGGTGATGATCATTATCGTGAGTCAATTAGCCATGGGGGCATTGACGTGGATGATCAGTCGCACAGCACTTGGCCGAGCTTGTCGCGCTACGGAACAGGATCCTAAAATGGCAGCCATTTTGGGGATCAATACAGATAGAATTATTGCCATTGTTTTTACTCTTGGTGCCGCGATGGCAGCTGTTGCCGGTGTCTTGGTGACTCTCAACTATGGGTCATTTGATTTCTCCATCGGATTTGTTACTGGCATTAAAGCTTTTACCGCAGCTGTTCTTGGCGGCATCGGTTCTTTACCTGGAGCCATGATTGGAGGCCTTCTCTTAGGACTGTCGGAAAGTCTCTTCTCTGGTTTTGTAAACTCGGACTATAAAGATGTGTTTGCCTTTTCCCTTTTAGTACTGGTTCTTATTTTCAAGCCTAGTGGACTTTTAGGGCGCCCCCAAGTAGAGAAGGTATGATGAGCAGTAGAAATCAACTTATGGATTATATAAAACAGGGACTTACAACCTTTTTTCTATCCTTTATTACGTTGGGGCCGTTAGCAGCCTGGCAGCTTCAGGGCTATGAAGTTTCAGGCAGTATTCTTAGAGCCTTTCGCGTAAGTTTAGCGTTAGCAGTCTTACGTGTCATTATAATGGGGATAAACTCTCGCAGGCAAAACAACAAGAGGGAGGTCAAAGGCTTAGGCCTCCATTCCAAGGTAGGGAGTCGCTCTTTAAGCGGGATTTTTCAATGGGAGAATCACAATCAGGGCACTAAGCTTTTGCTCTCCGCAGCGCTATTTGTAGCTGTGATAGCTCCAATGTTTGGTGGTAACTATGCTCTGACTGTGGGGATCACTGCCTTTATTTATGTACTTCTTGGTCTTGGGCTGAATATTGTCGTGGGGCTTGCCGGTCTATTAGATCTTGGCTTTGTGGCTTTTTATGCTGTGGGTGCTTACAGTTACGCCTTGGGTGCTGAGCATTTGGGGATTGGGTTCTGGGGTGCGATCCCTTTCGCAGCAGGGCTTGCTGCTTTTTTGGGCTGTCTTTTAGCATTTCCCGTTCTCCGCATGCATGGGGATTATTTAGCCATTGTAACTTTAGGTTTTGGTGAAATCATACGTCTGATTTTAAACAATTGGCTGGAATTTACGGGCGGTCCGAACGGTATAAAAGCGCCCTATCCTAGTTTATTTGGCTTGGAGTTTACAAGGTCCGCTCGTATTGAAGACGGAACTACTTTCCATGAGTTTTTGGGAATTGAGTATTCCAGCGACTACCGCTATATGTTTATTTATGCGACCCTGCTTTTAGTGGTAGCGTGCACGATCTTTGCTGTTTCTAAGCTAAAAAATATGTCGATTGGGCGAGCCTGGGAGGCGCTGCGCGAAGACGAGATTGCCTGCCGCTCCTTGGGAATCAACCACGTCACCGTAAAACTGTCTGCGTTTGCTATGGGAGCATCCATAGCTGGGGTAGCTGGAGTCTTTTTTGCTGCCTACCAAGGTTTTATCAATCCGACATCTTTCTCTTTTTTTGAATCAGCGCTTATTTTAGCGATCGTAGTGCTCGGAGGGCTTGGTTCGATCCCGGGTGTTATTATGGCTGCTATCGTGTTAACAGTGCTTCCGGAACTTTTAAGACAGTTTGCAGAATATCGTATTCTTATCTTTGGTATTTCTATGGTGGTTATGATGATCTGGAAACCGCGAGGGATGATGGCAAATGTTCGTGGTCGTCTCAAAGTAAAGCCTATTCGTCAGAGTGCCAAGACATGAAAAAGCTACTAAAAATTGAAAATCTTTGCGTCTCTTTTGGAGGCATAAAAGCCCTTCAAGGGGTAACTTTTGACGTGGAAGAAGGTACCATTACGGCCCTCATCGGGCCAAACGGCGCAGGAAAAACAACGGTATTTAACTGTGTGACGGGGTTTTACAAAGCCCAATCGGGACAGCTGGAATTTGAGGGAAAGAGCCATAAAGTAGATATCTCTAAGCTCCTTGGTTCCACGTTTCATTGGCAGCAGCTATTCTCCCCCAAAGGGCTTAAGGATTGGTTGCGTTACAATGTTTTCGGGGGCAGTCATCTTGTAGCCCAAAGTGGTATCGCGAGGACCTTTCAAAATATCCGCTTGTTCAAGGACATGACGGTGCTTGAAAATCTTTTGGTGGCTCAGCACCAAAACGTGTCTAAGAATGTGCTTGCGTCTTTGTTTGGCTTGAATTCGTTTACGACTAAGGAAAATCAAGCGTTGGAAAGAGGGCTAGAGTTATTAGAGATCTTCTCGTTAGGGGAGTATCGAGATCGTCTGGCTGGCGAGCTTTCTTATGGAATGCAGCGAAGGTTGGAAATTGCTAGAGCGCTATGTATTCATCCTAAACTCATCTGCTTGGATGAACCGGCTGCAGGACTCAATCCTAACGAAACAGCAGATTTGTCTGCGCTTATTATGAAAATTAGACGAGATTTTAATGTCACGGTTTTTGTCATCGAGCACGACATGTCCATGGTTATGAAAATTTCAGATCATATTGTCGTACTAGATCACGGAAAGGTGATAGCGCGAGGCACTCCCGAAGAAGTTAAATCAAATCGAACCGTTATTTCAGCGTATCTTGGGGAGGAAGGATAGTGGCACTTCTTGAATTCAGAAATGTTTGCGCTTCCTATGGTCCTATTGCCGCTTTAAACGATGTTTCTATTGTGGTTGAAACCGGAGAAATAGTTACCCTTGTGGGTGCAAACGGTGCTGGCAAATCTACCCTTCTTATGACAATTTTTGGTGCGCCTCCTTGCTCTGGAGGTAAAATCTATTTTGAAGGCCAAGATATTTCCACATTACAAACCCACGAAGTCTCTCGGCTAGGCATCGCGCAAGTCCCAGAGGGAAGGCGAGTGTTTCAATCTATGACCGTGGAAGAAAACCTCTATATGGGGACGACTCCTATAGGCGACCGATATCTGAAAGAAGATTTAGAAAAAGTATATAGTCTGTTTCCAAGGCTTCGCGATAGAAGACTGCAAAGATCCGGAACCATGAGTGGAGGGGAGCAGCAAATGCTTGCCATAGGTCGCGCCCTGATGATGCGCCCAAAACTTTTACTTCTTGATGAGCCTAGTCTTGGACTCGCTCCTTTGATCGTGAATCAGATTTTCAGTACCATCAAAGACATTTCAAAGACAGGAACAACGGTCTTTTTAGTGGAACAGAATGCTAATCAAGCACTGAAAATAGCGCATCGCGGCTATGTTTTGGTGAATGGACGGATTCAACTTTCAGGTACAGGCAAGGAGCTATTAGGAAACGCAGACGTGAGAAAAGCCTATCTGGGAGAATAGATTCCACTAGTGCCTCCCTCGGTTGAGGGGGTGACTCAGAAACTGGTTTCTATCGTTAACTTATGCTCAACTGAAAGCGAATCACTAAAGCTAACAAAAACCTACTTTTGCTTTAGCGATGGGCAGCCTGGCCAAGGTGTAGAAGATCGACATCCATATCCGAGAATCTGACCTTCTTTGACTATCATATCCGAACCGTCTTCGGTTACATCTCCTATCATGAGGCGGACTTTTTGGGTATCAGCGACATCATTTGCAAAGGTAAGTTGAAAGCCAATCCAAGCATCATCAGGGTCAGATAGTTTAGGCATTTCAAACGAAAAGGTGTCCTGTTCGTACAGAAATCTAGAATGATTAAATGTGATGCAATCCTCAGGTTTGATTATCGGGTTTCGTGTTTTGCAATACTCTACTGCTTTAGTTACTTCTTGACCCCAAATCACACTACTTTTATCGAAAGAAATAGTCTTGTCTTTAATGTGAAGTATGAGCTTGGTGCCGTAAGCACGCGCCTTTTCATTGGGGGCGTTAATTTCAAACGAATAATTGTAAGTATCGTTATGATTTCCAACCAAATTGAAAATGCCAGCCAATTGCGGGGAATCTTTCGAGAACTTGATCCAGTCATTAATTGGAAAAAATTCAGAGGGCTTTAACTGAAATGTTAAGTATCTTTCTAGAGGCAAATCCTGACCAACCGAAGCCGATTGACTAGAATCGGCGGGATTATCTTTTTTGGGGGAGCAACTCACAATACTTGCAAGACTTAAAAAAAGAAGAAAACGTGATGTCTTCATGACGAAGCCCTTTTTAAAAAAGTTTGACGATGCCAAATTGTAACTATTGTGACGTATTATGTCAATCGTGGCGCCTTTTCGCCAGCAGCCTCCCGGCATACGCATTGCCGCTTTAACTAACGAACTTAATAACAATGCAGGATCAGTATGGCCTCTGCTCTATTGTGATTTTGAAGCAGCCCCTAGGCAAGCATTTCCAGTAATTGAAGACAGATTTCAAATAGAAAGATTTCGATACACGATCAGATCAAGGGATGGAATGTGGTTAAGGTGCGATGTCTTTGTTCTAGAGGAATCGTGGGCTGTCGAGTTCATCAACTCTTCTTAGAGCTGATGCCGCTTTATAGTCAAATGAGAATCAGGCAGAGTGAGCGACGTGCTGCGATAGCATAGAGAAATTGTCCATGTTATTGTAGTGCTTGCCTCAATTACTGCCAATGTCGCATACCCGTGACTTATAAATTTATAGGCTTCAGTAGTTTTTGCTTTTTCCAAGCGGAATCGTAAAGTTCTCAATCCTACATGCCTCTTGAGAAGCAGGCTTTCTAAACGACTGAGCTTTTAAGGGTTTTGAACCTAAAAATTTGAACTTGTGAATAGAGATATAAGTAATACAATGAAAACTCTCTAATTGACTTGTCTTAGAGTGAATGTTTTCAGCATGTGAGGTTTGAAAAATGAACGATGAGACTTATGTGAACCAAGGACTTAAAGATCCCGCAGCAGCTACAGACGCAGTTCTTCGCGATGATGTAAAACTATTGGGAAATATATTAGGATCTGTGATCCGGTCGCAATCTGGTGATCTGGTTTTTGAGAGTATTGAAACGGTCAGGCGGCTATCCAAGCTGGGGCGTAAGCAGGGTGAATCGCAACTTTCGGCTATTCAAAGTCACCTTGCAAAATTAAATGATCAAGACTCCTGCCAGGTGGCGAGGGGGTTTGAGCATTTTTTGACTCTAGCAAACATTGCGGAACAAGTTCACCGCGTCAGGCGTCGGCGTGAGTATCAATTAGATAAAAATGCCAAACCTCAGCGGGGATCCATAGAAGCTGTTCTGCTAGACCTATCCGCTGATGGGTTTACTAGCGAAGAAATATTTAAAACACTTTCCGATATAAAAGTTGACCTTGTACTTACGGCGCATCCTACCGAAGTGGTGAGAAGAACACTTATAAAAAAGCACAATAATATCGCTAAAATACTTTTAGATAGAGACGTGAGGTACACAACCGATAGACAACACTTAGACCTCGCCCATGCCTTGCAAAAAGAAATTAAGTCCGCCTGGTTGACCGATGAGATTATTCGCAATAAACCTACCCCCTTGGAAGAAGCTAGAAGTGGACTAAGTGTCATAGAACAAACCCTTTGGCGTGCGATTCCTTCCTATTGCCGGTCCTTAGACCAGGCCTCAGTCCTACACCTTGGAAAGGCACCGCCTATTCTCTTTGTCCCGATTTCCTTCGGATCATGGATGGGCGGCGATCGAGACGGCAATCCTTTTGTTTTGCCAGAAGTTACCAGAGAGGTGTGCTTTCTTTCGCGATGGATGGCATTTGAACTCTACGAACGAGATCTTAAGAGCCTTTCCGCGGAGCTCTCCATATCAAGAGCCAGTTCTGAGCTTTTGAATCATGCAAAACAAAACAGGGAGCCGTATCGCTACGTCATCAAAGAATTATTGAAGTGTATTAGAACATTACGTGATATCGATTTGATGAAAAGCAAAAATGAAGTGGTTACTGTAGATCAAAGTGGCGTTCTATCCAAAGAAGAGTTTGAACAACGCCTCATTTTGATGTTTGACTCTCTAGTTGAAATTTCTGCGGGCGATATTGCTAACGGACTTCTCTATGATCTCATCAAAAGATTCTCTTGTTTTGGATACTGTTTAGCTAAACTAGATCTGCGCCAGGAGTCTTCCAGGCATTTGGCAGCGTTAGACGAAGTTTTAACGCAGGCCGGTATGGGGGCCTATCGAGAAATGTCTGAGGAAGAGCGCGTTGAATTGCTTTCAAATGAACTTCGGTCCGAAAGGCCCTTGATAAATCGTCGCACCAAATTCTCAGATGCAACGCTTGCCGTACTTGATGTTTTTAAAGTAATCGAGGAATTTGGAAAAGATGCGTTTGGTTCATACATTATTTCAATGGCGGGAGCCGCTAGTGATGTGTTAGCGGTCGAGCTTCTCCAAAAAGAAATATGTGGTAGGAGAATTTTAAAAGTTGTGCCCCTCTTTGAAACTGAAAATGACCTTTTAAAGAGTCCACTTATTATGGAAAGTCTATTCAGAAATTCAAGTTATGTTGAGCGAATGGATCATAAGCAAGAAATCATGATTGGGTATTCAGATTCCTCCAAAGATGCAGGTAGGATGGCAGCTGCTTGGGCTCTATATAAGGCTCAGGAATCGCTAGTATCGCTATGCAAGTCATTTGAAGTGGATCTAACTTTGTTTCACGGGCGAGGAGGTACTGTAGGGCGCGGTGGCGGGCCAACCTATTTGGCGATTATGTCTCAACCTCCTGGCTCCGTAGACAAAACTCTTCGGGTAACTGAGCAAGGTGAAATGATTCAGGCCAAGTTTGGAATTCCAGAAATTGCGATCAGAAATTTTGACTTATATGTCGCAGGCACGCTTTCAGCTTCCCTCAAGAAGGGTCCTCCTATCCCTAAGATTTGGAGCGAAATTATGGATCAGATTGCTGATCTGAGCAGTCAAGAGTACCGAAATATTGTGTATGGCGATGCTCGTTTTCATGAGTATTTTACCTTGTCTACTCCAGTAAATGAACTGGCGACATTGAATATTGGAAGTCGTCCCAGTCGCAGGGGAGGGGTGGCAGATATAAAGTCATTGCGGGCGATTCCCTGGATTTTCGCCTGGACTCAAACTCGTTTTATGCTTCCGGTTTGGTTAGGCGTGGGTAGTGCGCTTGAAAACAAGCTCTCGTCTCAAGATCGGCCGATTCTTTTAGAGATGGCTGCAAATTGGCCCTTCTTTCAATCTACATTAGCTCTCATTGAGATGGTACTTGCAAAGGCTGACTTTAGCATTGCGAGTCACTATGATGTTAGCCTTCTTCCTAAACAAAGCCCATTAATAGCCCTTGGTGAAAGCCTTAGAAAGAATTTCCTGTTAACCCAATCTGCAGTTTTGACAGCCATTCAATCAGATGAACTTCTTGCAAGCAATTCCGTGTTGAAACGATCGATTGGACTTAGAAATCCATACGTAGATCCTCTCAATTTGATTCAGGTGGAGCTGCTAAAGCGACTTCGAAATGGCGACGATTCTGCGAGTTTAAAAGAAGCCTTAGTGATATCCATTAATGGTATATCTGCGGGTATGCGAAATACTGGGTGATCTAGATTTTTTCTAGCGAGACTTTTCGGATGGTGCTTAAGATCCGGAAATTGTTCTGCTATTGTCCGTGGCAAAGAATGTCATATAGCTTTTCAGTAAGGTCTAGCAGACCAGAGAGAAGATTTGCGAAAATTTCTTGGCCGTCGCGCTTTCGTGTGCCCTCTGAAGGACTTTCTAGAATTTTGTGCGCGAGGGCCAAGGGGGAGTCGTCTCATCTGCGCAGCTATGTGTTACTTTCCCTTATAGGGTGACGGGAAAGATTGCTACTTAAGGTAGTCCGTCGTTTTAGCTGTAGATATTTTGACGTATCCGCTGAACTTCCGGTGCCATTAGTTGCAGAGGATCCAAGTATTAAGACCTATAGCAGCGCAACGTTTCTCATCCGTGTTCGAGGTGTACTTGCTTTCCCATGGCGCGGA
>CAIMVM010000109.1 GCA_903844895.1 uncultured Pseudomonadota bacterium
AAAAGACGGAAAAGACGGAAAAGACGGAAAAGACGGAAAAGACGAAAAAGACGAAAAAGACGAAAAAGACGGAAAAGACGAAAAAGACGAAAAAGACGGAAAAGACGGAAAAGACGAAAAAGACGAAAAAGACGAAAAAGACAGAAAAGACGGAAAAGACGAAAAAGACGGAAAAGACGGAAAAGACGGAAAAGACGGAAAAGACGGAAAAGACGGAAAAGACGGAAAAGACGGAAAAGATGGATAAGAGGGGAAGCACGGGAAATTGGAATCTATCAAGACCGAGATCCCACGTTCAGGAATGCAAAACTTGCCGAACTTCACTTGAAGGCGAGCAAGCTATCCTTTAAGTAGACTTATTGGGGTTAACTATGGGCTTAACTGGAATCTTGAGACTTTTGATACTATCTACGTTGATGACATATTCCGACTATGCCCTGGCATATGCCAGCAGCTCTATCGCAGATATGGTAGAGAAAGCCATGCCAGGGGTAGTTAATATTCGAACTAAACTAGCGGTGAAGCGCGCTCCTTCTTTAGACCTCTACAATTTCTTTCTAGATGGAAAGCCGCCTCTGTCGGGCACCACTACATCACTAGGTTCCGGAGTTATCATTGATCCAAAAGGTTACATCTTGACAAACTGGCATGTGGTTAAAGATGCGTCGAAAATCGATGTCTTCTTTGCTAAAACGAAAAAAACAAGCGAGGCAAGCATCGTAGGTTTAGATGTAAAAACAGACCTAGTACTCCTGAAAGTACAGCCCCCGCACGCGCTCACTTCACTAGACCTTGGAGAAAGTGATGGCCTGAGAGTTGGCGACCAAGTTGTTGCGATCGGCAATCCTTTTGGCTTTAGCCATACTGTCACAGCGGGAATTATATCGGCTAAGGGACGTGTGATAGGAGCTGGACCTTGGGACAACTATATACAAACGGACGCTAGTATAAATCCTGGTAATAGTGGTGGACCTCTACTTGATATTAGAGGACGTGTAATTGGAATCAGCACTGCTGTTCACGCAGAAGGGCATGGAATTGGCTTTGCAATTCCTTCGTCAACAGTAAAGTCAGTCATTCGAGATTTACGAGCGTATGGAAAAGTTGTAAGGCCTTGGCTTGGTATCGTTGCCGAGAATATAGAATCCGCAAGTGATGTAAATCATAATCTTGATGGTGGCGGCAGCCACGGGGTTATAATTACAAACCTTATTGTAGATGGGCCTGGAATTCATTCTGGATTTCGCATTAGCGATGTGTTGCTACAATTCAATCAGCAAAAAATTACTGACGTAAACATGTTGCAGCGACGCTTAGGAGATCTTAAAACGGGCGAACAAGTTGAATTTAAGGTCTATAGGAGAGCCGTAGGCTATATGTCGCTAAAATTAAAACTGCAAGAAATGCCAAAAGGACAAGATCTCCCCGCCGAAGAGAATTTGTTCTAATATGGACGTTACATTTGAGCTCTTAATCGAAGCTAAGCTATTTGAACTTGGAAAGATCAAAAGACTTTTAACGCATCTAAATAGAGATGATTTTGTTGAGTCGACTCAGGAGTGGGGAGAGTCTTCGAGTGATCAAGTGACGGTGGTATCTCTATTTGATGAGACAAAAGATGTGCTTATATTTATAGAGGCTAAAATAAATCATGATTTCGAGGCACGAACCGAAATTAGAGAGTACTCCAGCCGTCTTTGGAAAGAAGCATGGGAATCTGACTTCAAAAACCTAGAATCTGACTATTTCACTATCCAAGAAACCTCTGAAACAACTCCGGATGCGAGTGAAACTAAGTTTGATTCTTCTAAATCCTTAGCCAAAAAAGGAAATATCTATTTAAATAGTGAAGGCGCCTTTGGCAAAGGCGATCATGCGACCACCAAAGCCACGCTGGCACTCTTAGAAAAAGCATTAAAACCATCTGAATGCCAGACTCAATCCTTTCTTGATGTTGGGTGTGGTACGGGGATCTTTGCTATTTGGGCGGAAAAATTTGGGTTCCAATCAGTTATAGCTACAGATATAGATCCCGCTGCTATTACATCAACTAAGAAGAACAAGAAAAAAAACCACTGTGTTTTTGAAGTCTATGAAACCCCAATACCACCGGCCGGCAAGTATCATGTAATAGTTTCCAATATTCTTCCTCCTGCCCTCAACCTTCTTTTTCCTATATTTAAAGAGCGTCTAGCGGACAACGGCTATCTATTTCTTTCAGGATTTAATGAGGCAAACTTTGTCGATGTCGAGACCGATTGGACAAAAAGTGGATTTACTCTTGTAAAATCCATCGATGAAAGAGGCTGGGCAGCTGTTCAGCTCCACCACTTATAACAAAAGCGAGGGAGGTAAGCTGGGGGAACGCCCCATGGCCAGCCGCAAAAGGTTTAACGCGCTAACCGATGCTTGAATGCGAATCATATCACGGCGCTGCCACGCCCCAAATCGATGCTCGCTAATATGAACGAATCCGTCTGGCCCTAGAATGCCTATATATACGAGTCCAACATCCTCGTTCTTGCCTTCAACTGCCGGTCCTGCAAATCCAGTAGTTGAAATACTCCAATCGCTTTTTAAAGCCCTTCTAACTCCATCTGCCATTTCAAAACAGACTTGCTTAGAAACACTACCCCAGGCACTCAAGGTGTCATCTCTGACGCCTAATATTTGATTTTTCACGAAATTCGAATAAGCTGTAACACTGCCTACAACCCATTGGGAGCTTCCAGGGACATCTGTAAATAGCTTTGACAGTAACCCGCCGGTACATGACTCCGCTACAGCAACAGACTCCCCTCTTCTCTGAAGCATGGAGCCGACAACAGACTCAAGGGCTGATCCATCCGTAGAATATACAAAGTCAGCGAAAAGGGGCGAAATGACGACTTTCTCAAATTTGTCTAGGATTTCGTCTGACAAAGCCGGTTCTGATCTACTTGCTGTTCGTATCCTTACTCCAAAAGTCTCTGCATAAGTCGCTACAGAGGGTTGGTCTGAATCAAGATGGTGGCCTAGCATTTCTGCAATTTTAGACTCGGGGAGTCCAAAAATCCGGTAGTTCCTGGAATTTACCTTATGTCTGCTTATTCCCTTTTCCACTAACTTAGGTATGACCTGGTCAGCCCACATTTTTTTCATTTCAGTGGGCACCCCAGGCATGGTCAATACAATTTTTCCTAATTCAGGCTCAAGCCAAACTCCCCAAGCGGTGCCAATTGGGTTTGCCAATAGCTTTGAACCGGAAGGAAGTTTTGCCTGCTTAAGATTGCTGCTTGACATCGTTTTACCGCGGGACTCAAAGATGTTGCGCATGGAGACAAGAACTTCGGGAAACTCTACTAACTCTAACGCAAAAGTTTTTGCTAGCGTCTCATGTGTAAGATCGTCAGGTGTGGGACCAATACCGCCGGTAAGAACTATGAGGTCAGCCCGTGAGATAGCTGCGAGAATCACCTGAGAAAGCCGCTCGGCATTGTCTCCCACTACCGTCTGATAGTGATGATCAATCCCTAAGTCTTTTAATGATAAAGCTAAAAAATTGGCATTGGTATTCACTATCTCGCCTAAGAGAAGTTCCGTACCAACAGCAATAATCTCAGCTCTCATACTTGATCCCATTCCAGACAATAGAGTTTCATTTACGACTAATTGCTACCTAATGAACTTAAAAGTGGCAATACATAAGGCTCAAAATTTACATCATAGAAAGCATCCCCACGAACACTAGCTTTAACTTTTTGATTGGCAAGCTCCATCGCTTGTTCAAGGGTGTGGTTCTTTGAAAAATTAGCGGCGGCATAGGCTCTTTCCGCATTGACTACCCCTCCACTGACAACTTTATCGTAAAGAAGATCGATTTTATCCACAGTGCCCATCAAAATTGCTTTTACAGCGCTGGGTGTAAGAGCTGCATTCAAAGCCTGAACCCCGGCAGCGACACCTGCAACAAAAGGTGCCGCCTGACTTGTGCCACTCATAGCAATAGTCTCACCGCCAGGTATTGTAGAAAGAATTCCTACGCCTGGAGCTGCCACATCAACAAGCTCTCTTGAAAAGTTAGAAAAATTGGCAATTCTTCCGTCATTATAGGTAGCAGCTACAGTCATGGTATTCTGTTCACGAATATTTGCCGGCGCTATTGGATAAATTTCATTATCAGTGCCGTCGTTTCCAGCTGCAAATACAAACAATGTTTTGGGATTCGATAGGGCCATAGATTGGCCTTGGCGAACCACTTCATTCACCATAAAGTTTGCGTATTCTACAACAGTGGATTCCTCAACGTCACCACCGAATAGAAGCTTCAACAAAGGCGCGACAATATTCCTAGCAGCTAGGGAGTTCATTCCAAACGAACAGTTGGCCGTCTTGGCTCCTAGTTTTGCGCCGTAAGACCCGATATTTACGAAAAGTTGTGCTTGCTGCCCTGCCAAAAAACTCAGTCCCTGTTTAAGAATTGCTTCTTTAGTCTTTTTGCCCTTACCGTCGCCTTGAATTCTATTTATATAATTAAGGGTAGCAGCCAAGGGGCTTTCAGTGGGAATAAGTTTAACGCCCATGATCTTGTTAGACAGCGAACGTGCCGCTGATATTCCTGCAACATGGCTGCCATGTGCAAAGTTTCCAAAAACCATAAGATTGGTCATAAAATCTCTATCTTCATACTTTGTTTTTAGCCATTCCTGGTCATCACTACTTAAAGTGCCGCTCAAACCCTTCAGTTGGATGTCAAAAAAACGCTTCGCATCCGGCGTATAAGTTTTGAGAAATCTCATGTCGATGAGACGATTGCTATTCTCAGCGAAATTCCAGCCGTTTAGATCATCAATGAATCCATTTTGGTCGTCATCAATGTTATTAAAAGATATTTCCCTGGGATTGGACCATATTTGCTCCATTAGCCTGGGATGCTTCACATCTAATCCGGAGTCAATTACTGATATTACTGATGAAAAAGCGACCTTAGAGACCCCTAGCAGGACAACAGAAGATAAACGTTTCATAGTTTCCTTTCCCATAAATTTATTGCTTTTTTTGCTATGGTAGCGTTCCCGCCTGGAGAATACAACATTTCATTTCTCTCACCAGGAAACCTGTGATAGACAGGAGGCCTGGGGAGATTTATGAATCAAACAGAAATGACCAAAGACCAACTCTATAGACAGGCCTTAAAACTCGCTGCCCTTGGAACTGTCGTTTTCCCCATTGTAGGCCAAATCGTCGCCACAAGTTTACTTTTAAAAGGATATTTCAGGATAGGTACTGCGTCCACTGGAAGTAAAGTAATGGCTCTAGCCGCAATCGCTTTACTTGCGCTTTATATAGCATTCATTGCTTACTTTGTGATGAGCTATCGTTCCCAACTATTTTCATTGGATTAAGCGCACCCTTCATTTCCCTTGATTCCATTTTTCGGGAATAAGGAATAGAGCCCACGAATAGAGACAAGGAATTAGTTATCTTTCAGATTCTACAGATAGCCCTTCCCTAGCCTGCCCTGCTGAGCAGAACCTCGCCAGTCTGACTACAATCAACTGCCTATCCCTGCACAGAGTATATCAACTGGCATTTGAAATGGCTTACAGATCTATAAAATATCGAACAGGGAAGAGGTACTTTTTTGAAGAAACTAACGTTACTATCTTTTTAAACTATAACTTCGGGAGTATGTTTCAGGTCATCGAACCTAAGAAAAAACAAAGGGATTTTAATGTCAAATCGACTACCGTCCTCTGTGGCTAATCGATAAGATCCCCTCATATTGCCTGTGGCAGAGGGCAAGGGGCACCCGCTCATATAGGAATAGCTTTCCCCAGGCTGAATCCACGGCTTTTGCCCAATCACACCGTCACCCTTAACCTGTTCTTCTCGGCCAGATCCATCTCGAATGATCCAATGCCTAGAAAGGAGTTGTGCCGGTTTATCGGTATGATTTGATATCGTTATTTTGTATCCAAAAATATGATACCTAGACTCTTTGGCAAGTTCGCTACCGTGATATGTTGGCTCTGCCAACACAGAAAATCCATTTGTATCTGCCTTATAAATCATAGGAAACCCTTTGTTGCGCAGTGCGTCAAACGGTGTGCATTGTATCTCAAGAAATCGTTTGAAGTCGATACATAAAAAACACGCACCCAATTCTACAACGGCCCGTTTTGCTTACATTTCAACGAACTTGCATAACCATTAAATTTCAGCGACTTATAACCTCAGAACGAATTCTTACACCGCTACACGAATTTTATGCATACTTCAGCATGCGCTTGCTGGTCACATACCACGCCATAAATGCTAGTCGGGGCCTTGAAATAACTACAAAACAGCCAACTCCCTGGGTTGCCATGAAGTGCGAGTCAGACCAATTCTTATTTAATGAATTAGATTCAAAGCAGCAATTAGGTCTCTATCACCTGCAACACAGTAGCCGATGGTGTTACATCTTTCTTTTAACGAAAAATCTTTGGTCATGCTTTCTCTGCAGTGGATCTGACGCATCCTTCTCCAGCAGGATTTTTACCCGCAAAATATACGACGCTTATCGTGACTCCATGTTAGGAAACTTGATTTTTTTGAGTGCGTGCATTGCGAATACTCCTAAAGGAGCATTAACCTATACCCGCCTAATGATGTAAACACACTTTACCTAAAATTCCGCAGGTGTCTCAGGAATTCATAAGCATTCGTTCATTAGAAAATATTAAATTACCTTAAAGATTTATATTCTTAATCCGGTGGTACTCTGGTCTTGCGTAAATAAGGCATTATCTCATATGATTTAAATATGCAGTAGTATACGATTCTACTTTAAAGATTTTAGAAAATATCGCAGAAGAAGAGTCTGCAGGAGGATATTTTGATGCCCACTAGAAATTTAGGTCGCGCTCTGAAAATTCTTCCCTTCGCCGGCAGTCTTTGGGTAGGTTCTGCGAATCTCGCCTTTGCTCAAGACGAAACCGAGGATCCGAACTATGGCTATACCTTTTCTACACCTCTCGCTTGTGAATCTTTGTCAGTTGATAGCTTTATCGTGAATATGCAAAAGCTTGCTGAGTATTGCGAGTTTATAAATACTAAACAGGCTGAAAAAGGATTTCCACGGTGTCCGACCTATATGTGCCCTAACACTAAAGTCCCAAGTACAGGCACTGAAGCGGGACCAACTTTAAAAGTCGTAATTTCCACACAAAACAATCAAAATGGCTCCTATTATGGGGGATACTCAAGCATGTACGGCGGAGGCAATGGCGGACCTAATGGCGGCAACAACAATAAGACGCTTCAAGAACGCATCAATATATCTATTGAATTGACTCTCCCCCTTTCCAGAAAAGTGGAAACGCAATCTTGTTATTTTCCGATGACTCCAGATTTGGTTAAGGAAACCATGATTAAGATCAACACGATTGCTGCTGAAGCCAAGGCAAAAAATTGTGTATAAGTTTGAACCGCCTCAACAGACCTTAATATTTCAGCCGGCTCCCATCAGGAATTTTCTTAAACATGGGTGGCTCATAGCTGCTATTTGCGGGTTTGCATCTAACTTTGTAAGTGTGGCCTATTCAGCCACGCATTCGCCAGATTCTAGTCCTGCACCAAGTGCTAAAAGTGGAAAAGCATCTGATTTAGGGCCTGCTATAAGTCTGTCATGGCCCCCGAACACTCCCTTATCTTGCCAATCCCTAAAAACAGCCGTACAAGAAAGCACCAAAGACGCAGCGCTTAAGTTGCAAGCATATTGCAATCAAGCTAGCCAAGAGATGGAACAAAAAGGCTACCCCAGATGCTCGCGCAACCTTTGCCCTGTCAAGAGCTCCACCAATAGTTCTGACCAGGATTCAGGAAACATTAAAGCGCGGATATCCTATTATCCAGATAACAGCAGCATTTTTATTTCTTTGACTTACACCTTCCCCATAGCAGACCCATCAGGAAGTTCCTTGATCTGTTTTGATCCCATGGCTATGGCCCTTGAAGTCGTTCAAAACGAAATTGACACCTGGGATTTCAAAAAATTTGTTGCCTTTTGTGTAAATGAAGAAAGACCATCATTCTAAGATTCCATACTCGGATGCTTTCTTCACTCTTAAGTTGTTTAAGATCGCTACCTTTTAGAAATACACAGCTCGAATATGCTTTCCGCCTTGAGTAAAATGTTGAATCGTAGTTTTACCAAGGAAGCCTTTGAGAAAAGCCTTACTAGCTCGCTCATCTGGGCACAGCACAAATCCTGACAAGGAACGAAATTTCATCTTAGATATTTTTTGTCCTATTTTGAGAAAGAACTCTGGATTCACCGATTTCCCTAAACGAAGACCCCAAGGCGGGTTAATAGGAAGATAAACATCTTTGTCCGAAAATCGACTGTCTTCTGTTTTGAAGAAATCTGCGACATGTACGTCCGCAATATGTTCTAATTTCAACGCTCTAACATCATCAGATATCTTACTCGCTGACTCTGAATGAATGTCTTCTATAAAGGCATGATGAAGGGAGCCATGCAACGGAATTTCTTTTCTAGATGGGACCTGAAACAGACCTGAAGTCACACCCACAAATTGGTTAAAATTGGGATGATTGAATCCAGCCGCTAGACCCATGACTTCAAAAAAGTAGGTACCTGAACCAGCAAAGGGCAGCCAAAGATAAAAGGATGCGTTAGGAAGATTCATGGAAATCAGCGTTGCCGCGAGGTCTTCCCGCATGGGGGCCAAAAAACCCGCCACCTCACGTTGCCCCCTCTTGAACATTCCCGTACCTGAAAGACTCAACCAAAAGGTTAATTTTCTTTTTTCGATTGTAATTAATGCTTCTATCTCACTAGGTTGATCTTGCCCGTGGACAACAATGTCCGAAAATACTTGAGAAAAAGCCTCTCTCACTCGCCTTACTGTATGGATCGAGTCGTGCTTTATTCTCACAGCCAAACCCAGGGATTTCGGGCGATAGCTCTTAAAGAAGATTTTAGATTTTTTAAGCTCTTTGACGACATATTCGCGATGAGGAACATTGGCTTTCCATAGCACGGCAACCATCACGTCTTCAAACCAAGGACCGTGATCCAAGATATAAAAAAGCACGCTCTCTTCAATAGTAGAAGTAAAGCCTAGTTCATGATCCACAAGTTCCAAATCGACCTCAGGAAGCAAATCCAAAGTCCATTTCTTAATTTGATCCCTAAATCCCGAGGGCGTTTTGAAAAGAGCGCGAACCGTCATGATTTTTGCAACTGATCGGATGTACTATTTTTGAGTTTTAACTTTTGCTCCGCTACCACTCGACGAAACCCAATGACCATAAAGAAAACGCCAAATCCCATCCCTATGAGCACCGAACACTTAAATGGATTTAGGATGGGGGTCGACTCCACTAACATCATAGAAGCTGAAGCCATAAATAACAAAAAACCAGCAAAATTTTCAATCATGGATATCTCCCAAAGGCAAAAACTGTCCGAAACTTATACACATATGGACAAAAAAACAACTAACTTGTCGCGAAGGTCAAAAGCTGGAGGAATTCCGCCGGGAAATTCTACTTTTGGAGAAGGCTTCCCTTAACGCCCGGATATTAATATGTGTAAAACTTCAGCACGTTGATTAGAATTTGATAGAAAGTCCTAAGAAAAAACGGAGGCTTAGCTATTTTATTTGACTAGCCAGTCAAAGTTGGAATAGCTTCCATTCAGCTAATTATAAAGAGGGAGAATCTATTGTGACCTGGTGGGCCAAAATGAAAACATCGATTCGCCTTTTGCTTGCCATGGCTTTACTTGCACATAATGGGAATTCGTTAGGAGGAGACGTCATTGTCCATCTTTTTAACTACCCTTTTAAAACCATAACGTCTGAGTTAAAAGACCTAGCCCAATCCGGCTATAGCTACATTCAAGTGTCTCCTCCCCAGCTGTCACGGGGAGATATAGCTTGGTATGGTAGATATCAGCCGTTAGATTACCGTGTGATCGAAAGTCCACTTGGGAACGAAGATGATCTGAAAGAGTTAATTCGCGAGGCTCGCAAATATAAAATAGGTATCATTGTAGATGTAGTATTTAATCATATGGCCGCCCTTGGAACGGATTATAATCTTTCCTATCCCCCACAATGGGCTCGTGAAAAATATGGATTGAGTGAACTTTTCCAGGCGAATGATTTTCATTCAGCGTTCTGTATACAGGACTATAACAATACCTATGAAGTTCGAAATGGTCGCCTTTGTGACTTTAGAACCGCAGGTGGACTACCAGACCTGGATCCGAATTCAAAAGTAATTGCTGCCCAAATAGCCTATTTAAGAAAGCTTCTCGAAATGGGCGCCAAAGGATTTAGATTCGATGCTGTAAAACATATGGAGCCAGCCCATTTGAAGCTTCTCCTCGATAGCCTTCCACCAGATACCATCAACTTTGCGGAAATTATCACTTCTAGATTCAACCAGGATCGCGATTTAGTCCCTTATTTGCAAGCCTCCGATCGCGTCGGATTCATGGATTTTGTCTTGCATGAAACTTTAAGACAAGCTTTCGGTTATGACGGTGATTTTGCTGCCTTGGTAGAGCCGGAAAAATCCCAGATGGCTTTAGATAGAAGTAAGTCCATAGCCTTCACTGTGAACCACGACTTGCCACAAAATGATGCCTTCAAATTTATGATCATGGATCCTAAAGATGAAGAACTAGCGTACGCCTATATTTTTGCCCGCAAGGGTGGAGTTCCGCATGTTTATAGCGACCTAGGCCAGAGTGATGGACTTAGCTCAGACAGATGGAAATGGGCCCATCGCAGCTCCGCCAAAAAAGCCATGGTCAAATTTCATAATCTTCTAGCAAGCAAATCAGAACAATTTGCTCTCTCCGATAAGTGTTTGTTGGCTATAAACCGCGAATCAGAAGGAGTCGCTATCATCAATAAATGTGGCTACGCCTGGAAAGGCGACCTAAGTGGAAATTTTGCGGGAAGCTATTCGGATTTGCTGACTGGCATAAAAATCCAAGCAAATAAGGGCGCTTTAAGCTTAGCTGTTGAACCCAGGTCTGCACTATTGCTAGTTCAGGCCCCTAAGTAACCTAGCGATTCTTATAAGCCTAAAGTCTTCAAAAATCCCTAGATAATTATAATAACCAGCCAAAAATAGCAGAATTTGCTATTGTTTTTTCATTTTTATGGTTACAATATTATGCAAAATATAAAGTAACCATAGCGGTTTTTGGAGGCATATCTTGGCATATATTGTAAAACAGCCTGCTTCGCACGGTCGGATCATTATCTACTTAGCAGAAAGTCGACATATCCCGGGAAAAGGAGCTAGGC
>CAIMVM010000110.1 GCA_903844895.1 uncultured Pseudomonadota bacterium
AGCCCAACACAAAATTCCCAATCGACCTGGAAGGAGCGAACCAAAGGCCGTAAAGCGACGTCCCAAAGCTTATCCAAGGCTAACTAAACCGAGGAGCCAGTTAAAAAAGCAGAGTATTTCTTAACTTAGCGCCATTCGACTTAGATGCGGAATCATCGGCACAAACGAGAAGCGATGTTTGGCAATTAGCGGTGGCGTTTTTTTCTTTGACTCCAGTTTCGGAAGAATAGATTGAGGTTTCGACTTTTATTTTTTATATTTGCAGGGATACATGGGGAGACTAAAATTGAATTTCAGGACTAAGGCGCATCTCTTTTGTGGGTCAATTTTGAGTGCCGCGTTGATTTTTTCTTCCCTTGCTCATGGCGGCTGGGGCGTTGGGAGTGAGTTTGCTCCTTATAAGAAAGATGGCTTTGATTTTGCGATGTCTTATCCCATCGAATGGAATTTGCAGGAAAACTCCCCAAGTCTCGGCGAATGCCCTACTTATGGATGCTTTCAGGAAGTAACCATAGACAACAGATCTAAGTTTCCCAAAGAGACTTCGGAAGTTCGAGCGAAGTTCTATCAAGGTCTGCAGCTCACATACGAAGACTTTTTGAAGTCGGTACCTCCGCGACACCCTGAAATACCAGCAAGTGCTTGGACGGTTCTCATTCAAGCTGGTGGGTATTATCCTTCCATTACTTCGGGCGAGCGCCCAGGGAAATTTCCCAACGAGCGAGTTGTACAGGAGTATTATTTTATCGGGTCGGGCCGTGTCATTCAGGTGGAGTCCCATGCCTTTGAAACCGGGAACGGACTTTTCTTGGTCGAAAGGATTCGTTCTTCTATTGACAGTTCTAGCAATGGACCTGAAGTCGTTGATATAAGTTGGGACAAAGAAAAGTATTTTCCAGGAGAGTCTGCGTGTCTTTCCATTACGGTTGTAGATACACCAGGTGCTGTCGACGCCGATACTCTAGAGAGTCTCCAGTTGGTAGGAGATACCGGAGCTGTTTTTGAGAAGAAAGTCGATTTTTCGGTATATAGTGAACAAGTAAATGCTAGGAAAATGAATTTTCACTCCAACTGCTCCCGACGCGTGGACGCAAGTAAAGATAACACTCCAGCTCGAGATAAGAGCAAAGAGAAATCGCGATTTCAAATCGAAATCAAGATTCAGACTTATTTTGACGCGCCGGACCTTCATATTCGCAAGCTGTCGTTTACAAATCTCAATGATGGGGAAACCCAGTGTTCGGTTGAGCCCCGAAAGGGCAGTAAGGAAGGTTTGTTATATTGCGTAAGCGGCAAGGATGTAAAAGTTGATAAAAGCTACCCCTCTGTTTCTTGGGCCGAAGTAAGTAATAGCAATCGAGACACTCAAGGTCCTAGAGTCACGAAATTGCAGATAGCTGAAGATCATCTTCTTAATATCGAGGCTTCAGATAAAAGTGGAATTGCCTTCGCCATTTTAGAGCTTGAAAATTCTGACAATCAAACAGTTTTATTGTTCCCTGATCAAATCGGTAAGGATATTTGGGTTGATTTAAAAGATAAGGGGAAGTGGGGTAGGAATAATATCAGCCGCATTGTCGTAGTTGACAATAATAAGTTGTATACCACTTTTAAAGCTAATTTATTCGGTAGGTATGAGTGCAAAAGCTTTGAGTTAAAAAAAGATGACTCTTCAGTTTATAAGAGTGTTCCTGTGGCAGGCGGATGTGAGGCGGAATTTCCCGCAATCAGTTTTAGTGGGGGTGTTAGAAAATGAGATTTCTTACAATTCTTTCTTTTCTTTTAACATTGACTGCCTGCGGGGGCGTTACTTTTAGAAATAAACTTTGTCAGTCAGCTAAAAAAGCCATTCCCACTGATTATAATGGCACTTTTAGTGTCGACTTTAATGCTGGTTCGTCGATTGCTATTCCTGGGTTTTCAGCCTCTAGTAAAAGTTATATTAAGATCGATGTCGAAAAAGGTATCATTAGAACTGTTTTGCCTCAGCTTCCGAGCAGTGTTTCCCAGGGTTTCGACTTCGAAGGCGGTTTTTGCCAAGTTGAAGAAGGATTGTTTTTTCAAAATTATGAAGAATCGAACGGAACTTGGAGTCTTTCTAAGCTTGCTCTAGAGCCTGATGGATTTTCGATGCAGTTTCTTACATTTGTACCAAGTAAATTGGCTCAATTGGGTTTTGATTATATCATTAAGGAGCCAGATTCCTATTTTTCCGAAGAAAGTGGGAGCACGGGTTTCAATGATACTCGAATCATAGTGAATAATGCAGTACCTGCTAGTGATATGAGCTCCCTTCGAAGTATTCTTAGAGCATCCGGTAAGTCGTCGCTGCAATGGCGGTTTGTTCGCATAGAAGCGAACGATAAAATAAATGCCTTATTTAAATCGAAGGGAAAAACCTTTTCTCTTTCTAAATAGAACTAGGTTACCCTACATGAAACTTATGCACGCTTGCACATGCAAGCGTGACGTTCAATCTCCATATACCAACTACAAACAGTCTCACAACTCTACTGCTATTTTATACAAGGAACTTTTCTACTTTTCGAGTCGGTAATAAATCTATCAAAAATTGCCCTTGAGGGAATCATTTTATGGTCTAAATAGAGGCCAAGTAGTGAAAATTGAAATCTAACTAAGATGACATACCTTAGATGCAATCTTAAAATAACTAAATATGGGCGGCTCGTACAAGTAGAGACTTATGACTTTGTGGAAAGTAAGGACTTCTGGCGGAAAGCTATGGGTTGTAGGAGCCAAGTAACAGAAATAGATTAACTTCAGGAACAAATTGAAAATTTTAGACCCATAGATAAAGCACTTCTTAAACAAGTTAAAGAATATTATCGCATTGGCTTAACCTACTCCAGTAATCGAATTGAAGCGAACGCGCTTAATGAAACAGAAACTAAAATGGTTCTTGAAGATGGATTGACAATCGGTGGCAAGTCGTTCGTCGATCATTACCAAGGCTTCGGACATGGTGATTTTTTGACTTGGTTTACGATCTTTCAAAATAGAAAACCATTTCTGAAAAAGGTATTCTAGGTATTCACAGGCTTTTTTATTATTGAATCGATCAGGCTCATGGAGGTCAATATAGAGTTGTCCCTGTCGTAATCACAGGTACAGATTGTACGGTCCCCTCATTCCTTAGTGCCATGATTGATGAAGAAATTTATCAGCAATGATCCAAAAACCAGAAAAAAAAGCCAACGTCTGGAAGCTGCAGCACTCATTCATAAGAAATTTGTGGATTTCCAACCCTTAATTGATGGAAATGGGAGAATAGCTAGGCTTGTCATGAATCTCTGTCTTTTCCAATCTGGACATTCTGTGACGATCATTTTCCCTGTTTTACGAGCAACCTGCATCAGTTTCATAAAGCAGTCACAGACTGGAAACAAAAGACTCCTCAGGATTCGTAAGTTTCATTAGTTCCATGTTTTATGAGTCCACAAAAGACTATTTGCAATGGCTACATAGCTTACACAAAAATAAAGAAATTTGTCTTTAATACAAGCACTCCTTTGTTACTGATCCTTCACAAGAAAAAGACCTTGACTGTGAGGATGCCTTTGTTCCTGAGGTCTTTAACTTGTTGCCCAAGGCATTTCAGTCAGAGAGTACAGAAAACACGGCTTTAACATCTAGTAATTCAGATATCCTTAAGGAATAGATGTTTCCCAAAAAACGAAGGCTTACCGTTAGAAGCAAACATTCCTTTTAAAAGTGCCCTTCCATCTAGATGGGTGAAGGGTTTGATTTCTTTAGACCGGCATTTTCTTCCAGCCTCTGCGATTAGGAGACGTTAAGGATACTTTTTCTCCTAAGACCTCTTTGGCCGCTCGTTCTCCAGATTGAATGGCACCATTCATATAACCCCACCAGTCTGGACTTGTATGTTCACCAGCAAAAAGGAATTTTCCTTTCAATTCAGTCTCGCCTTCACACCCAAAAAGGGACGTATATTGTCCTATCTTTGGACTCGTGTAGCTGCCGCGAGCTAGGGGGGCGCTTGGCCAATGCTGCATTTGAGAGTTGCCGTCGTGCAGTTGGGCCAAACCTGGCCAAAACGCATCTAAATCACCAAGCATTCGTTTCAGGTTGCTTTCTGGTCTCGCAATGATACCGTCGTTTCCGCCTAAAAAATTGGTTAAAATGCCTGAATTTCCAGCTTGTAGTCGACTGGTTTCCCAAACCATGCCCATGCCAAGATCCGTAGTTAGCATTCCCGTGGAAGGTGGTACTTTCCCTAGGCCCTTTCTCCAGGCCTTGCTAGTGAAGCCTGCCATATGTTTGACATTCATTCCGTATCCTAATTCGGCAATCGATTTCTTTTTAACGGGACTAAGATCGAGATTTTGAATGCCTTCCACTAGACGTAACGTCGAGAACGGCAGCGTGCAGATGACTTGATCAGCAGAGACTTCTACTGTGCCTCCGCCTGATTTATCAAATACCAGTACCAAGCCTTTACTGGATTCTCGAATGGCTCTTAAGATATGACCGCGATGGATTCCAATCTGATTCTCTAGTTTTTCCCCTAAGCGATCCGTAATTTGACCGTTCCCGCCCTTAACTCGTCTTGTCTCGTCGCTGGAACCGTACCAAGTAAATCCATCAGTAAGGTCTGTGTCTGCAATGGAAAGGAAGTTCAATGCCGACTGGTTAAACAAATCGTCGCCATACTCGGTTAAATAGGATTTTGAGAGTAATTCTATTATCCAAGAATCCGTGATTGATCTTTTTGAGGAAAAATACTCTTGCAGGGACATTCTATCAAACTTCAAGATAGCTTCATGTTCGCGCGTTCTTTGGGATTTTTCCTGTGGAATAGATTTATAAGTGATGGACTCAACCTCTTCGGGGAATGCCTTTGCAATGTCCTTGGCAACGCTTTTTAAAAAAGGTTTTAAACCTCTATAGAGATTTTCTTCAGTATATCTTTTGCCCTTATAGTAAAACAGCTCGGCTGTGACACCCTGGTCGCCGGGTGCATACAATTCAATTTCAAGGCCTAACTCTTGAGCAAGCGGAATGAGGTTGTTATTCAATGTATCAACGAGTTCAGCGCCGCGTTCGATGAATTGACCGTCTTTATTGAAGGGACGTTGGGTCCAAATGCGTCCACCGATTCGGCTTTCTTCACCTTCATAGATGCTCGAAGAGACTCCCTTTTGCATGAGTCGGTAAGCCGCTGTCAATCCAGCCGCTCCAGCCCCCAATATAACTATATTTTTACTTCTATCTAAACTGCTATTGATTAAGGATTTAGGTTGCAGAA
The DNA here is from genome assembly GCA_903844895.1 of uncultured Pseudomonadota bacterium. Lineage (GTDB taxonomy): Bacteria > Bdellovibrionota_B > Oligoflexia > Oligoflexales > CAIMVM01 > CAIMVM01. Next base: position 5,288 of record CAIMVM010000110.1, read on the forward strand.
ACTCACATGAAGGAAGTAAAAGAGAGCCGCCAAAAGCTGTCGACAAAGCCATAAATTGACGTCGCGTAAGCCATGATTCTTGATTCCTTAGAATAGCTTCCCGTACCCTTTGCTCATCGTTGGGATGGGCGAGGCTATATTTAGCCAAAGCCATAATGTTCGAGATTTTTTTGTTTAGTAGGGTTCGGCGCATCACAAGGTCCCTTATGAGAATCATGGTTTAGAATAGGACAAGAAGGATCAAAGTAACTAATACTATTTAAGAATACTGAATCAGTATTATATCTAAATCAAGGAAGAAAGTAAGATTTTAGAAAGTCATTCCAGGTCTAAGAACTTAGACGACCTCATGGTGCTTTCTAGTTCGCTGTGAGGAGTTTTTGTGACATCAGCAAAGAGTCTATTAATGCCAGTGAGGCAGGTGCCCTCTGAGCCTTGCAAAATATAGCTGGAGCGTGAAAGAAAGAAAGAAAGAAAGGTGCCTGAATCCTTCAAAGCTAATGCGAGGAGGGCGTTGCTACTTTAGCCAAAAAGATCTCTTCCTCGTTGAAGTCAGCGTCTAGGATTCTTTATATCGAAGCATCTTAAGGACTCCTTTTAGGTTCCAGAAAATTTCATGAGCGTTTAATGGCCTAGTTTTTTAGCGAGGAATCAAGGTTTGCCGCTGGGAGATGAGCTGGGTTGATGCGCGCTAAAACACCTCTGATCTCCATACGAAACGGGCCCTATCAGGCACAGCGGTCGTGAATAAGGCAAATCAAATAGAACTATATCGGTGGTCATTCTATTTTACCGTGACCGTTTTTGAGCTTATGGTGAAAGCGCCTGTATCTAAGCCTCTAGCGGTAACAATGAGGGCCTGCTCGCCAGACCGATTAGGGGTCCACTTGGTTATAAGAGCTCTCCGGTTTTTGATTTCACCTGAGGAAACAAACCAACTGACTTTAAACTTTTCAGATGTTGGGTTTTGCAAGTTAGCCGCAATGTTACCTTCTGTATTGTTACTAAAGTCAATGGGGTCACTAATGGAAACATTTAAACCAGATGGTGCAGGAGACGCTCCATCTTTGAAGATGAGCACGGCACCAACTATATTTTCAGACTCACTGCCATCTTTTATGGTTAACCCATACTTGATTCCGAAGCTGCTTACGCCCCTAAAGTCAATAGCCGCTGCAGTCGGAGGCAAAACTCCTGAGGCCGTGACTTTGGCGATTCTGAGATCGCCCACATCTTGGTAAGTGATGGTGGAAGGGTCGGGTGTTATCTTAAATGAAAATGGTTCCTCTTTTGAAATATCGTATTCTTCAGCTGTAATGACGTGATCTTTGGGGACAGCAACTAAAAACTCTAACGAAACAGCAGCCCCTGGAGAGGCCTCCTGGGAGACAAATGATGGAGTTGCACTGACGCCTAAAGCTCTGAGTTTAGAAATGGCTTCCACGCGGTCACTCTCGCCGGAGCATCCAAGGAATGTTAGAACGACTAGAAATAATGCTTTCATAGCTCAGCCCTCACTTCAATATAGGGGATGGGTGGGAGTGCGGTGAACAATTCTTCTTTGCTGTAGTCATAGTTATATTGCATATTTATAGCTTTCTTTCCAAGGCCTATGCCTTCGATGCCAAATCGCCAGTTAAGAATCCAGGTGTCGTAAAATGACTTTTTCTCTGCATAGACAGATAAAATTTTATAGTCGGGAAGACGTCGATTATTGGTGTTTGCGCTTGCTTTCGCTTTATAAGCATCCGTATTGGGGTTGTAATAGACATCGCTTATGCCGGTAAATACATCTCCTGTATTCATGTCCATGCGTCCGCCTGCTTCCCAAGTGCTTGAAAGCTTGTAGCTCCCAAGAAGGTGAAAGACATGGGTTTGGTCGTACTCTGAAGGATGTTTTTTGTCGCCGGTAAAATCAACGTCTGTTGCCTTAGAATAGGTATAGGCAAGCCAGCCAAACAAGCGTCCCGTAAACTCTCGTCGTACAAAAGCTTCAAATCCCACAGCCTGTCTTTTGCCTGAGTTTTTGTATTCGCCGGTGAAATTCTTTACGATATTGGTAAAGTCTTTTTTAAAGAGCTGTAAGTCAATCGTCCATCTGTCTTCGATTGGACGTTCCCACCCAAGTACGTAGTGCATGGAGCGGATATAAGCCAAGTCTGGATTGCCATAAACTTCACTTAAGGCTTGTGGCTGCGGCTCTTGAGAATAGCTGCCAACGGCAAACTTAACAGTTTGAATCCCTAATTTGTATCTCCCGCTCAACCGTGGGTCAGCTATGGCTTTCTTCATTTGTCCAGACCAGCTGCCCCTTAGTCCTGGGGATAAAAACAGATCCCCAAAATTCAACTCGGCACCGGTCCAAACGGCTCCAAATGGAAACTTTGTATGAATTTGTACGGCGCGTTTTGGGGCTGATTCTGGATCAAAGAAGGGATCATCTTGGAACACGATTGCGTTAACATCAACTTTGCCCCTCAAATAGGAGGGTTCCATACCAAAAATCAGTTTGTCTTTGCCTTCCAGTCTTTTGGTTACTTCTGTATTCAAAAATAGCTGGCAAAAATTTAGTTTGACCTTGTTTCCATTAAAATTAGAATCTTGGGTAGTGTAAGTCGTGTAGGGTGCAACATGAAGAGACCAACCACTTCCAAGTGTAAGGTCGTTTTGATAGGAGAGGGCATGAAAATCTACAAAGACTCGAAATTGGTTTTTTCCCTCTTCGCCTGATCCAGTGCCGCCAGGAACCGCAAGCTTCAGTCCGTCCTGGGAATAGAGATATTGAAAACGCTCCAAATTTCCGCTAGAGACATCCGAATAGGATGTGACCACATCCGCAAAATAGGGAACGACCGTTAAATCATTTCCGCCGCCTTTTTTAAGGAGACTGGGCAGGAGATATTCGATGGTGCTTTTACGAACTCCGACAGAAACCCAGCGGTGTTCATCTATCACTTTATCTGTGTAAGCAGCCGCTAGAAATGGGACATTGAGAGTATAGCTGCTTTTGCTGCGAGTGGGGGCTTCGGTAGTCGTTATAAGTTTTACAACGCCACCTGTACCAAGTCCATACTGGGCACCGTAGCCACCCGATGAAAATTCAATTTGACTTAAGTACTCTTTAGGGAGGATGGAAATATTGCCAATGGGGTGAAAAAGAAACGGCAGTTTAATATCGTCAACTTGATAGATAGTATCTTCAGGGCCAGATCCGCGAACAGCAATTTGGGAGCCCAGAGGCTTGCTTTGAACGCCGGGAAGCACTTTGGTGATTTGTCCTGGATCGCCGCCAGGCGCTGCTTTTGTCGCCTCCGCAATCGTCAGAACTTTTTTGGAAACTTCAGGTCTTTTCTGTGCTTTTACTAAAACTTCATTATCTGAAGGCGTGCTCGGCATCAAGTAGACAGTTTTTTCTTTGGTGGTTTTGGGGTCTATTTCAAGTTCAAAGATTTCAAAGCCGTTTCTTTGAATTGTCAGCTGAAAAGAACCTGTGCGTCCTTGTAGGGCAAGCTGGCCAGTAGCGTTGGTATATTGCTTGGCGGGGCCCACCGCAACTTCAGCCCGTCCAACGGCGACTCCAGTTCCCTTCTCCAGCACTTTCAACTCTACGGTCCATAAAGGAGTTACCTCTTCCACTGTTTTTTGCACTTCCTGGGCCTCAGAGGCAGCGGTCTCTGGTGGCAGGGCCTCAGGAGAACTGGCGGTTTCAGCAAAGACATGTTTGCCGTTAAAATAGACAACGCATGCTAGAAAGCAGACAATAAGGTTCATTCGTTTTTTCCTTTTCCATTTTGCGTTTTCATTATGTCAATGAAACTAGATTTGGTAAACTCCTTTCTCAGAGGGCATAGATGAATAAAAATAGACTCATTCCTGTTGTTTGTAGTGTCTTGGTCCATTTGATTCTTGCCTCTACTTTTGCGAGCTATAGCTCCGAGCCAGAAAAAACATATGCTCCCGTCAAAGTAACGTTGGCAGATGTGTCTCCTTCCCCTCCTCCAGAAAAAATCAAACCACCAAAGTCAGACGCGCAAAAGAAAATTCCGAAAGAGGCAAGGACCAAGCAAGATCCACCCAAGGTAACCGCTACGCCTGTGTTTGGAGTCGCGAAAGACTCGAAAACAACTTCTGATACGGGCCTTTCTGTCCCCACTGGAAATACTTTAATGATTGAAGACGATGGAAAGCGAAATGCCAATCCAGGTGAGCTCCAGGATCTCTCTCGAGATGCTCAACTCATTTTGCAGTCTGTGAAAATTAAATACACCGACGAAGCGATTGATGCAGGACTTCAGGGCACTGTCATTGTCGAGGTTCTTGTCGATGTTAGCGGATCTGTTTTAGAAGCTAACTTGAAGAAAAAAGTGGGTTATAAAATGGATGATAATATCAAAAAAGCAGCCCTGAATTCTAGATTTCAGCCGCGTTTAGATCGATTTGGCAAGCCCCAAGCAGGCTGGACAGATGTTAAGTTCATACTTTCTTTAGAGTGATCGCTGGAAAACCTAACGTTAAAGACTTGGCTCCTCTCTTTTGCTCTAAGGAATGAAACTAGTCTCCAGCTGGTTTTAGGTTTTAGAATGAATAGGAGTGCCGCAGAAAGTTCGGGTCCGTATTTGCCTCTTTCGATAGCTGGGGATCAGTCCCAGCGATTGTTATGGGGCTGAAGTTCAAAGACATAAAGGCGCGCTGGGGCCTTGTCGGGGTTCAGCCGAAACTTCAGTTTCACTGTCATTCGCAAGTGGTACCTCGATAGTGGGACTCACAGAACATTTTAGTGTCAAAGTTGATAAGAGATCCAGGGTGTCGGGGTTTTTGGAATTCATCATGATTGCGATATCCAGATTTTTTCGATTGAAATCTAAAAAAACACCAGGCGAATCGCTCGAAGCCATTTCTAACAGTCTGTTAGGAGTCGTCGAAATCGAAGACAGATTGGGATTGGCCCATCTTCTTGCTTCTGATTCTGAGGTAGTGAAAAACACCCCCTGCAAAACCAGGTTGGGATCTTTACCAAACATGGTGGATTCATTGCGAAAAGACATAATCCTCTCGCCGTTAGACGAATCAGCGCCTGCCCCACGGAAAAGCTCAAGGTTTTGAGATTGGGCTTGTAGGTGTTCCAGGACTTTTCTAATGGAACCATTCCGATGGAATTTAAAGGTTCCTTCTCTCCATTCGAACCAGGCGGCGCCTTGGGCGGCATCCTTTGCGCTTAGCCAAAGCTTCCTTTGGAATTCCTCTGGAACCCCAAAGGACGTAGTGCGAGCTTCAAATGTAAGTTGCGGGAAAACATCCCCGTGAAATAAAACTGACCCTCCCCAAGCTTTGGAATTGGGCGCTCGCATCAAACTAAGCTCTGCAATATTCCCTTTGGCAGCTTGAGCTATGCTTTCATTGAGGGCACAGCTCTCTATTTCAGAATACAATAAATGGGGGACTTCGCCCTTTAGAAAGCTATCGATCTGAGCCCTAGGAAAAAAATCTGCAAGTAAATCTAAATTTTCCTCATTAACTGCCGCAATTTTAACGGACTCTTCCAAGGCAGCAGAAAAAATCTTTGCGGAATAGGGGCTGGCATCTGGTTTAGCGGTAGAGCACTCTTTGTTAGTAAATTCCTTTGAGAGTGTGGACTTACATGCGTATAGCCCCATTCCGCAAAATAACAAGAAGGCAACTTTCATGGATCTCCCGTCCTATCGAATGCCAATGGCGCGCCAAGATAAGTGAAATAAATGGAAAATATCAATACTATGTGCATAGGTCGAGTCTAGTTTAATTTCGGTAAAATTTAAATCCCAAAATTGGAAACTTTCCACCTAGGAGGTGACGGCTTCAATGATAGTGTCACAGCTGCGGCATTTAAAGACATAACGGCCTTTTTCATTTGTGTCTAAAAATAGAATTCCATGTCCATTCACATATTCTGGTGTAAATGGACTGGATATCACCGCTACATGAAACTTACGCAAATTTGCTCAGGCAAGCCTGCTGTTCATTTCCCACTTCATCGATGCTGGTTGGCTTCTTGGAAAAACTCCAAATAGCCAGAGCCGTCATCTCCCTGGGCTTAAATTAGGACCTAGCTGGCCCTATTTCTATTAAATTCCTTAAGTTCAAAGCCGCATTTAAGTCTCTATCAAGTGAAATGCCGCAGTCGCAGGTGTAAACTCTTTCTTTTAAAGAAAGATCTTTTTTTATAATGCCACATGAGGAACACATTTTAGAGCTTGGAAAAAACCTGTTTGCCACGACAAGAATGTTTCCATGCATCTGTGAATCTTTCTGCCGAAAACAAGAAACTATCTGCGCGGCAGGCCATATTACTTGCCTTAATTTTAAGGTAGCCGGACTAGGGCCCGAAATCATATACTGCCAAGGTGCTCCTTTTGAGTTTCCGTTCACTTATATCTCAGATAACGGTAGAATTCTAATGAACACTGCCCAGCAAAGACTTGCAGAAGACCGAATAAGGAGCCTTGAACTTGTTGCAAATGGCAAAGAACTTAAGCTACGTGGAACGGATGGCGTAAGGGCAGTTTGGACACTTAAAGAATAGTAATTAATCATTGCGACCTGTTCTATGAAAAACCAGGACTTGCTATTTAAGTTAAGCCTCTTCGGTCTTTATGCTTATGATTCCTCTTCCAAAAAGGTGCTAGAGGCTATATCCAAGTAGACATCTTAATTCTAGCTTTAGCCTGCTACAATTTCTGGCCGCTGTTAATCGCTATGGCTGACATGCATTAAGAAACTGGAATTGAATCTGAATCTGGCCTATGTTTGGCTCCTTTCAAGGATTGAGTTGAATTACTCTTTGAAAGGACTTTTTCTCTTTTAAAGCCTATATTCTAGATGGAAGCTTATGCCTAATTGCTTGGGTTGTCTGACTGGTCAGATTCAAAAGGAAGTGATTCATTTGACGGGAAAGGCTCTATTTCTTACGTGCTATCTACCATTCGCCATACGAATGAGTTTTGAAACCAACTACCTCCTAACTTTTTTATTGGCTGGATGCTGTGAGATCCCCAAGTTGTTTTTGTGGAAGGAACAACCACAAGGCTAGTCTAGGACGTCTCCCTTGATTTAGGCGTGCCTAAGGCAAGCTAGCCTGGTTTCTAATTCTATGGGCAAACCTTGTTCAAGCTAGTCCTGACTATTTGGTAGGCTGTTCTCGAGCCAAGCTAGAGTTCCCCCTTCAACATTTGTTAGTTCGAGGCAGCCGTAACTTTTAAATTGCTCTGCGGCCAAATAGCTTCTTTTACCGGATCGGCAGATAAAATAGAGAGGAGTCGATTTTGTGGCCTGAATTTGCTTTAAAATTTCCGCAGGGTTAAGGCTACTTAAAGGGAAGTTAAGGGTTCCTATGGCGTGAACATCTTCATATTCATCCTTTTCTCTGACGTCTATAAAATAGAGATTTTTGTCGTTTTTTTGGAGATCATGAAATCCCTGGACGTCGATAGATTTTATCATGTGGAGGTATCCTACAAAATTTTTAGGTTGTCAGCGGGTTGAACTTGTATCCTATTTAGCTTTGGTGAGTATCAAATGTCGAGCCAAAGTTCAACTTAGGTTTTTTGATGATTGGCTACCTTCAAGATAAAATACTGCTTGGAAAATGTCCTCTTTAATTTAAGATCGATGAGCAAGTGTAGCTATAATGAGGAGTTTTCTATGGCTCAACGGTTGTTTTGTTTGTTTTTTCTACTTTCTGTTTCAGGATGGCTTCCAGGACTAGAGTTCAAGTCCCTCGGAAAAGACACCAACGATAAGATGGACACATTAGCTAAAGTCAAAGCTTCGTCGGTTTTACGCGTGGGATTAGAATCTGGTTTTATTCCTTTTGAAATGCGAACCAAGAACGGAACTTGGGTTGGTTTTGACGTAGATATGATTTCCGAATTTGCAAAATCATTAGGCGCAAAAGCGGAATTTGTCGACACAAAGTGGGATGGCATCATCCCCGCGCTTATCTCAGGTAAATTTGATCTCATTGCTTCAGGCATGACGATTACAGAGGATAGAAGCCGCGTGGTGCAGTTTAGTTCTCCGTATTATCAGGCTGGCTTAGTTGTCATGGTAGCGGCAAGCCGCGGTGTAGAAATCAAGAGCTTAAAAGACCTTGATCAAAAGAAATACACTGTTGCTTTAAAGACAGGTACCACTGGGGATACCTTTGCGAGTAAGGAACTTAAAAATGCGATTCTCAGGAGGTTTGACAGCGAAAGTGACTGCGCTAGTGCGGTAGCGCTCGGAAAAGTTGATGCTTTTATTTACGACAAACCTTATATCGACATTTATGCGTCTAAAAACAGCTCCAAAGTTGTTGTCCTGGCTGAGCTGATGAGCGCTGAGAACCTAGGGATTGCGTTTCGAAAGAAGGATTCTGCATTGGCCCAGGCGTTCGCAACTTTTTTCGAGGGCTGGAAAAAAGACGGGTCCTATCAAAAAGCAAAAGACCATTATTTTAAAACCATGGATTGGCTAAAAGACTTTCCGGATTTTCTTAAATGAAGAGAAGTCGGAAATTTCAGTTCGGTTCTTTAGTCTCTCTGTGTTTCTTGACGATCTTGTTGGGGCTTGTCGTGAAAGCGTTTCTTGGTCTCGATTATGATTGGGACTTTGTAAGCGTGCTTAGTTACATTTGGGCTGATGGCGAGCCCGGCATGTTACTTGAGGGCCTGTGGTGTACCATTTGGATCTCTTTATTCTCCATACTATGTGGCTCAATCCTTGGTTTTTTTATTGGTCTGGCATTAAATAGCAAGGATGTTATCTTGCGGCACAGCGCCGTTTGTTTCGTAGAGGTCTTTAGGAATACGCCCGTTTTGGTTCAGCTCTATGTGATTTATTTTGTAGTTGGAACCGCTTTTGAATGGAGTGCGCAGGTTTCAGGAATTGTTTGCTTGTCCCTTTTTTGCAGCGCTTATTTTGGGGAGATTCTCCGCTCCGCCATAGGGCATTTGGAAAAAGGCCAATGGGAAGCCTCTAGAAGTCTTGGGCTTTCATCCCTCATGATCGCACGCTTTGTGGCAGGCCCCCAAATTCTAAGGCGAATTTTACCTGCTTTGATTGGTCAATATGTCAGTTTGGTTAAGGATTCCAGCTTAGTTTCTGTAATTTCCATTATGGAGCTAACGAAAGCAGCGACAAGTGTGGTTGCTGTAAGTTTTAGAAGTTTTGAAACTTGGTTTGTTGTAGCGATTATCTATTTTCTTTTGAATTTTTGTATCTCCCGATTAGGCCGGTTTTTAGAGAACTATCTATCCAGAGACTTGAAGCCAGCTTGATAGATGTCTGAAAATGTTACGGACCGGACTTTTCTGGTGAGAACAGCTGCCGTCCCAAACATTTGCCTGGGGCGGCAAACATGTTCTATTTTTTCTTTACTAGACCGCGCCTGTTGGAAACGATTCCTGTGGCAACTGTACAGGGAAGAATGGCGCTTGCCGGTAATAAAACAGTTCCTGGATTGGTAACCGAATTGCAGCCCGTTTGGGCGTGATCACCAAGGATTGCTCCAAACTTTTTAAGGCCTGTATCAAGGATGTCTTCGCCAAATCTCATTTTAATATTTTGATGATCAAGTCTTAAATTGGCTAGTTTCGTGCCAGCTCCCAGGTTAACTTGATTTCCTAGTATGGAATTGCCGAGGTAGGCAAAATGGGCTGCCTTGGCCTCTGCAAGTAAAAGAGTCTCTTTTACTTCGGTGGTATGTCCAATTATAGAATTAGGCCCTGCATAGACATAACCGCGAATGTATGCTCCGTGGCGGACCACGGCTCCCTTAGCAATAAAAGTCGGTCCTTCGATATAGGCGCCTGCTTCCACAATGGCTCCAGCCTCTATCACAATCTGATCTCCTAAGAGCCATGCACCTGGATGAATTTGACCTTGCAGCCTATCGCCAGTTGGAACTTCAGAGACTGCCTGAGAAATGGCTTCTTTTAGGGAAGACCCTAATATCTTCCAAGAGTAGTCCGATGCCCGATCCTGAAACAGTTGCAATAGAGCACGGGGGAGATAGTTTTTGGGTTCAGGGAATACTTGGCTTAGCCATAGAGAGTTCACTTCCATGTTGAAAGATCCTAAAAGTTCTATCATAAAGCAAGGAAATGATTATGCAATCTAAACGTAATCGAAACCAGGGCCTCCGCATTAAAAACATAGTGATTTAAGGTGCTTAGTCCAAGTAAAATGTCCCCAAAATTCAAAATTTGGAGACTCTTGCCATGGATGACAAGACTTGTTCTATCATTAAGCATTTCGATGGGATTGTAGATCCA